>NZ_JBIUZW010000025.1:0-39626 GCF_044745245.1 Herbaspirillum sp. NPDC087042 | reverse complement strand
AACTGGCCGTGCTGACGCCACCATCGAAATTATTGGCCGCCGCACTGGCGACGAAGGTATCGTCGTAGCTGCTACCCGTCAGATCCTGGATGTTGACCAGCGTGTCGCCCTGGGCATACCCTCCCGAGGTCCCCGTGCCATTGGTGTAGTTCAGGTCGACCGTCACAGCCGCGTTGGAACTGGCGTAACTGACCCGGTTATGCGAACTGGCCGTGCTGACACCACCATCGAAATTATTGGCCGCGGCATTGGCGACGAAGGTATCGTCGTAGCTGCTACCCGTCAGATCCTGGATGTTGGTCAGCGTGTCGCCCTGGGCATACCCTCCCGAGGTCCCAGTGCCATTGGTGTAGTTCAGGTCGACCGTCACGCCCGCGTTGGAACTGGCGTAACTGACCCGGTTATGCGAACTGGCCGTGCTGACGCCACCATCGAAATTATTGGCCGCCGCACTGGCGACGAAGGTATCGTCGTAGCTGCTACCCGTCAGATCCTGGATGTTGGCCAGCGTGTCACCCTGGGCATATCCACCCGAGGTCCCGGTGCCATCGGTGTAGTTCAGGTTAATCGTCACGCCCGCGTTGGAACTGGCGTAACTGACGCGGTTATGCGAACTGGCCGTGCTGACACCACCATCGAAACTATTGGCCGCCAGACTGGCGATAAAGGTATCGTCATAGCTGGAACCAATGACATTCTGGATGTTCACCAGCTTGTCGCCCTGCGCATACCCTCCCGAGGTCCCCGTGCCGTCGGTGTAGTTCAGGTCGACCGTCACGCCCGAGGTGGAGTAGCTGTAACTGACCGTGTTCGAGCCAGCACCGCCGTCGATATAGTTGGCCGCTGCGCTGGCAACAATGGTGTCATTGCCGCTGCCACCGGTGACGTCCTGGATGTTGGCGTAGGTATCGCCATTGGCCAGGCTGCCGGCACCACCCGTGCCCACGCCGTTATACAGGTCGACTGTCTCGTTGACCGTCGAATACTGATAGCTCACACGATTATGTGAACTCGCCGTGCTGACGCCGCCGTCGAAATTGTTGGCCGCCGCACTGGCGATGAAGATGTCATCACCGGAGCCGCCAGTGACGTCCTGGATGTTGGCATAGGTGTCGCCATTGGCATAGCTGCCCGCGCCGCCCGTCCCTGCGCCGGTATACAGGTTGACCGTTTCCGAGACGCTGGAGTGGACATAGCTGACGCGATTGTGCAGCGACCCGGTACCACCATCGAAATTATTGGCCGCCTGGCTGGCAATGAAGGTGTCGTCATAGACGCTACCGGTCAGGTCCTGGATGTTGGTCAGCTTGTCGCCCTGCGCATAGCCTCCCGAGGTCCCGGTACCGTCGGTGTAGGTCAGATCGACAGTCACGCCGGCAGTGGAGTTGGCGTAACTGACGCGATTGTGCGAACTGGCCGTGCTGGTGCCTCCATCGATGCTATTGGCATCGGCGCTGGCAATGATCAGGTCGTCGTAGCTGGAGCCAGTGACATTCTGGATGCTGGCATAGGTATCGCCAGCGGCAAAACCGCCCGTACCCAGGCCGGTCACCAGGTTGACCGTCACGCCCGCCGTCGAGTTGACGTAGCTGACCGTGTTGGAACCCTGCAAGCCATTGAAGCTATTGGCGTTGTTGTCGGCGATGAAGGTGTCGTCATAGGCGGTGCCGATGACGTTCTGGATATTGACGTAGGTATCGCCAGCAGCAAAGCCGCCACTGCCGGTGCCGTGGAACAGGTCGACCGTGACGCCGTTGCCATCGCTGGCGCGGGCATAGCTGACCGTATTGTTGCCGGCGCCGCCGTCGAAGGCATTGGCTTGCAACGTGGCTACGAAGGTGTCGTTATAGGCACTGCCGGTGACGTTCTGGATGTTGACGTAGGTATCGCCGTCGGCATAGCCGCCGGTGCCGGTCCCCATGACCAGATCGACCGTCACACCGGCATTGGAAGATGCATAGCTGACCCGGTTGGAGCCACCGCCGCCGTCGAAATTGTTGGCTACGGCACTGGCAACGAAGGTGTCGTTATAGGCACTGCCGGTCAGGTCCTGGATGTTGACCAGCTTGTCACCCTGGGCATAGCCGCCGGAGGTGCCGGTGCCATCGGTGTAATTGAGATCAACGGTCACGCCGGCCGTCGAGGCGGCGTAGCTGACGCGGTTGTGGTTCGAGCCGCCGCCATCGAAACTGTTGGCATCGGCACTGGCCACGAAGGTATCGTCGAAGGCACTGCCGATCAGATTCTGGATGTTGGTGAAGGTGTCACCTGCTGCGTAATAACCACCGGTGCCGGTGCCGATGGTATTGGTCAGGTCCACCGTCACACCACCGGTCGAGTAAAGGTAGCTGACCGTATTGGAACCGCCTCCGCCATTGAAGTTGTTGACGTCCGCGCTGGCGATGAAAGTATCGTTGTAGGCACTGCCGATGACGTTCTGGATATGCGCCAATACGTCGCCCTGCGCGTAACCGCCGCTGCCGGTGCCGTGGTAGAGGTCCACCGTGACGCCCGCATTGGAATAGCTGTAGTCGACCGTATCGGAACCACCCAGGCCGCCGTTGAAGTTGTTGGCAGCGGCGCTGGCAATGAAGGTGTCGGAGTAGGAGCTGCCGACGATGTTCTGGATGTTGGTATAGGTATTGTTCTGGGCATACCCGCCGCTGCCGCTCATGGTGATCATGTTCACCGTGACCGCGCCAGTGGAAGCGCCGTAGTTCACCGTATCGGAACCACCGCTACCACCATCGAAATGCTGGCTGTCCACGCCGGCGATGAAGACGTCATCGTAGGCCGAGCCGATGGCATTCTGGATATGGTTGTAGGTATCGCCCTCGGCATACCCGCCGGTACCGCGTCCCGAGACGAAGTTGACGGTTACCCCGGCCGTGGAACCGGCATAGCTGACGGTATCGACCCCGCCGCTACCGCCATCGAAGCTGTTGGCGTCGGCATTGCCCACGAAGGTGTCGTTGTAGGCGGTACCGATGACATTCTGGATGCGGATGTAGGTATCGCCGGCCGCCGCACCGCCACTACCCACGCCGGTGAGCAGGTTGACCGTGACGCCGGCATTGGAGTTGACGTAGCTGACCGTATTGGAGCCGCCACCGCCATCGAAGTGATTGGCATCGGCGCTGGCGATGAAGACATCGTTATAGGCACTGCCAATGACATTCTGGATATGCGTATAGGTATCGCCCTGGGCGTAGCCGCCGCTACCGGTGCCGGTCACCAGGTTGACGGTCACGGCTGCCGTGGAAGACTCGTAGGAAACCGTATCCGATCCACCCGAACCGCCATCGAAACGGTTCACGGCCGCATTGGCGACGAAGGTATCGTCGTAGGCGCTGCCCTGCAGGTTCTGGATATTGGAGAGCACATCGCCCTGGGCGTCGCCCCCGGTTCCCAGGCCAGTCACCAGATTGACCGTGACGCCGGCGCTGGAGGTGGCGTAGCTGGCGGTGTTGACATTGGTGCCGGTACTGTTGACGCCGCCGATGATATGGTCGGCGCCCGCGCCGCCCATGAAGAAGGTATTGCCGGTCCCGCCGATGAGCGTGTCGTTGCCGGTGCCACCATAAAGCAGGTCGTTGGCATTGCTGCCGTAGACGGTCACGCCGCCATTGCCGGCATGGACTTCATGCGGCAAGCCCTGCGCGGGCAGCACCAGGACCGGGTCGCCGGTGGCCGGATCCAGGTAGCTCAGGTCGCCATAGGCGGTGGCATCCTTGACGGCCACGTGGCGTGTGTCATTGAGGGTCAGCTGGCCGTTGGAGGTGGCCACCACGGTGGTGAAGCTCAGGTCGAAGGCCTGGTGCACCGGGGCGGCCGAATTGGCTTCCACGGTGTTGTACTGCAACTGCATCGGGAAGTCGGTCTGCCCTGCTGCCACCGTCATCTGGTAGCGTCCGCCACCCAGGTCGGTGGCGTTGACGATGGACATGCCGCTGGGCACGCCCGAGACAATCACCGAGAGGACATTGCCGTTGCCGCTGATGGTGACATCGAAGACCTTGATGAAGGTCCCCGCATTGTTGCCGGCGGCATAGATGGTATGCACGTCGTCGCCGGCATTGATCACCTGGGTACTGAACTGCAGCGGCAGGCCCGAATCGGTGGCCGAGGCCGCCACGCCGCCGCTGCCAAAGAGGTTGCTTCCGGACTGCGTGGTCGTGGCCAGGTTGACCAGCTTGATGGCCATCGACGGTTGCGAGGGGTCGACCACGATGGTCGAGGGAATCGTCCCCGGGCGTTCCGGTGGCGCCTGTACCTGGACCTGTTTGGTCGGCGCGTCCGAGGCATTGGGATTCATGGACGCCGAGATGGCGGCGGCCACGCTGATCTGCGAGGAGTCTCCCGAGGTCGGCTGGGTCGGGACCGTCAGGTTCTGGCTGCCATTGGTGGTGAGGGAGTTGGCATGGTCGCTGATGATCTTGGCTAACTGGTTGATCCCCTCAGTACCGACGCTGGCTGCATTGTGGTCGACAATTGAATGTTGCTGCACATGCGGTTCGCTGTCGGCGGTCGCCGTATGGTCAAGCGCGGCCACCGGATCCGAATTGAGCACGCGCGACTGGTCGTTGGGCTTGAGCGAGATCTTGCCCACGGTATCGAGCAGCTTGCCGGTCTCGGCACTGGAATCCGAGAACTTGACCCGCGACTTGTCATCCATGGCTTCCATGGCGCCGCCGGCCAGCACCACCTTGGTGCCATCGGCCATGTGCAGCACCATGTCCACATCGACCACCTGCACGTGCTGGACCGCGCCACGGTTGGCGTTGATCTGGAAGCTGCCGCTCTGGTCGGGCATCACTACCCGTACCGGGCCGGTGACCTTGTCCGCGGAGTTCGCTTGTGATGAGCTTGCGGTTGCCATGGTTTCCTCGCTTTTCGAAGATCGGTTCGAATCTGAATCAGTAACAATCCGGCTGCAACGCTTGCAGCCTTATTGCAATATCTGGGCCCGCGGTCCGTCGGCCACGATGCGCCCGCCCTCGATGACGACGATGCGGTCCATGTGGCGCAACAGCGCCGGGCTATGGGTGGCCACCACCAGGGTGCGTCCGCCGGCATAGCCGATCAGGCGCTCGATGATGCGGGCCTCGGTTTGCTGGTCCACGCCGGTGGTGGGCTCGTCCAGCAGCAGGATGCGCGGCATCGCCGCCACCGCGCGTGCCAGCACCACCATCTGGCGCTGTCCGCCGGAGAGATTGCCGGGCGCCTTGAGCACCTGGTCCAGGCGCAGCTCGCCGCGCGCAATCAGCTCGTCCAGCGCCGACACCGCCAGCGCGGCCTCGTAGACCTGGCCGGGCACGCGATCGCCCACGAAGATGTTGGCTGCCACGGTGCCATCGAAGAGGAAGGGTTCCTGGGGCTTGTAGCCGATACAGCGCATGCGGACCTCGTCGGCATAGGCCGTCACGGCCACGCCATCGACCAGTACATGCCCCTCCTCCGGTTTGTGCAGGCCGGCCAGTGCGCGCATCAGGGTCGATTTGCCGGAACCGGAACGCCCCACGATGCCGACCTTCTCACCCGGCTGGATGGTCAGCGAGACATGCTTCAGGGTCGGGGTTTCCTTCTTGTCCAGGTGCAGCAGCAGGTTGCCGACCTGGATCAGGCCGCGCATTTCCTGGCGCAGCACATCGGCGGTGGTCTTCTCCCTGGCCTCTTCCTCATCGAACAACTGGTCGAAGGCGGCACGCGCGCGGCGGAACATTTCCACCCGGCCCAGCAGCGCCGCCAGCGATGACAGCACGGTGGTGGCACGGCTGATCAGCAGCGAGCAGGCAATGAGCGCGCCCACGGTCAGCAGATTGTCTTCCACCAGGTAGACGCCCACCACCAGCGTGGCCACCGAGATCACGGTATAGCCCACGGTGGAGACGGCGTAACCGGTATTCATCCAGAAACGGCTCTTGGCCTGGGCCACGGCATTGGCCGCGGCATCGGCCAGGAAGGCACGCATCAGGCGGTCCTGCAGCGGCGTGGTCTTGAGGGTTTCCATGCCGAAGACGATGCTGGCGAGCTTGTCGACCTTGCTGGTACCGACCTTCATGGCGGCATTGGCATAGTCGTTGGCGGGTACCTTGAAGAGCAGTTGCAAGCCCACTAGCAAACCGCCGCCTACCAGCAGCACCCACACCATGTGACCGCCGATGACACCCAGCACGATCAGGTAGAGCACCAGGAAGGGCAAATCCACCAGCAGCAGCATGTAGTTGGAGGACATCAGGTCGCGCGCGGCCGAGAGGTCGCGATAGCGCGCCAGCACCACGCCCACCGGCGCCTGCACCTTGGCGCTGAGCATGCGGCGCGCCGAGACTTCATCGAATTCCACATCCAGGCGCCCGGCCAGCTGCTCGGTGTAATACACCCGGATGATGCGCAAGACCACTTCCAGCGCCACGAACAGCAGCATGCCCAGGGTCAGCGCCCACAGGGTTTCCTGGATGTGGTTGCCGATCACCTTGTCATACACCAGCCGCGAATACAGCGGCATGAGCAGGCCCAGCAGGTTCACCAGCACGCCGGCGACGATGATCTCGACGAAGCGGCTGCCATAGGCGCGCAAGAGCGACAGGTAGCTGGGATCGGCGCGCAGGTCCTGCAGGACTTGCGGCTGATCGATGTTGACCTGTTCGCTGGCGTTCATGGCGGTAGTTCTCCTGCTTCAGGCCAGGCTCAGGACTGCGCGCCGCGGGAGGCGCCGATTTCGCGGATGGCTTCGCGCATTTCCAGGCGCAGGTCCTTGACCATGGTCTGGCGACCGCTGCGCATTTCGTCGATGACGGTCTGCCAGTTGATGTTCTGGCGCATCAGCGCCTCGGTGATCGAGGTCAGCGACTGCGGGATCGCGCCCAGGTTCTTGACGCGGTCGTTCTGGGTGGCCATGTGCTTGGCCAGGTCGATCTGCAGCTGGCGCGCTGAGAGTGCGTCGCGGGCCATGTTGCTGGAGTTCTCGCCGATGGTGTTGCCCAGCTCGTTCAGGCGTGCCGCCACGGTGGCCTGCAGTTCGCCCTGGTACTGGATGGCGCCCATCTCGTCGGCCAGACGCACCGAGATCTGGTTGAGCAGTGCCGGCAATTGCGCGATGTTCTGCGCGCTCTTCTCGTTCATGTTGGAAATTTCGCCCTGCTGCGCCTGCAGCGCTGTCAGCGCCGCCGACAGCGCCAGCTGGCCGGCCTGGATGGTCGAGACCACTTGCGGCAGCACCTCGAAGGTGCGGTTGGCGATGTCGCCATTGACCGAGAGGCGTTCTTCCAGCGAGGACAGGCTGTCGGAGAGGTCGCGTGCCGAGGTGATCTTGGTATTGATCAACTGGCCGACGTTGCGGATCTCTTCCAGGGTCTGCTGTGCTGTCTCATGCATGCGCGGGCCGAAGGCCACCAGCTGGCGCAGGCTGCGCGACTCTTCCATGCTGTCGTTGAAGAGCTGGACGATGTTGTTGAGACGGTCATTGAGGCCTTCGAGCTTCATGCCGGCCTGCAGCGACGCCTCCGAGCTGTTGCGCGCGGCCATGATGGATTCGCGCTGCAGCACCATCAGATCCTGCAGGAACTCAGCCAGGAAGGATTCGGACACGCCCTGGCGTTGGGTGGCGGCCGGGCCGCTCATGTCGTGGATCACGTGCTGCACCATGTCGCTGATGCATTCACGCGCACGCGCCACCAGCTTCTTGCTGGCCGCGCGCAGCGGGGTCAGGGTCAGGCCCAGGGCCAGCGAACCGATCAGGCCGAACATCGAGGCCGAGAAGGCGGTACCCATGGAGGCCAGCGGCTTTTGCAGGTCGGCCACCAGGTGCATGAAGGAGGCATCCATGTCACCCGCGGTACTGGCCTTGCCGAAGCCGTCGATCAGCGCTGCCGTGCTGACCAGGGTTTCCAGCAGACCGATGAAGGTCCCCAGCAGGCCCAGCGCGATCATGAAACCGGTCAGGAATTGCGGGAACTCGGTCTTGGCATCGAGGTGGGCACGCAGGTCATGCAGCGAGCCTTCGATGGTTTCCTGTTCGATACGCGAGGTCAGGCGACCCTTGGTGCTGGCCACGCTGACGAGCACCTGGCCGATCTCGGTGCCGGCGAATTCGGGCGCCTTGACCAGGCTGTCCATGGACTCGCCGGCCTTGGTACGTTCATAGAACTGCATGAGCTTGTCATGCTCCCAATTCACGCGCCACAGGTTGTAGACGATCAGGCCGACACCGAACACCGCCACCGAGATGATGAACAGGTTCAGGAAGGGATTGATCTGGATCGCATGTCCCACGAAACCCCGGAACAGGAAAGCGCCCAACAGCAGCAGGAGCGTCGGGATGGCAGCGAGTGCATAGAATTGGCGAAGATTTTTCATACGTGCGATGTTCCGGAGAAATGGACGCAGGGAATACAGCAGGGACGGTGGAGGGTGCAGAAAACGTCAAACCCAGGCGCGCACCGGCAAGCCGCGACCTGAGCAGAAAAACGGTGGATCGGGGTAGCCAGGGCCCTCATCTGGGCTCCCGCAAGGCACCCTGGCCAAAGCGCGACAGGGGCGACATCAGGTAGCGCCACACGGTACGGCGACCGACGATGATGTCGGCCGTGGCGGTCATGCCGGGCATCAGGGCCAGGTTGCGCTGCAATTCGCCGGCGCCGCGCTGGACCTCGATCTTGAGTCGGTAGACGCGCTCGCCGCGCTGGTTGCTGTCGTCGGGGACGGTGTCGGCGCTGATCTCGGTGACCACGCCCTCCATGGCGCCATAGACGCCATAGTCATAGGCCGATACCTTGACGCGGGCGCGCGCACCGGTGACCAGTTCGGCACGGTCGGTGGGCGAGATCTTGGCTTCGATGACCAGCTTGTCATCGCTGGGCGTCATCTCGATGATGGGGTCGCCCGGCTTGACCACGCCACCGATGGTATTGATCATCACGCGGTTCACCACGCCATCCATGGGGGCCTTGACCTCGGAGCGCGAGACACGGTCGTTGCGCGACTTGATCTCTTCCTGCAGACGCGCCAGCTCGGTCTCGGCGGCGGTCAGTTCGGTACGGGAATCGGAACGGAAGCGCGAGGACGCCTCCCCCATCTTGGCCTGGGCCTCGGCGATGGCCGCGTTCAGGCGCGGGATCATGGCATTGGTGGCCGAGAGCTTGCTTTGCGCATCCTGCACGCGCGAGGCGGCCTGGATGTCTTCCAGCTGGGAGGCGGCATTGCGCTCCAGCATGCCATGGATCAGCTTGTACTGGCGCTGCGCCAGCTCCAGCTCACCGCTCTGGCTCTTCTGGCGGCTCACGGCCTCGCCCAGCTCGGCCTGGCGCTGCGCCGACTGTTCGCGCAACACCGACAGTTCCTGCGCCAGCTTGGCCGTGCGCGCGGCAAAGGCCGCCTGTTCGCTCTGCACGGCCGGATCATCGCCGGCCAGGTCGGCCGGCATCTGCAGACTGGCCGCGCCAGTGGCTTCGGCGTTCAGACGTGCGATCTTGGCGCGCAGGCCGAGGATCTTCACGCGCCCTTCGCCCAGGTCGGCATTGGCGCGCACATCCGAAATCGAGATCAGGGTCTGGCCCTTCTTCACGGCCGCGCCTTCACGTACCAGGATGGCCGAGACGATGCCGCCCTCCAAGTGCTGAATCACCTGGTTGTGTTCGGAGGCGACGATGCGGCCATTGCCGCGCACCACCATGTCGATGGGGGCGAAGATCGACCACACCACCAGCAGGGCCAGCAACGCAGCACAGGCCAGCACCGCCATGCGCGGGCGCGGCATGTTGCCCAGCTCGCCCAGGCGGCGGTCCAGGCGCGGCACCAGCCGGCGCAGCAAGCCCTTGCCGCGGGAGGCGATCCCGTGGGCGGCGTCGGGCTTGAGCGACATGGTCATTTCGCTGCCACCTGGTACTGCACGATGACGCGCGAGTCGTTGGTGGCGCTGTTTTCGGTGGTGGCCACACGGCTCACCACGCGTTCCTTTTCCACACCGGCATCGATGAGGTAATTGCGCACGGCAACGGTGCGGTAGTAGGCGCGACGACGGCTCTCGGTGTAGCCGCCGCTGCTGATCACGCCGGTGACCACGATCTTGCCCTGGCTGCTCTTGGCGCGACGGATCCAGTCGCCGATGCTCTTGTCCAGCGCCTTGCCGCCTTCATCGCTCAACTGGGTGGAGTCGGTATCGAAGTTCAGGGTCACGGCCTTTTCATTGGCATCGATGCGCAGGCCCGGGGCGACTTCCTTGTCGCCCGGTTCAGCCTTGACCTGGATGGCATTGGGGCTGGAGGGCGCGGCTGCGCTGCGCAGGCTACCATTGTCGGACTGCAGCGGCGGCGCCGCCAGCTTGGCCTTCAAGCTCGCCACTTCGCGCTTCAACTGTTCGATTTCCTGGACCTTCTCGCGCTCGGACTGGGTCTCGGCGGCACTGCTGTTGCTGGCATTGCTGCTGGCATTGCCGATGCCGGAATTGTCGACGTTGCCGCTGACCTCGTTCTTCTTCGTCTTGACCTCGCCCTGCACCACCTGCGTCTGGCTCTGCGTGATCAGCTTGCTGACCTTCATCTGGGCCAGCTTCTGCGAGTAGTAGAACAGGGTGACCACGAACACCACCACCACGAAGATCATGACCAGCACCACGTTGGACAACGCATCCACGAAGCCTGGCCAGAAATTCTGTTCCTTTCCGCCCTCCATCTTTCCCCCGTCCTATTTCACTGCCTGCGTCGGCGGCACGGTCTCGGACGCCGAGGCACGGCCGGTATTGCGCAGGATCTGGTAACTGATATCGGCCTGCTGGAACAGCAGGTTGGCAAAATCGGTGCGCGCCTGGAAGGCCTGCTGGTAGGCGTCCAGCACGTCGATGAGCTGCTTGCTGCCGGTAGAGAGCTGATCCAGGAAGACATCGGCCACGTTGGCATTGGTCATGTAGGCCTGGCGCGAGATATCCATGCGCTTCCTGACCGCACCCAGGGTGCGATAGTTGATCTCGATCTGTTCGCGTAGCTTGCGCTCCAGGTCCAGCGCGGTATTGCTCTTCTCCACATACTTGGCGCCGGCCTGCTTGTTGTAGTACACGTCGCTGCCACCGTTGAGCAGGTTCATGGTCATCACCAGCATGAGGCGACGATCGGTGGTGAGCTGCAAGGTGTTGTCGGTGGTATCGATGGCACCACCGGCGCCGCGCGTCTTGGTCTGGGTCCATTCCAGGGCCAGCGTGGGCGAGAACTTGGCGCGTGCCGACTTCAGTTCATGACTGGCCGCATCCAGGTCGCGCCGTGCCGCGCGCACGCCGGGATTGGTCTCGTAGACATCCTGCAGGGCCAGCTTGGAGGTATCGGGGACGGCCGGCATCATGTGGTCGGGCACCTCGATCTGCTCGATCTTGCGACCGGTGATCTGGTTCAGCGACACCATGGCGCTTTCCAGCACGCCCTCGGCCTCGGCCACGGCGGACTGGGCGGTGAGCGAACGGCCACGCACGCGATCGAAGTCGACATTGCTGGCGCCGCCGCCCTCCAGGCGCTTGCGCATGTAGTCCAGCAGGCTGTCCATGCGCTTGGCATAGCTGCGCGCAAAGGACAGCGAGGCATAGGCGCGCATCACATCGTAGTAGGCCTTGATGGCGTTGTAGTACAGGGTCTCGCGCGCATCGTCGCGGCGCAGGTCGGCCGCCGTGGCCAGTGCGCTGGACTTGCGATAGTCGTAGTACGAACCCGGCGCGAAGATCGGCTGGCGGCCGATGAGCGTGACGTCCCAGCGCTTGTGATAGGACATGCGTTGCACCAGGCCGGTATTGGGATCGATCACCGAGGACGGCGACGAATACTCATTGCCCTTCTGCGCGCGCACATCCAGGGTCGGCCCCATCTGTCCGGCGGCGGCCTTGGCGGCGTATTCCGCCTGGTCGGCCTGGGCCGCGGTGGCAGCGAAGCTGTAGCTGTTGTCCAGGGCCAGGTCGAGCACCTGGCGCAAACCCAGATCGTGCACCGGGTCGCCTTCGGGCGCCACGGCGATCTGCGGCAGCACGATGGTATTGCCGGCAAATTCAGCATCGGACTGGCGCAGCAGCAGCAGGATCTCATCCTGGGCAGATGCCGGCGCCGTGGCCGCGGGCACCGCAGGCAAGCGGTAATCGACCGCGGCCGGTCCGGCAGGATCGGTACCCAGTCGAATCTGTGGCGGGCTCTCCAGCTTCTCGGTTTGCTCCGGCTTCTCCGGGCTGACCGGCACCCCCACCTTCGAAGGTGCAGGCGGTTCAGCAAGCGCCGGCGGGGATTCCGCTGCGCTCACCGTCTGGTGTGCGGCCAGTCCAAATGACAATCCAAGTCCAAGTAGTAGACGCTTGCTTTTATTCAATCTCATCAACGCAATCGACCGGCTTCCTGCCGGCCTCCCCTGCACCAACCCGTTCTAAGGAATGAATCGACAGCCCTCGCCCCGATTCCGGAAATTCAGTCCCGCGCCCATGTTCTTCGTGTTCTCGAAGCGGGAACCGATGAAAACGTTATTAAAAATGATGTCAATCAGACAAATGTTGTTACCATTTTAACAAACTGATTCTAACATCCAAGAATGGCAGCTCGATTACAAAAATGGACAAAAACTCGTTTAATTTCAATTGACTTGATCAAAATTAATTTCTGGAATTATGGTCAGTTTGTTGCCTTACGACTATCAGGAAAAACCGTATATCCATTGAGAAGCATTAAAAGTCGAAAAAATGCGGTTGAAAAACCACAAGCCTCTCCCTATATCCTGCCCATTGGCGATTATCTTTGCCTATTCCCATCATCCATTTCTTCAATGAGGACCTAAACATGGCGACCGAAAAACAGACCATGGGCTTCCAGGCCGAAGTCAAGCAACTGCTGCAACTGATGATCCACTCGCTGTACTCGAACAAGGAAATCTTCCTGCGCGAGCTGGTCTCCAATGCTTCCGATGCCGCCGACAAGCTGCGTTTCGAGGCCATCAACAATGACAGCCTGTTCGAAAACGACCCGGAACTGAAGATCAGGATCAGCGTCGACCAGGCCGCGCGCACCATCACCATCTCCGACAACGGCATCGGCATGAACCGTGACGAGGCTATCTCGCACCTGGGCACCATCGCCAAGTCGGGGACCAAGGAGTTCTTCTCGCGCCTGTCCGGCGACCAGCAGAAGGATGCTGCCCTGATCGGGCAATTCGGCGTGGGCTTCTATTCGGGCTTCATCATTGCCGACCGCATCACGGTCGAGACGCGTCGTGCCGGCACGACGGCGGCCGACGGCGTGCGCTGGGAATCCGAAGGCGCGGGCGACTTCTCCATCGAACAGATCGACAAGCTTGGCCGCGGCACCGACATCATCCTGCACCTGCGTGAAGGCGAGGATGAATTCTTGTCGTCCTGGCAACTCAAGTCCATCATCCGCAAGTATTCCGACCATATCTCGCTGCCCATCCTGATGCACAAGGAAGAATGGGACGAAGAAAAGAAGGAGACCGTGCAGCAGGACGAACTGGAAACGGTCAACCAGGCCAGCGCCCTGTGGAGCCGCAGCAAGTCCGAGATCACCCCGGAGCAGTACGAGGAGTTCTACAAGCACGTCTCGCACGACTTTGGTGCTCCGCTGGCCTACACCCACAACCGCGTGGAAGGCCGCAGCGAGTACACCCAGCTGCTCTACATCCCCACCCGCGCCCCGTTCGACCTGTGGGACCGCAACAAGCGCGGCGGCATCAAGCTCTACGTCAAGCGCGTCTTCATCATGGACGATGCCGAGCAGCTCATGCCGATCTACCTGCGCTTCGTCAAGGGCGTGATCGACTCGGCCGACCTGCCGTTGAACGTCTCGCGCGAGATCCTGCAGGAGTCGCGCGACGTGCGCGCCATCCGCGACGGCTCGGCCAAGCGTGTGCTGGGCCTGCTGGAAGAGCTGGCCAATAGCGATGACCAGGCGCAGAAGGACAAGTACACCACCTTCTGGACCGAATTCGGCCAGGTGTTGAAGGAAGGCATCGGCGAGGATGCGACCAACAAGGAACGCATCGCCAAGCTGCTGCGCTTTGCCTCCACCCACAACGACAGCGACGTCCAGAACGTCTCGCTGGCCGACTACGTGGGCCGCATGAAGGAAGGCCAGGACAAGGTCTACTACGTCACCGCCGAGACCTGGCAGGCCGGCAAGAACAGCCCGCACCTGGAGATCTTCCGCAAGAAGGGCGTGGAAGTGCTGCTGCTGACCGATCGCGTGGATGAATGGATGCTGTCCTTCCTGACCGAGTTCGAGGGTCGGGAACTGGCGTCGGTCGCCAAGGGCGGCCTGGACCTGGGCAAGATGGAGAACGAGGCCGAGAAGAAGCAGCACGAGCAGGTCGAGGCCGACTACAAGGACCTGGTCGAGAAGATGAAGACGGAACTGGCCGACAAGGCCAAGGAAGTGCGCATCAGCTCGCGCCTGACCGACTCCCCGGCCTGCCTGGTGGCGGACGAGAACGAACTCTCGGGCAACCTGGTACGCATGTTGAAGGCCGCCGGCCAGGCTGCACCGGAATCCAAGCCCACCCTGGAAATCAATCCCGACCACCCGCTGGTGCAACGCCTGAAGTATGAAGAAGCACGCTTCGGCGACTGGTCGCACCTGCTGTTCGACCAGGCCCTGCTGGCCGAAGGCGGTGCGCTGGCCGACCCGGCCGGCTTCGTCAAGCGCATGAACGACATGCTGCTGGCGATGGCCTCCAGGTAAGCCCCGGGGCGACCTGCCCCAGCCCCTGACACCTGCCCTGCAGCGACGCCGCCGCTCTCCGGATCTCCGGGGACGGCGGCGTTTTGCTTGGCCGCTTGCGGGGGCCGGGCAGCGTGTTTAAGATCGCTCTGTCACCGTCTCCACCTGCCCCATGGAACTGCACTTCATCAATCCGCGCAAGAATGCGCTGGTCTATCTCGTCAAGATCCTCTCCGGCTGCATCATCCTCTGGTATGGGCTGCGCGCGGCCGGCATCGAGGAACCTTACTGGGCCATGATCTCGCTGATCATCGTCACCGAGCCGGACATGACGGTGGCCAAGGCCAATTTCCGGGCGCGCCTGATCAATACCCTGTCGGGCTGCATCGTCTCCTGCATCGCCCTGGTGGTGTTCGGACCGACCTTCATCGCCATGCTGGCCGCGCTGACGGCGGCGGTGGTGGTGGCCATGCTGCTGCAGAACTACCCCAGCAACTGGCGGCTGGGACCGGCTACGGTGGTGATCCTGCTGTCGGCCGCCTTCAGCGGCCAGGGCCTGGGCCAGGAACTGCACCTGGCCCTGATGCGGGTGGGCGAAGTCATCGTGGGCAGTACCATGGCGCTGCTGCAGACCGGGATCTACATCTGGCTGCTCAAGCGCAAGGAATCCGGCGATGCGCCCGCCTCCGGTACCTGAAGAAGCCGCGGCGTTGCTGCGCGGCCCGCGCATCCTGCTGCGGCGCTGGCGCGACAGCGACCGGCCAGCGCTGGCTGCGATCAATGCCGATCCGCTGGCCATGCAGCACTTCCCGGGTGTGATGTCGGCAGCCGACAGCAATGCCCTGGCCGCGCGCCTGGAAGCACATTTTGCGCACCACGGCTTTGGTCCGTGGGCGCTGGAAATCCCGGGTGTGGTGGAATTTGCCGGCTTCGTCGGCCTGCTCAATGTGGCCTTCGAGACCCACTTCACGCCGGCTGTCGAGATCGGCTGGCGACTGGCCCCTGCCGTCTGGGGCCAGGGCTATGCCACCGAGGCCGCTCAGTGTGCGCTGGCCTATGGCTTCACCCTGCTGGGCTTGCCGCAGATCGTCTCCTTCACGGTCCCCGCCAATCTGCGTTCGCTGGCGGTCATGCAAAAACTGGGCATGCACAGCGATCCCGGGGACGACTTCCAGCATCCCCGTCTTCCTGCGGGCCACCCTTTGCGGCTGCACCGGCTATACCGGCTCACCCGGCAGGAATGGCTGGCACGGCAGGCCGCCTCCGGCAAACCCGGCCAGGCTGGCGAATGACGAAAAAAAAGCAGGACCGAAGTCCTGCTTTTTCATAGACCCAAGTGGCGATCAGTGCGTCACGCGGGTGGTACGGCCATTGGACAGCAGACGCACGCGCTCGCCGATGCGGAAAGGCTCGTCGGCATCCTGGGTAATGGCACGCAGCTCGCCATTGTCCAGGCGCACGGTGATTTCCAGACCCGGGCGGTTGTTCAGGTGCGCTTCGGCCTGGTTGCCCAGGACACCACCGGCCAGGGCACCGACGATGCCGGCAGCCAGGGCACCATTGCCACCGCCAATGGTGGAACCGGCAGCGATGCCACCCAGGGCGGCACCACCCAGGGTACCGACGCCGGTCGAACCCTTGTCGATGGTCACGTTGCGGATCGATTCGACCACGCCCATGCGCACGGTCTGCTCACCCTGCGCCTGGCGGGTGTTATAGACGCTAGCCGAGTTGGGGGTGACGGCGCAGCCAGCGACCAGGGAGCCCAGGGCTGCCATTACAAGCAATTTCTTCATACAAAAAACACTCCGACTGAGTTGACCCGTCGCCGGGCGACGTGGGGATCCATGCGTCCTACGGGGTGCGCCATGATCGCGCTTTTTCCGTGCGGACAAACAATCCTTTACATCTTAATACAAAGCAGCCTCAATCCGGAAATCCGACGCTTGCGGTTTGCTTCTCTTTTCAATAAACGATATGCCAGCGCCGGTACAGGAAGGCCAGTACGAACAGCGGTCCCACCAGCAGGAAGCGCAGGTCCTCGAAAAAGGATGGCTTCTTGCCCTCGATACGATGTCCGACGAACTGGCCGATCCAGGCCAGCACAAACACCACCGCAGACACCGGCAGGACCGCCCCGGCCGGCAGGCGCGCCAGCACGACCAGCATCAGCGCCGCCATGGCCAGCATGCCCACCGCAAACGAAGGCGACAGGCGCAGGTAGTAGGCTAGCGACGCGGCAGCCACCACCAGGGCAACGGCCGGCGAGACGGTCCAGCACAATCCCAGCAGCGAGAACATGATGGCCGGCACGCAGATGCAATGGATGATCTCGTTCATGGGATGACGATGGCTCTGGGCGTAGCGCGCCAGCAGTTCGTCAATGCGCCGCTCGGGAATGGGGGTGTTCATGCCGGCCTCCGGTCAGGTTGGATGAGATGGACGATGCCCGCTCAGCGACCACCCGAGACATCGATGAAGGTACCGGTGGCATAGGAGGCTTCCTCCGACAACAGCCACAGGATGGCATGGGCGACTTCCTCGGCCGTGCCGCCGCGCTTCATCGGGACGGCGTCCTTGAGGCGATCGACCCGGCCGGCCTCGCCGCCGCTGGCGTGGATGTCAGTATAGATCAGGCCCGGGCGCACGGCGTTGACGCGGATACCCTCGTTGGCCACTTCCTTGGCCAGGCCGATGGTGAAGGCATCGATGGCGCCTTTGGAGGCGGCATAGTCGACATACTCGCCCGGTCCGCCCAGCTTGGCCGCCATCGACGAGAGGTTGACGATGGCCCCGCCCTGCCCGCCATGCCGGGTCGACATGCGCTTGACGGCCTCGCGCGCGCACAACAGGCTGCCGGTGATATTGGCGATGAGCACGCGGTTGATGCGCTCGGCGCTCATGGCATCCAGGCGCGACTGGTGGTCCAGGACGCCGGCATTGTTGACCAGGGCCGTCACCGGCCCGAGTTCGCGGTCGACGGTGGCAAACAGCTTGACCACATCCTCTTCGCGCGCCACGTCGCCAGCGACCGTGATGGCGCGGCTACCGGCCGCGCGGATCTCGGCGGCAACGGTTTCTGCGGCGTCCCGGTTGGACACGTAGTTGACGGCCACCGCGTAGCCGCGCTGCCCTGCCAGCCTTGCCGTGGCGGCGCCAATACCGCGACTGCCGCCTGTGACGATGATGACCTTCTCTGCCATGTCTTGTCTCCTTGGATGGAATTGCCGGGACGCACGCGCGCCTCTGGTGATGGGCTAGCCGGATGATTCAGCTAAGATGTGCATTTTGCCGCAAGCAGGCTGCGCCTGCCGAAGCCCGCCCATTGTGCCTCGGCGGATTGGCCGCAAGGCATGCTGCAATTTATTTCATCCTGCTGGCCCATGTCACTACGCAAACCCGTCCCGGCAATATCGCCTGCCCCTCTGGCCTTCACGGCCAGCGATCCGCTGCTGGCCAGCTTCCCGCCGGTGGTGGCGCGTGATACCCACACGCTCATCCTGGGCAGCCTGCCGGGCGCGGCGTCGCTGGCGATACGGCAATATTACGGGCATCCGCGCAAAATCCTTTGGTCAGTTTGACACCTGGAAGTTTATAATTTCTGGCTGTCCAACCACCCTGCCTCACCCAGTGCCGACCGCCTATTCCTACATCCGGTTTTCCACGCCTGACCAAATTCTTGGCGACTCCCTTCGACGCCAACTTGACGCCTCCACGAAGTACGCAGCTGCACATAACCTAACTCTCGACGATTCGTTGAATATGCGCGACTTGGGCATTTCGGCGTTTAAAGGTAGCAATGTCGAATCAGGCGCTCTAGGTCAATTCTTGATTGCAATTGATGAGGGACGTGTCGCCAATGACTCATACCTACTGGTCGAGTCTCTTGATCGCATTTCGCGTCTTCCTGTTCCTGAAGCATTGGCAGTCTTTCAGTCGATCATCAATCGCGGCATTACCATCGTCACTTTGATTGACTCCGCCATTTATAGTAAAGAGCGGATGAAAGATGATTGGACTCCACTTTTAATAGCCCTTATTTCCATGTCGCGCGCTCACGAAGAGTCCGCAGTGAAATCTAGGCGAGTAAAAGCCGCATGGGAAGTCAAGAAGGCTCGTGTGATAGAAAAAAAGGAAGTCTTCTCGGGACGCTGTCCATGGTGGCTAAAGCCTTCGGATGACAAGTCACGGTACGAAATCCATGAGGAAAAAGCCAACGTTGTTCGACTGATTTTTCAATTGGCAAAAGATGGACTCGGCAATGCATTGATAGCTAAATATCTGAATGAACGCGAGATTCCTCCTGCTCAACATGCAAAATTCTGGCAGAACAGCACTGTTGGCTTCAACCTACGAAACATAGCGGCGATTGGAGTCCTTCAACTCGACCAAGATAACAACGGCAGGACAACTACCAATACATTTGTCGAGGATTATTATCCCCCTATAATTGATAAAGACTTGTTCTACGAGGTTCAAACGCTTAAAACCACGAGAAATCGAAATCAAAAATCAAGCATTGCGGCAGGTAGAAAAGGCCAATGTCACAATGTTTTCCAAGGAACTGCAAAATGTGGATACTGCGGCAGTCCGGTCCATATACGTAGAAAGCCCGGCATTAACAGTGGGTTTCTTTATTGCGCTACCTCACTTCAAGGTGCGGGGTGCATTGGCTCTTCTTACAATATTCGGTATTTGGAAAGCGAGTTTCTGAGTTTCACCAGAGAATTGAATATCGCGAAATTAATTAACGCGCCTTCGATAAACTCACTTACAACAAAACAAACCGAGTTGGCCGCCTGCATCGGGGAGCTAGCTGAAGTCGGGCGTAAGCAAAGCAACCTGCTCTCAGCCTTAGAAATTGGCAGTCAAATAACATCGATTGTCCATCGCTTGAGAGACGTCGATGCAAGGCATCATGAATTGAAAAAGCTTCGTCTCGCACTGCAATCGGAGATTTCCGTTTTAGAAAATATTAGCGATACACGCCAATCGTATTTGGAAAATGTGGAAACCCTGATGACTCAGCTCAACTCCAATGACATCGATTTGGACGCGAGACTCAGGCTACGATTCCGGCTTCTTACGGAAATCCAACAAGTGGTGAAACGCCTAGACTTATTCCCAATTGGCGCTCTGAGTCCGTCTCAACTAGATCATAAATCTCTCGCTGAGCAGCTCGCAGAAGCTGGCTACTCGCCGGAACGAATAAAAGAATACATTGATTCACTACCCACGAAACCTGATAGGAACGCGAGATTCTTCATTGCACACCTTCGCAACGGGATGATTCGCACAGTAGTTAATGGGAAAATGATGGAAACGCTGGACTTCGAAACATCAGAGAAAATTCAGGAGAAGAGCATCAAGCTCATGGCAGATATAAAAGCAAAGAAAAAAAGCAATGAATCGCAAACGTAGTTTTCCACCAGTGGTAAATGCCGATATCGAAATACTCATTCTCGGCAGCCTTCCAGGCGAAATTTCGCTGAAACATCAGCAATACTACGCGCACCCCCAAAATCGGTTCTGGGCGTTGGTCTCTGGGGTAATTGAAGAAGACATTACATCCCTCTCCTACCTTGATCGATTAGATGCGCTGCTGCGAAATAAAATCGGGCTGTGGGATGTAGTCGCAGAAGCAAAGAGAATTGGGAGCTTAGATGGCAATATTCGTGAACATGTTCACAATGACCTACTTGCGCTCTTAGTTGAATTGCCAGTATTGAAGACAATCGCATTCAACGGCGGCACTGCGGAACGCTTGGGAATGAAAGTGCTACGAGAACGAGCAAGCGATTACCGTATATTGAGGCTTCCCTCAAGTAGCGCTGCCTATACTCGCCCCTACACCGAGAAGCTTTCACAATGGATGAACTTAAGATCAAAGATCTAGCCTGTGATGTCCTGGTGCAAGCGCTCTACGAATTCTTCAATCATGTAACGCCATTGTGCCGGTAACTCCTCAATCCGGCTTGCAAGGTGCAATGCTGCATCGCTAGGCTCGCTGACACTTGTTAATGGCTTCTTTTTCTCTTTGATTTTTCCCTTTGACGGCGGAGGTCCATAGTGGAGCCAATGCTCATCCACCTTCAGCCATTCGGCTAATGCATTCAATTTTGGCCCATCAGGAATAGACCTACCGGCAAGCCAATTGTGTGCTGTTTGAGCCGATACCGAACGGCCTTCATATCTCAAATTAAAACGCAAAGCCAAATCCGTAGGGCCTTTAATAGGTTCCGGGCTACGGCGCAACGCTGCTTTCAAGCGTTCGGCAAAGGCTTTTCGTTCATCCAAGGTAGGCATGTCCGCATTTTGCGGTTGCTACCAAACTCAATGATCAAGTAATTAAGCGATAGTTTAGCTTATTCAGTGTAATTTTTCGCTTACTTGAGATAGTATTGCCAGCAGAATCAGGGGGTTACGAAGGGGGTTGTATCCGCGCCAGATTCACTTATTCGAACAACAAAGGAAAATCAAAAGTGAAGCGAATTATTGTTGGTATTTCGTTAATTGTTTCAAGTGCTTTGGTTCACGCTGCAAGCTTTGATTGCGCAAAGGCCTCTACCAAGATCGAGAAAGCTATCTGCGGAGACGAACAACTGTCCAAGTTGGACAGCGATCTAATGACGGCATATAAGGTCGCACAGACTAGCGCGACAGATCCCAACAAGCTCAAATCCGAGCAGAAAGCCTGGCTCCAGGCTTCGCGAAACAAATGTGAAGACGCTAGATGCATTAAAACGGCCTATGAAGATCGCATCAATGCATTGAAGTCGGTCGAAGTAACCGCACCAGTGGCACAACCAGCACCTGAAGCGGCAGTGGTGAAGAATGAAAGTCCTCCGGATGTAAAACAAGAAGAAAAGCCGGCAGAGGCAGTCGCCCCAGCAGTAGCTCCTGAACCGACTCCACAAGTTCAGACTTCAGAGCCGAGCAATCCGTCAAAGAGCACTCCAGTCGATGAGCCGACATCAACGGTCGCCGACATCCTATTTGGAGTCGCCGGTTTAATCGGCATCGCTCTCGTGACCGGCCTGATCAAGCCGAAACTGGTGATTCGCTGGAGTGATAAACCAACTCGTCTGAAGGTCTTGGGTTATTTGCTACCGGCACTGCTAATTGTGTCCTTTGCCGCACCAATGTCTCGTACAAAAGATCGCGCCGAGTACGATAAAAAAGTGGCAGCAGAGCAAAAATCTAAGCGGGAGCAAGAGGAAAAAGAAAAACAGCAGCAACGAGTAGTAAAGAAAGATGTTAGCCCGCAACAGGCCTCGCAGTCTAGTAACGGCGATAGTGTCGTTCAAGGGTATATCAACCGTTTTAACGTCGCGGAGAGGGACTTCCTATTGAAACTCAAGGCGGCCAAAGAGTCACGATCCTTTAACGATCCGAATTATTACGGATGTCGTCAGATGGCCAATGCAGCATTTGAAGCATATAAGAAAGAGATCAATAGAACAGCAGAATTTGCGAAGAGTGGTCAACCCGACCTCTTTATTGCAGCATTAAATCAAGCAATGACGACATTCGCGGCTTACGGATCCAATGTGAGTAGCTCTTGCCAGTAATACAAATATCAAAGAATTCAAAGAGGGAAAAATGGCAATCGCTCTGATGGGCGCAGTAATCGTAGAAGAAAATGGAAGCCGAATGGCATATCGTAAGAAATGCCAGAGATGTGGGTATGTTGAAGGTGGATCAACCCATACGTCAACGCCATCCAAAGGCAATGTTCTGGCAAGTTCATTCATGTGCCAGAAATGCCGTGCGATGACAGAAATACGTATCCAAGGCTGATCGCATTCTGGATCGGAGTCATCTAGCCAGGTGATCTGGTTGAATGACTCCGATGAGTGGAAATTCCAGCACTTAGAGGTACGAAGATGATGACTGTTGTTGCATTTCTGATGCTCACTTGGTTGGTATATGAATTGGCAAAATATACCGCGTCGCTAATTCGATATGACGAGCACTGGATCGAGCGAAGCTTTTTCCGCAAGCTCAATGCTACAGGATTCGCCTTTCTGGCAAACAATTTCGTATGTGCTGGATTGAATTTCTTCATTCCTACCGTGCTCGTTAGCGTTGTTTGGTTGATCGCGCCTGCATATCATCTATGGACCAGGCGAGAATTTAAAAAAGCAATTGCACTAGAAAAAGAGATCAGAGAATTCGAAAAGCGCCGCCAGATAGCGGAGCTTGAAGAGAGAAGAGAAAATCTAGTAAAACTCCGTGATTGGTTCGATAGTGCTCCGGACTGGTATTACCCGCAAGAGCGAGATAATTTCTTCCGCTGGCTCGAAGCTGATAACGAGCTATCCAATTTTCACACCATCTGGGATGAATATCTTCGGCTTCACATGCTAGGCTTAAATTCGGGACGGCCGTGCATCTGCCACTTAGACCATCTAACCTATCCAGAGAAACAAGCAAGAGGAGATTTAGCCTGGAAGCGGATCGTGATGAATCGCGATGCGAACAGCGGAATAGAACGGAAAGCCAAGAGCTTCCACGTGAAAATGGATTCCCCTGAAAAGCAGAAAAGGAAGTCGGAGAAAGCCGTTGCTGCTCAAAAAAAAGCGAGAGAGGATGATGAGCGCTATCTCAGTGAGCTCCGAAATAGAGGACGGCAAGATAAGGCTGCTTTCAAGCTCGGACGATAGGTGAGTGATGGAGCATGAATACGGACTTAGTGGGTACAAATTTCTAATCGAGGCGCTATACGGTGTTCCGCACTTTCTGGTGGCAGCCAAAGATAAGAGATTTCCGTTTGGAGAGCTTGAAGTCACTACAGACCGGCTTGTAGCTCACTGGAAGGCGACAACTAGCTCGGATGTATTTGAAAAACTTGATATGCCCTCTCTGGCTGATTTCATCAGTGCATTATCAGATCGCCTTCAAGCCCATCTGATAAAAGCGGAGACCATGCATACCTTGTCAGCCAACTCGTCAGGGATCAAATACGCGGTCAGCTCAGCCTTCTTTTTCCCCTTAAATGGCTCTTGCTTGATGCCTTTCCCTGACCAGTATTGGCCTGACACTTCATCGTAATATTTCACAGGGAGGCGAGGCTTCTTCGGCGCGTCGGGATCTGCAAAAGATTTCCTGTCGATGCGCCCAGACTTAATGAGGCGTCGAACCTGCGCCAGAAGAGCGGGAAGAGTTTGTTCATCGAGTTCTTTCTGCCGTTTGCCAAGCTGCTCCATCATTTCGTGGATTTGTTCGGGGGTGAGTGCTTCGATATTCATTTGTTCTCCATATGATTTGAAAAGAGTCGTTTCTGCTGTATGAGTTACTGAACGACAGAGCGAACTTTAATAAAGGAGAAATGCGGACGGAAGATGATAAGCTTCGCTCGAGGCTTATCACCTCAGCATATTGGGAGGATCCACCAAATAGAAAAAGGCCCATGTGTACACATGGGCCTTTGCGGGAGTTGAACGAGCAGTCTGCTGCCTAAGTTGACTTAGATTTTTTAGCGGGGAAGATTCCGTCGATAGATTGGTCAATATTCATTCTGTAATCTTGAAGCATGTTCAGTACAGTTCTTTCCATGCTGGCGAGATCATCTTCCGAATTCAATTCATGCTTTCGTCTCTTGCCTTGGTCGACTCCGAGAGCTTCATACAGACTGTCTTGATAGTATTGTCGACTGATCTCCGCCACAGTGACATCTAATTCCTCAACCTGATCTACGAGCATCGTCCAGCGATGTATCTTTTCGTATAATTCCGCATAGCTGGTAGTAGCTTTCTTGATCTCATATTTTGGCTCGCACCTATTGCTCCGAGCGTACATTTGAGCAGCAAAAAATAATTTATCAATAAGATCGGTTCCTTGCAGACTACTGGGAATTTTGATTGTTAGATCTTCTTCTCGACCCTGCTCGCTAGTTTTTATTTTTACGAAATTGATTGGATAAAACAAGTGTCGATGGCTTTCGAGCCAGGTTTCCGAGTCATCTTCAATATAAAGATCGCCCCAATCAGCATAGACCTCGGCGACATGTAGATGAAGGTTTTCGATGTCTCTTTGTTGGCGAATATCGTTCGTTCGTCTCGCTTCGCAATACGCACGATAGGTTTGATTTTTAAAAAGAAAATCGTAACGAAAGCGGATCAATCGTTGGTACGCAAAAAACTCGGTGTTATCGCACGGCCCTAGCTCATTATGAAGGTCGTAGAGATCGGGATCTTCTTCCTCTAGTTTTAGTATCTGATCTTCATCCTTTACGGCAACAGCACGCGTGTATCTGATAAACAAACTAGGCTTAGTTGCTGAATGAAGCCAATGTAGCGCTTTGAGGTCGATAGGGTCATGGTCTGCCAACTCTATTTTTGGGCTGTTCATTTGAATTTACTGGAGGAAATACAGGAAAACGTCAAAGTTTTCGTTGAGAGAAAATTGTTTATTCTCAGAATATTTCTGAGCTGATTTGCTTCAGACGCCTCGGGTTATCCTCAACATACTGCGCTGTCATAGCGATAGATGAATGCCCCATTAGAGTCGAAACGGCCTTGATATCAACGCCCTTCTCAATGAGGTTTGTAGCAAAGGTTCTACGACCAGAGTGACTGGATGCTCCTGGGAGACGAGCCACGTCATATAGTCTATGAAACAACTGTTGCATTGTATTGGGAGTAAAAGCACTCCCTTTTTGGGATTTGAATAGGGCGGCATCTAAACTGAAGAGAGCCCCTTCGATCTCGAGCCTCTCATCCAGATAGTCGCGAATCGCAACAATTATCTTCGGACTCGTTAAATATGCACAGCGCTGTTTCGCTCCTTTGGTCATTTCTCGAGAGAGAGTGATTTCCTCGATAATCTGACCATCTTCGTCCTGCACGTTACGCACTTTCAACGAAGCCATTTCCTTGGCACGCAAGCCGAGACCATGTGAGAAATAGAGAAGTGCCACATTGCGTTTCGCATGTGCATACCTTCGCGCAGTATTGACAACCCGAGAAAACTCTTTCTCATTCAGTACCCTAGCTTTCCCTTCCTTCATGGGCTCTTCCTCAAGAATGTTTAAATATTGCAAAATTGCAATATATTTAAACCATTCTATCCAGCCCCTATGGGCTCGTACATTGGAATAGCTGTACTAGAGGTACGAACATTTACTAATTGCATTTAGTAAACATTCCAATTCAAATTAAAATCGGGTCACTGGTGAGGTCAGAGGACTCATTTCCAACTAGTTCTCTATAACACGTTAAACTGCTAGAGAGGATAAAACGCAGCTCACAGTAGTGACCAACAAAGTTTAGCTAATCGAAAAAGAACATGAGCGAAATTAAGAACAAAGACTGCTTCATCATAATGCCCATCGCAGATGCGGATGGATATTCACCAGGTCATTTCAAGCATGTCTATGACAATATAGTCGCTCCTTCATGTGAGAAGGCCGGGTTCCAAGCGGTGCGCGCTGACGACGTCAAAGCTACGAATTTGATTCACCTAGATATCCTCAAGAAGCTGATTGAGGCCCCCATCGCGATATGCGATCTAAGCAGTCGCAACCCGAATGTTCTTTTCGAGCTTGGCATTCGACAAGCGTTCGATAAGCCTGTTGTTTTGATTCAGGAAGCTGGGACACCAAGGATTTTCGATATTGCTCCGTTGCGATATCTGGAGTATTCAAAAGATATGAAGTACCACGACGTGTTGAAGAGTCAAGGCGAGCTCAAGGACTCAATCCTGGCAACAGTGGCGGCAAACGGCGAAGCTGGAAACGTTAACTCGATTGTAAAGTTACTGGCCTTGAATAATCCTGCAAAGATTCCTGATCTCAAAGGAGACAAAGAAAGTCTTACTCTTGGTGTTTTAAAAGCAGAGATGCAAGAAATGCGAAAGCTAATGGAGATGTCACTTCATGAGCGATTTCGCAATCCCCGACGCAGTTCAATTTCAGCTATCGAATTCGAGAGGATCTCGAATACTCTGGAGAAGATTGTTGCATCTAAGCGAATTCCAACCTCAGAACGGATGGAACAGCTTCACTTACTTATTCGCGAAACAGAAGATTTGATGATGCGATGCGAAGAGAAAAACGAACATATGCATTTCCGGAATTTAATGGATCGTCTTCACCGGGCTCTGTCCATCGTCGAATGAGAATTTAATTAACCAACGTTCACATCTTTCAACAATCGGGTTGATCGCTCACTCGTGTTCGTATTTAAGGAAATATTCTTCACCTGTAACATCTTTATATATCTCAGCAACTCGCAGATAAGCTTCGGAACGATCTGGTACTGGATAGTCTTTTCTGGCCACTATGTGTAGGGTTTCGCCATTAACTAGCTCGACCACTGTAAGTAACCCCATGACGGTGCGTCTAAACTTAGATCCCGCAGATGCCGCTGGTTTGACCCCGTGAAAAATTAATGAATTACACAGAGACTTCGTGGATGGATCCTCAAAATCCATAAAATCAGCACGATGTGCAAATTTATTTCTTATTGAGCGAACAATGTGCAGCTCACGATGTACATTTTTTGGCAACAGGCCCAATAAATAGCAGAAATTAATTCTCGACGAAAACGTACCGAGTGGCCCATTAAAGTCGAACATTACCTTCGACATCTTCTTGTCGTTGACAAGACGATTCCTTAGTAGGCACATCAATCGTTCATCTAAAAAAGCAGCGGCCATTAATGCCGCACCTCGATCAGTTTCCTTTGATAGAGAAGTTCGGAAATTGATGATGTCCCTCATGCTTTCGCGCTTCGCTCCTTCCGGCAGTTGCGCAAGAATCTCATCAAAATGATTCTTCAGTATTTTCTGCAGGAGATCAAACTGCTTAGCATCCGGCTTTTTTTTGCTATTTTCCATGTGCGCTTAATCATCGTTTTCAAGTCCACCTAAGCCTTCTTCAGTCAAACTGCTTGCACCGAGATAGCTCAATATGCAAATTCACTCACTTAAGGTCAATGAGAGTTGCTGACTCTTCGACATGTTACTTGGCGTCCTCTCTCTCTCCTTAAGGAACTGTTGATATTGACTTTTAAGCAGCTTCGCTTCGCTAGCCCCGGTTGCCGAAACCCGATATTCAACAGGTTGCGCCGAGGTCGCTCGTAGTCGAACTTCGTATAGAGGATGGAATTCTTGATTGAAGTACCGACTCACATTGTTCTTATGCTTATCTAGACCAAATTGACTATTAAGTTGCGAAGCGATCTCCGTAGTCGTGCACCAAATATCGTCACTTAATAATTCGTAGAGCGCCATCAAAATGTATGGTTCTAACCTAGACGGATCAAATCGCCGAAGTCGCAGCGCTTCCATTTGCGTGCGAAGCGTTGTGGGATATCTAGTGCGGAATCTGGCACGGACTTTCTCAATCCGTCGATCATTATTAAAGATTTTGGCCTCGGCAAGTTCTCTTATGTTAAGAAGCCCCATCTCCTCTTCTTGTACATTCCGACTAGCAAATTTTTCGGGAGTAACGTTATCCCGATTTCTCTTGATAGCGCGTTGCAACCGGACGTCGTATGGCGCATCGAGATAAATTAACTCTACATAATGATTCTGAAGCGCGGAGCGAAGGACCTTTATCTCCGAAACAGATCTGAAACCAGTAATGACTACGGCCTTATACTGTTTTTCGTTGATATATTCTGCTATTGGCTTCGCCACAATATCTGGCTGAGTCTGCAAAGCCAGCTGTGCGAAATCGCCGATCTTTATCTTAGAGCGCAAGCCTTGTCGCTCCCAAAACGCCTTGTACATGAAGTCGCTCGCTTCGATATGAGGCAAGCTAAATGCATCACCAAGCCAGGAAGCAGTTGTAGTTTTCCCTGCACATGTAGGGCCGCACACCAAGAAAATTGATGGGGATGTTGGTACTTGAGGCAGTTCGAGTTGTGAGGCTGTCGTAGCTGGATTGCTGCCAAGTAGCTTTAACTTGCGCAACACGACTGCAATTTTATCGAATGCTTTTCGACGAAAGTCACCACGATTAGCGTCATCGAGGCTAATTGCACTTATCGACGTATGCGCTCCATCAGGAATAAACCAGCGGTTGAACGTCTTGTCGTCCAACCAAGGATAGACGGGATTGGGCGTAATAACCGGCTCGACTTCGGAAATAGTTCCATTCGTCTCCCCATAGACCCATACAAAATCTTCGGCTATGCCTAATAGTTCTTTCCATCTCCCGGGGAGATGCATGACGATATCGGATCGAACAGTAACCTTTCTATTATTGCGATGCTCCTTAAGTATCGCATCTAGTTTCTCAAAGGTCATTGAGCGCATCCAGTATTTGACATTTACTCCCGGTATTTCCTGAATCTCACTTAATGCATCGATGCGAACTGACGTATCTTCGAAGAAGAAAGTGCTTGTATCATCATCCGGCTTCCTCTCTCTCAGCTTCCACTGATGGAGAGCGCTTAAGTAACTTTGATTGAGCAACTCTGTACGATCATCTATTTTCGGTTCGTGATAGCTGGCGTAATAGTTTGCTTCTTTGAAGCTCTTGATTTTCACGCCAGCATTACTTCCCAAATAGCGAAAGTGTGCGACTTTCGTTTGATTTGTAGAAAAGAAGACTAGCTCAAACATATTCGACTTTCCTTCCGGTGTTATTGGCGTGAGCTATTTCTACCAATGCATTCGGAAATCTCGACTTGATTCGATTTAATGTGCTCTCGATATTCTTTGAGAGAAAGTATATGGAGGGTCCAAGACTACTTACGCCTACGCCATCACACCCCGACTCATGAAGGGCCGTGAGGTAGGATGAAAGTGCCGGTGACGAGAGAGCAATTTCTTTTCGCTTCCAATCGCAGTGTTGAATTTTATTAATGGCACGGCAGAAATTAGAATAATCCCCTGCGATAACTGCTACCAAAGCACCCATGATGCCGTGGTAAACCGCGGTCTCCACATCTCTCATGGCCAAAGGAAGGCTCGAAGAGAAAAGATGACGTTCCATTTGAATGGAAACAGCAGGTACGTCGTTAGGAGTGAATATTCCGATTGGCCAATCGGGCATATTGTGGCGCGTGACAACTAATGGAGTTGTTGGAGGCTCGGGAATGTCGTCAGATGACTTAAATGGGGAGTTGTCTAATATTCGGCCTGCATCGAATACAAATCCACCGGTGAAATACGTATTAATACCAATCCCAGATGTCCCCCCCCTACCGGACATTTGTGAGATTTGAGTTTGGTCGAAAATCCGACCATTTAGCAGAGCAAGTGCCTCTATAAGACTCAACGCAACGGCTGTGCCACTGCCAAAACCGACGTGTCTGCCAGCTGAATATACGCTGGATAAACGAAGGCCATTTTCAAGCAAAAAGGAATCCTTCGTTGCCTCTAATCTCTTATGCAGTGACGCAAGTTCATCTACATCAAATCCAATGGCCTCAAGTGCTTCAATAGAAAAGTGATTTGCTTTTTCGAAGGTCAGCTCTACTGACGGACGATCGATGGAAAAGCCTAAGCCACCGTTTCGGCGATACCCACTATCTCCGAGCTCGAGGAGCGTTATATGTACTCGGGAAGGGACGGAGATCTTGAGCATCTAAATTCAGAATACCCTTGCAGACGGCCACATGTCGTCGAAATGTCCCATGTAACTCTCTGATAACGGACTGTCGTATGCCGCATGTACGGCAGGAGTATGTTTACTTTTTTGATTTGTAAAAACAGGGCCCATTACAACGTCATCATCCACACGAACCACTGATGCAATTGGCGCGTTGTCGAAGTAGCGCACCTGGAAAGAGTTAGGGTACTGGTCTTTCAGTGGGGTGAAAAATGACTCGGCCAAAGGAAATCCAACACTCTGGTCGTTACCCTGTAAGTGCGCCTGCGCTGGGACAAGAATTCGAACTGATACACCCCGCTGTAAAGCAGCGATCAAGACCTTTTTGTCGTCACGTGATGATCCAGAGTCTGCAAAATCGCTAACAAATCTCGACGCTGTTACGCCAAGAACTTGGATATCCTTCTTTGCGCCCTTGATCAGCTCACGGTAATAGTCTTCTTGATCACGAGTGCTTAATATGCCTTTAACTTTCATCTTCTGGAATTTCGAGATCTTCGAAAATTCAGCCCAGCTGAGAATAAACTGCATCAATCCGACAACTAAGCCAGGCACCATCCCAGCAGCAAACACCCATATTGGGCCTTCTTTGCTGAAGAGCGTTTTCTCCGTCATGCTGATCGAAAGGTATAAGAAAACAGCAACCAAAAGACCAGTGCCACAAAGAATGAGAACTGGAAGTGAAACTGGTAAAACCCTTTTATAGATGGACATTATTATTTGCCGATTATTAGGATTTCAAAAAACTCTTTCTTTGATAAAGCACGACTAAAGCTACGCCGAGAAAGTCTTACCTTGTCGAAGCGAGACTTGAAAAGTTCAAACAAGGATTCCTCACTTGGCTGTTCACCCGCGACGTACGATAGCGCAAATTTAGAATTCGGATGTTGAGCAAACAACTTCTCCACATTACTTATTACGTCAGCCTTTGTAGTCCACTCCTCTCTATATGGCTTCGCAATTGAGCGAATTGGCGAAGAAGGATCAATTAATGACGGCCACTCAGAAAATCTGGAAAGACCCTCCAAAAAATGATAGCGATCTACATAAGTTTCTGTAGCACGCCCCTTTTTAAAGTAAGGCGGATCTAAATAGACTAGGTCAAATTCCCCACTGACATTTATTGCATTACATCCTGTAGCTATGGTGGTGGCTTGTTCACGATTGCTGAAGAATCTTTTCCACTCTCCAAATACGTTAAGCATGTGATGTTCGAACGATTTGCTCCATGTAGCGCGATTCCCAAAGTCAACTGGCATTGTTGAGTGACGAAGATGTAGATTCGCCCGATGAAACAAATTGAAAGGACGTTTCATCAAACATGCTTGGAATAGGCAAAACATCCATACGTCCGCGTTTAGTTCATGCCCGGAAGAAATCGCTCGCATAAAACCATCCAGCCATCTATTTTCCTCTCGAGTAAAGAAGAGTTCATCGAATGTCTGGGTGATAAAGCCGTCAAACGGTATAACGGAGTCTAAGAGATCTTGAAGTTCTTTAACTTCAATGGGCGTGATGCGACGTGAGAAAAGCGCACGGGCAGAGATGAGATTGAAATCGAAGATGTCGTTGTATGTTACGTTCCAACCAAGGCCGCGCAACAAATGCGTGACGGTCCCCGTCCCTCCGAATGCGTCAAGCGCAGTGCCTAGAGGGCCGATATTCTGCAGTTCTGAATGAAGCCACTGAAGTTGCCTACGCTTGCTACCGTAAAACCGTGTAGTCGGGAAGACGTTGAGATAGGCGTGAGATTTCTCTGAAACACTATCAAAAAAAGAAATACAGCGATTTCGTCCTTTTTGGCCGAGATCGTCCTCAAAGTCAGAGACGTCTACCTCATATTTCGGTGAGGCAACAGCCCAATTTTCTCGCCACATCTATTTGCTCTTCTCTGGTGCTTTAAGGCGCAATTAGACGCCGTTGGTATGTATTTATGGTGCAAATGACCCGTTTGGTGTTCTTATAATACGCGAATTGCATAGCTGAGCAAACACGGACCAAGGGAAAGCGGTCCTCACAGGCATACACTTAACCACAGTTCAAACCATGTACCATTCCGTCGCCTCGAATTGGCAGTACTTAGTAGCAGAGCAATCTATATCGTTTTTATGAGATCTAGAGGTCAATGATCCGGTGAGCAATCGCCCAGACAGCTTTGCTGCCTTTCTTCGTAAGAGCAACAAAGCCGGCCACGATCAATCAGTTCCTCATCGTTTCCAGCTTGTTGATTCCGCGCATGTTGCAGCTATCAAATGCATTGTGTTGTGTGTTCTGCAATAGCGCACTACCCGATTCGCGTCTTTATCACATGACCTTGGGCGATCAAGTCTCCCAGCCAATTATTCAGGCATTTATTCAAATGTCTTTTGGCAAAGATATCCACCCAACTGCCATCGAGTGAATACACGGAGGTGAGTCCTTTAACGTTCATATATTCCCAGACTTCCGCAATATGGCTAGTTGGATAAACGGCAATTGCTACATCGGGATCGGGAATATCCTTTCCCAAGGAATTTTTGTAATAGCGACTCAAGGAAATTTTCAACCTGCTCGGTGATCGACTGATGACGTTGAGATTCAATGTCTTCAGCCCCTTCACCTTTGATCTTCCGGCCCCATCAATAGTAAGTAAGTCCGGTATCACGACCAGTAATTTTCGGTAGATCTCAGCATACAAGAGTTCTGCCGACATTTCCCTAGTCATGCAAGTCCAGTTCCTTAACGTACTGTTCGTACTCAAACAATTGAACAGCCCATGAAGCCCAGAATGCCGTATACATCGCTTTATATTCAATCGCGCTCATGGGTAAGTCTTTGGAAATGTACGACCACGTTAACGCAAAAGCATGCGCATATGTCAGAGGGCTTCTTCCAGGCCCCTCGTTGTACAGATTGAGTGTTAGCGATGGTTGAATACGGCCATCATTACGAATGGGTGCATTGCTTAACTCTAGTGTCAAAGCTCCGCCTTCACGGTGATGCTCGACTTCTAGCAACAACGGTGGTAACGGGCAATCAAGAGACGCGCGATGATCTTCAAGCGCCTTGAGCATCGGGATCAAGAGAAGCAATTGCTTGTAGAGCGGTGTTTTTTCTGGCTCGACTACGTTCATGACTTCCATAGGGAATCTCCTCACCAATAATTGAGTCTCGGTATGCATATGCGCCGAGGAGCTGTTCAAGTGACTCCGGTCACAGCTCGATGATTTGATGAATGATGGCCTGAACTGCGTCGCTGTCTTTTTTCAAAAGAGATGCGAAGCGCGCAACGATTAGTCGCTTCTTCTTCGTCTCCAGCTTGTTGATTTCACGGACGATGCCAGTATCAAAGGCCTTGCCAGGCTTGATACCATCGATGGCCTTCTTCGCCAGTTCATTCCGAGCAGCATCGATTGCAGCCAATGCCTCACGCAGCGTCACTTCCGGCTTCTTTTCAATCGGCGCATCGGTAGTGACGGCCTTTTTTTCGATAGAAACGGTTTGGCGTTTTTCGGTTTGGGTGTTCATGACTTCTCCTGTAATTATCAAAATGACAAGAGAATCTTATCCAGCGTTTTAGGAAACGTACACTGATTTATTCGGCAGTCTACAAAGCGGCTTTGCGAGGCTTTTTCGTCTCCAACACGTCAACAAGTACACCAATCGAATCGGTGACCCACATGCATTTGCAGACCTTGAGAACACTATGCAATTCTTGCGATATCACTTTAATTTGCGAGCTGGGTCAATTCGCCTGCTTTTAGATTTGCCGCTGCAATTGACCCATCTTCAGATAGCCAGGACCAAGACCAGCATGCGATAGAAGAAGGAAACCCTGGGTCAAGACGCAGCGCAGATTAAGGGAGCCAACCGCCCCGCTATCCCCGGTGAAATCGGCCCTCGCCCCGGCTGCCCCTCCAGGCAGCCGGCCTCAGTAGGTGTCAAATTAACCAAAAGATCAATCTGTTCTAAAGACATTAATAGCGTTACATACTGTGCTCAATCAATATCAAAAGAGAGAATGGCCAAATCTAAATGGGCAAGGAAAGCGATGTTTAGCACATAGTTAAGCGAAATCCTGCTTACATAAAACTCGAATACGCCCCCCCCTACTAAAGATCTACAAGATCAGTTAAATTTTGATCTATGCTGATCCTTTCTGGCTCGAAACTGGCGGCAACAGAAAATCGTGCTCTCTTACGTAACTACCTGGATTAAAGGGACGTATCGAGCACTCTTCCCCTGCAAGAGTATTCATAAAACCAGTAATGAACATAGAAAAGGCATCCATTATGGGATCAACGCTTGACGTATCTTTCCCATACCAGTGCTTATTTTCTGAGCTATAAAACCAGTATCCCTTGCCTAGAACACAAAGCGCGATGCATTCAGGATAGGGATCACTCACATATTTCAAGAATCTCGCAATTTCAGATCCCTGTATGTCTGACGAAAATCCAAATAGCACAGTTGTGGGCAGCGGCCCATAACTCGCTCTCCCGTCCTTGTCTATCTTAGGAAAAGATTTCAAGTCGCGTACTGTCTTGAATTTCTTTACTGCGTCACGAATTTCAGTCGCTGTTACCGTTGATTTAACCTCGATTACATATCTCACACATTCAACTGGAAACAGTCCGAGCTCCTGACTAAACAAAATGGGTGGCACTATTTTCCGGTGATAGACAACCAAATCCATTTGGTCCGAGAGTGCCTGAGTACTATCAATTACCTTCCCAGTGCCACAGAAATAACTTTGAGTCATAAATGGCTCGATGCATTCTTTTGCAGCTAGCTCTCGAAGCTGTCCCTCAATGCCTCGATGATTGAGCCCCTTAGCCAATTCGGTTGCTCTTCGTTTTGCCGCATCGATTTTATTGACAATAAATTCGTAGTGTTTGGTTGCCATCGAAAGCTGGTTCTTTCACTTTTTCATTTTCATTTACAACTGAGTTCAGTTGAAGGGTGACTAAGACTCTAAATTTCGCCGAAGCAGAATACCTCATCAAAAAGCTCAGAATTTCCTAAAAATCTTTTAGACGTTTCCAAGAAGTGTTCCATCGAGATATCGCCATCAATCCTGAAATATTTCTTATAATTTTGTCCCTTTTCTTTTGTTCCGGTCTGAAACAAGCGCTCCATCTCATAGCTCGATAACTCTACAATCGCCCCATCTAGGTGCGTAACCCCGTATCGAAAATCTCGAGAAAGAGAATGAAGATACCGCACTTGAGAGCTACTGGGATCGCATTGCCAAGCCTCTAGCTGGAACATCTCGGCATCGTCTTTATGGGACATGTTTATGATCAAACTATGATACCGGCTGTTTTCGCATCCTTCTGGCAGATAAAAAACGCCTTTTTTGACATCACCTTTTACTATTTTTTCTATTGCTTGTTTAAAATTTACGCCAAAGTATGGCGCCGATCCCGCCAAGAACCAGTTCCCAGTCACTCGGAGCGAAGCGAAATTCCAAAGAGTAACGTGCTGAGCGAGATATGAAGCCACCACCATCGCATGGAACACGGGATACAGGATCAATTCGTTATTTTCCGTAAAACGAAATCGCTTGCTTTCGCTAAGTGACCTCTCAATATCCATTTTTGAGCACGGTAATAAACCTTCTTTCGTCAAAAATGAAGGAATATGTAACTCGAATAATTCTTTATTTCTGTGTCTATTCCTAAACTCAGAATTTTGCATTTCCCCCTCCGTTCAAAGCAAAGATGTTGATTTGCGAGAGCTTTGGCGAGACTAGCATTTATTTTTAGAGCAATTGGGTCGCCAGCAAATCAACACATTTACTGATGTCATTCGATAGTCAAATGATGCACTCACCTACCAGCTCACAAAATGACTTTACGTCCTACTTGGATGATGCCGATGCTGTTAGAAATGGCATAACTGCCTTTAAAGCAGATCCACGTATGCAACACCAGTCGCTGCAGGACCGTAGCCAGCTAATTAATTCGTTCTCCCTAACCTCCTCCGTCCCGCAGTCGGTCCAGGTTCACTTTGAAACCGCAAAAAACCTTTATTTATATGCTTGGTTTGTGTATCGCTTTCATATGGTGGCTGAGCAATATGCGTTTTCAACACTCGAGTTGGCGTTACGTGAGCGATTAATTGAAAGTGGATTAATCAGTAGCAATAGATTGCCGGGCTTAAGTGGGATGCTTAAGCTTGCGCACTCGAAAAGCATGATCACCAATGAACGTCTTGTCCGTCGCAACGATTGGGCAATGCGAATTGCCCAAAATCGATATAAGCATAACGAAATGCGTCGGATGATCGAAGGTGGAATTTCCCAGCTCGCTATAGACGAGAGCTTGGCAGTACCAACCGCAGAAGAATCCAATTTTGATTGGATTGACCACTTTATCCAGCACATTCCAGTGCAGCGCAATTCACACGCCCACGGCACAACTTCACTTTATCCGAATGTGTTATGGACATTTGAGATAGTGACTGAATTGATTAACCAACTATTTTCGGCACACCAAGAATGACGCTACTTGATTGTTGATTTTCTGCTCAAGGCTCAACGTAGATCAATAGCCTTATTGCACCCCTAGCCCTAAAGCGTCATGCAAAGCTTTGTACCCAACAAAAGTCTTAGGATTATTTGACTGATGTTTGGTAGCCTTTTTACCAGCTCAATCAGAAGTCTGCGTCCTTCTGAATCTGGCTCCTTAGCTATTGCTGTATTGCTGTTCATTTTCTTTGCTCTGCTGATTTAGTCAGTAACAGGATATTCTTAAAGAACTGCGGCCGCCTTAACCATTCCGTTACTGTCGAAAGTCAGGGCAATGTGAGTCTCTGAATGCTCTCCGAAATAGCGCTGCACATCTGATGAAAGTCTCAGCATGGCGGTATCGTATGTAGATTGCTGTTCAAGTGCGGTGCGTTGGATAGCCTCAGCATCGCGGACAATATCTTTTTTCCGGAGTGCGAGTGTGTCGGCAGCGTTGAAATGGGCCGAACTGAGCAGTGCATTCGCTCGTTCCGTTAGAGCTTGAAGCAGTTCATCGGACAATCCATTCCAGCGCTCGGATTCCATATTCACTTTGAAGAATGCCTTGCCGATTGGATCAAAGTAGGCAACAACATAGTTTATCGTCGCAAACAAGTGAGATAGAGTTTGATGACGCGCAAGCAGAATATTGGCTTTTTCTATATGGTCGTGCAGCGCCTTGTATACTCCCTCTGTTCCCCACGTGTCGGGATCTTTCTGCGCTAGAACTCGCTTGATCAGCATGGAGCAATCCTCATACAGCTTGTCACTCAGCTCATGAGATTCAGCAACAATGCTTTGAAGCGAGTTCGCGAGGTGTACAGGCAATTCACCTGGAGCTTGTTTCTGCTTAATGTACTGCACCATTTCCAGCAAGTATTTAGTTTTGCCGGTTATCTTCGAAATATTTGTTGCTTCCAAGTCATCCAAAACTTGGACCAAATCTTGGCGTAACAGACTCAATGAGCGTTCGATATCTGCAAGATGCGATTGAGCGACTACGATGCTGGCGAGCTGAAAACCGCCTGAAGCCAACTGTTTTAACTTACCAGTCTCTACAATCCTTGCCTTCCCGACGATTTTGTTACTGACGTCAACCGCATCAGCCAAGGTTTCGCCTGTCGTCGTTTTCATCAGCGTATAGGTTCCGTCCTTCAACCCTGCTTGAATTTCAGGCTTGAACACCAGACCAATGGATTTGCCCGAAATACTGGCTGCGCCCTTCAAAATGTCGGCAGTTAAATGCGCGGCCCGACGCACTAGTTCATGCTCTGGATCGAGCTTCTTTGCGTACGAAGGAATACCTGCAATCTCACTGGATCTGAATACCGTTGCTCCATCCTGATCGAGCACAGAAAACACTTCCATACCAGCTTGCTCGATGTTGGTGCTTGAGAGAACTGGGGCAAGTGGCAGTTTGCGTCGCTTGATCATCCAGATTGCAAACGTGAAATTCCCGATCAAGAAGAGGATTAACAAAGCGGATATGAGCAGCGACAATTTATTTTCCTTATTCGATATGTTTGATTCGGATTAACGATATCAAATTGCCGAATAGCTGCCTACCGCGCGCAAGAGCTTCCACTACCTACGAGAGGTTAGGACTCCGGCCAGCCACCGCTCCACCTGGCTACCCGTGAAGCCAGTCCCGGCATAGGCCACCCCTCCAGGAGCCTAGCCTCAGAGGGTGTCAAATTAACCAAAAGATCAATGCGTTTTGGAAGTTGGTGGGGGATTCGATTGGGGTTAAGCTTGCTGGATTGGACTATCCAACGCGACTAATACGCTTGCTTGAACATCAAATTGGCTTGTGGGATGTCATTGCCACTGCACGGAGGGTGGGCAGTCTTGACAGTGAAATTCGCGAACATACGCAAAACGATCTGCTCGATCTGATCGGTGCTTTACCTGAATTGAATACGATCGCATTCAATGGTGGTACGTCGGCCAAGATTGGGCTTAAGGCGTTGGGAGCGAGGATTAACGATTATCGGATTTTGCTACTACCTTCGAGTAGTCCTGCGCATGCTTCACTTTCATATGCTCAGAAACTGGTTTCGTGGTTGCAATTGACTGAACCCGGCGCATAACTATGCTAATCCGCTAAAACCAGCTCACTCTAACTTTCTTTCGGAATTATTTATCTACTGAGCAAGCTTGTAGTGGGTCATTAAAAAAATTGGTTGAGTGGATACAATTTGCAAGCTCAAAAGCATAGTAAACAAGAATTGGTCTCTAAAGAATAAAACCCGCTCACTGCGCAACCATAATAAAAAGCTCCGCATATAAAATGGACACTGCTGATAGCCTCCGGAACGACATAACGGCCTTCGAACCAGATCCTCGTATGCAGCACTACTCGCTGCAAGAACGCAGTCAAGTAATTAATTCGTTCGCCTTAATCCCTTGCGTCCCACAGTCGATCCAGACCCACTTTGAAACCGCAAAAAATCTTTTTTTGTATGCCTGGTTCGTGTATCGCTTTCACATGGTTGCCGAGCAATATGCGTTTTCCACTCTTGAATTAGCATTGCGCGAAGGCCTAATTCAAATAGGATTAATCAATCGGGATAGTGACCAACTGCCGGGCTTAAGCAAAATGCTTAAGCTTGCGCACTCAAACGCCCTAATCACTAATAATCAACTTCTCGGTCGAGGAAAATGGGCAATGCGAATTGCTAGAGATCGCTATAGGAATGACGAGATGCGACGGATGATTGCGGACGGAATGCCCGAGATCGTGATTGACGATAGCTTAGCAGTGCCGACCGCCGAGGAATCCAATGTTGATTGGATTGTTGATTTGCTCGCAGATTTGACCCTCTCCATTTGACCCACCTTCCATTGCCTGCTGAAGGCAGCCACCCGGTCATACGACCCCTCATATCCC
>NZ_JBIUZW010000024.1:0-40498 GCF_044745245.1 Herbaspirillum sp. NPDC087042 | reverse complement strand
GCGATGGATTCGGTCAGCGAGAACGACTCCGGCGAGACGAAGCCCTGGAAGGCACCGAACATGGCACCGGACACGCCACCGAAGGACGCGCCCATGGCGAAGGCCAGCAGCTTGATGTTGCGGGTATTGATGCCCATCGCCTTGGCGGCGATCTCATCCTCGCGGATGGCGACCCAGGCGCGGCCCAGGCGCGAGTCCTGCAGGCGCACCGAGAAGAAGATCACGCCGATGCACAGCAGCAGGAACAGGAAGTAATAGGCATTGACCGAGGGCGTGCTCAGGCCGAACACCTTCACCATCGAGCCCGAACCGGGTTCACCGGCCAGCGACACGCCGAACACCTTGATCGGGTCGATCAGGTTGATGCCCTGCGGACCGTTGGTGATGTTCACCGGGGCGTTGAGGTTGTTCATGAAGATGCGAATGATCTCGCCGAAGCCCAGCGTCACGATGGCCAGGTAGTCACCGCGCAGCTTCAGGGTGGGCGCGCCCAGCAAGGCACCGAAGATGGCCGCGAACAGGCCCGACACCGGCACGATCAGCCACAGCGACAAGTGGATGCCGTTCTGCACGATCTCGGGGCCGCACAGCCACACCAGGAAGTTGCCCACCACCGGATAGGTGTTGACGAAGGACTCGATCACCGCCGCGAACTGCGGCGAAGCCAGGAGGCCCGCGGTATAGGCACCGATGGCGTAGAAGGCGATGTAGCCCAGGTCCAGGAGGCCGGCGAAACCCACCACCACGTTCAGGCCCAGGGCCAGCATGATGTAGAGCAGCGCCACATCCATGATGCGCACCCAGGAATTGCCGAACTGCTGGGCGATGAAGGGGAAGACGATCGTCAGCGCCAGCAGCACCAGCAGGCTGATGCGCGCCTGCTGCGGATTGCGCTTCATGTCGAAAGATAGGAGAGCCATAGGTCTTCTCTGTAGTTCTGTAGGGATGGAAGGAGGACTCAGGCGCGATCGGCCACGCGCTCGCCCATGATGCCGGAGGGGCGCAGGGTCAGCACGATGATGAGCACGATGAAGGCGAAGATGTCCTGGTAGTTGCTGCCCAGGAAGTCGCCGGTCAGGTCACCGATGTAACCTGCGCCCAGACTCTCGATCAGGCCCAGCAGGATGCCACCCAGCATGGCGCCGTAGATGTTGCCGATGCCACCCAGCACCGCGGCCGAGAAGGCCTTCAGGCCCGGCACGAAGCCCATGGCGAATTGCGCGGTGGAGTAGTTGGCGGCCCACATCACGCCGGCAATCGCCGCCAGTGCGGCACCGATGGCGAAGGTCACCACGATGACCTTGTTGGAGTCCACGCCCATCAGGCCGGCAATGCGCGGGTTCTCGGCGGTGGCGCGCATGGCGCGGCCCATCTTGGTCTTCTCCACGATCAGCACCAGGCCCACCATGGCGGCCACGGCCAGCAGCAGCAGCATGATCTGCGTGGGCGAGATCAGGGCGCCGGCGATATGCACCGGATCAGACGGCATCACCTGCGGGAAGGGCAGCGGGCTGCGGCCCCAGATCATCATGGCGAAGGTCTGCAGCAGGATGGACACGCCGATGGCCGTGATCAACGGCGCCAGGCGCGGCGCATTGCGCAGCGGACGATAGGCGATGCGCTCGATCAGGAGGCTCACCACGATACAGACCGGAATGGCGCCGACGATGGCGATGACCAGTTGCACGATGCCCGGCAGACCCGGCGCCACGTGCTGCACCACTTTGAGCAGTGACAGGCCCACCATCGCACCCACCATCAGGATGTCGCCGTGCGCGAAGTTGATCAGGTTCAGCACCCCGTACACCATCGTGTAACCCAGGGCGATCAGTGCGTACATGCTGCCTAGCACCAATCCGTTGATGATCTGCTGGATGAAAATGTCCATGAAGCGGTGTCTCCCGTGAAGCGTAATTTAAAGCGTGACTATGTGGATGAAAAACAAGTAAGGCAGATACAGCAGATAAGACAGGTACAAAAAAAGCGCGAAGCTTCTCGCGCCCGGTGCGTCGATGTCAGAGTCCCAGCGTCGCTCGCATCACGCGGGCGGCGGCCAGGTCCCAGGAGGCCTGGCCCACGGTCTTGAAGACCGGCAGCGCGCCGGCGCTGGCCAGGTCGCCCGCGGCCAGCTTGCCGCCCACCACATCGCTGATGGCGACCACGCGCGACCAGTCGACCTTGGCCTGGATCAGGTCACCGGCTTCGTGATGAGCACCGTCCAGGTCATCGACCACGATGCGACGCGCATGCAGCAACGCGGGCGGGAATTCCACCATGTCCGGCTTGAAGGCCCCCACGCCGATGGCCAGCGTATCGGCGGCGATGTGTTCCGGGATGACGGCAGTGCGCGAGGTCGTCATGGCAATCACCACATCGGTATGTGGCAGATCCTCTTGCAACATTCGTGCCGGCAAGGGACTGGCCACGGCTTGCGGATGACGTTCGCTCAGTGCGCGACAGAATGCCTGCGTGCGCTCCAGATCGCGTGCGGCGATCCAGAACTGCTGCACGCCGAAGACCTCGACCAGGGCATCGGCGTGGGCGGCGGCCTGCGCACCGGTACCGATCAGCAGGGCCGAGCGTGGCGTGCGCGGCAGCAGCGTGCGAATGCCCAGCATGCTCATGGCGGCAGTCCGTCGTCCGGTGACGGTGGGGCCATCCATCAGGGCGATGCGGCGACCGGTATGGGTCTCGAAGGCGACCACCTCGCCCTGGATCACGGGCAACTGGTGGCGGGCGTTGTCGGCGTGCACGGTGATGAGCTTGGTCACCGAGAGATCATCGGCGATGGCGGGCATGCCCAGCAGCACGCTGGCCGCATCGATGGGAACGACCTGGCGCTCGGGCGCACGGATGGCGCCGCTGGCCAGCTCCTGGGTGGCGCGTTCGAGCGCGCTCACCAGTGCGGCGTAGGGCAGCGCCTGGGCGGTTTGTCGTGGGTCGAGGATGTGCATGGAGATCCTGGTGGCGAAGCTGCGTTCAGCGCAGGAAGAAACCGGTCGGGAAGGGATCGCTGTCTTCCAGCACCCACTGGTTGGTGCTCATGATATGGGCATGGCCGCTGACCTCGGTGAGCGCGCCATCGAACTCGCCCACCTTGGTCGGTGCCGTCACGCGCACACCGAAGTTGCTGCCCACGATGCTGCCGTTGACGTAGTGCTGGCCCTGCGCCAGGCGGCCGCGCAGGAACAGCTGGGCGGCACGGCCGGAGGTACCGGTACCGGTCGGCGAACGATCCACTTCGCGGTCGGCGAAGATGCAGACGTTGGACTGGTCGGCGCCGGGGAAATTGGGTTCGCTGTCGATGATGGTGCCGTAGAGCGTATTGAGGCCGGGCTCCAGCGGATGGGCGATGGCCACCTTGGCGATGACCGCGGCCTTGGTCTCGGCGCCCAGCTGGATCAGCTGGCGCACCAGTTCCGGCTTGACCGTGAGACCGGCCTGGGCGGCATTGATGTAGTAGTAGAAGGCGCCACCGAAGACGATGTCGCCGACGATCTTGCCAAACCCGGGTGTCTCCACTTCGACGTCGCGCTGGTAGATGAAGGCGGGCACGTTGTTGAAGCTGACCTTGCCGGCACGCACGCCATCCCATTCGACGAAGGCTTCGATGAAGCCGGCCGGGGCATCGAAGCAGATGCGGGTCTGCGGCTGCGTGCGCTCGACGTAGCCCATCTCGACCAGCACCTTGCCCAGGGCGATGATGCCGTGGCCGCACATGTCGCTATAGCCTTCGTTGTGGATGAAGATGACACCGAAGTCAGCGCCAGCCGTCACCGGCGGCAGCAGGTAGGCGCCATACATGTCGGCATGGCCGCGCGGCTCGTTCATGAGGAACTGGCGCAGGTCGTCGCGATGCTCGCGCAGCCAGGCGCGCTGTTCCAGGATGGTGCCGGCGGGGATCTTGGGCAGGCCCGAGACGACGATGCGCAGGGGCTCGCCGCCCGTGTGGGCATCGATGGTCTGGACGGTACGGGTGTAGCTGAGCATGGACTTCCTTCCTCGGGTTGCTGCAGGTGCCGCCAAGGGCACAGGGTACCACCGCTATGCGGCTGCCAGCAGCACGCATGCGACGAATGCTCCCCGGTCGGCCAGGGCCGGCGGGAAGCGATGTACGACAGGATAGAACGGGAGCAGGAGGCCGGGGGCGCGCACTGGCAGGCAGTGCGCGCAACCCCAGGCCGATGCGGGTGGCCGATCAGCGATCGGCGATCCGCGATCAGTAGCTGGTCAGCGGGACCGGCAGGCCATCCTTGAAGCGATAGACCGTCACGGGCGACTGCTTCAGGTCGTGGTTGGCGTCGAAGTCATACTGACCGGCCACGCCCTTGTAGCTGATCTTGGCCAGGGCCGGACCGAAGGCCTTGGGCTCGACCGAGTTGGCCTGCTTCATGGCCTGGGCGATCAGCATCATGCCGTCATAGAAGGAGACCGCGTAGGTTTCGGCAGGACGGCCGTACTTCTTCTGGTAGTCGTCGGAGAAGACCTTGCCTTCCTTGGCCTTGTCCAGCATGGTGCCGCCTTGGGTACAGTAGACCGATTCACCGATGGCGTCGCCACCCAGGCGGCCCATTTCCGGCGAGCAGATACCGTCGCCGCCCATCAGGGGCACGTCGATGCCCAGCTGCTTCATCTGGCGCTTGATCGGGCCGCCTTGCGGAGCGTAACCACCCAGGAACACGGCGTCGGGCTTCTTGCCCTTGATCGAGGTCAGGATGGCGGTGAAGTCGGTGGCCTTGTCGTTGGTGAAGTCCTTGCTGACCACTTCGATGCCGTTGGCCTTGGCGAGCTTGGCGAATTCCTCGGCCAGACCCTGGCCGTAGGCGGTGCGGTCATCGATCACGGCCACGCGCTTGAACTTCAGTTCCTTGGCAGCGTACAGGGCCATCTTGCCGCCCAGCTGGCTGTCGCTGGCTGCGACGCGGAACAGGGTGGCGAAACCTTGCTGGGTGATCTTGGGGTTGGACGCCACGGTGGCCACCACGATGCCGGCATCGTTGTAGACGCGCGAAGCGGGGATGGTCACGCCCGAGTTGTAGGGACCGACGATGGCCTTGATGCCCTGGTCAGCCAGCTTCTGTGCCGCGGCCACGCCCGACTTCGGGTCGGCCTGGTCATCTTCGGCGATGACTTCGAACTTGATCTTCTTGCCGCCCACGGTGATGGGTTGCGCATTCAGACGCTCGACGGCCATCATCAGGCCGCCCTGGTTGTCCTTGCCGGCCGACGCCTGCGGGCCAGTCAGCGGGCTGGAGAAACCGATCTTGACGACCTGGGTTTCCTGCGCCATGGCGAAGGCGGGGATCAGCGCCAGCGAGGCGGCGATGATGTTGAGTCCGGAGACGCGCTTGAACATGGGGTGTTTCCTCTCTTCTAGAAAGTCAGACTGCGGTTGGGTAATTGCATTGAAAACGCTGGAAAAGCAGGATTTGCGCCAACCGTTTCCTTGTGGAAAACGGCGACACGGTCCGTCGATGCCGTACTTGCCGCCACCTCGTCGGTGGCCGCTCATGCCTGGCAAAACAAAAACTCACAAAAGTTGCCGGAGATGCTGCTGTCATCCGCGCAGATGCACCATGGTTGGCGCATCATGCCCGCATTACGTTATGTTTTTATGAGGGAGGATTCTATTGACTCTTTCCTGATATTAGGCGCGTTTATTGCCTTTATAATCAGAATTAAATTCACTGTAAATTTTTTTAACTGAATAAAGTTCAGAAACCATGGCCGTGCTCGACAAGATCAGCAAGAAAATTCTGACCGAACTGCAAAATGATGGTCGCATTAGCAACGTCGACCTGGCGGCCCGCGTGAACCTCTCTCCGGCGGCTTGCCTGGAACGGGTCCGCAAGCTGCAGGAGGCGGGCTATATCCTGGGCTATGCGGCGCAGTTGAATCCCGAGTTGCTGGATGTGTCCCTGCTGGTCTTCATCGAGGTGGTGCTGGACCGCACCACGCCGGACGTCTTCGCCGAATTCAAGAAGAGCGTGCAGAGCATCCCCGAGATCATGGAGTGCCACATGGTCGCCGGCGGCTTCGACTACCTGGTCAAGTCGCGGGTCAAGGACATGAACGCCTATCGCGAATTCCTGGGCAAGTCGCTGCTGCAGCTCAAGGGCGTGCGCGAGACCCATACCTATGCCGTGATGGAAGAGGTGAAGAACACCATCCGCCTGCCTATTCGCTGATCCTCCCCTTCCTGGGCTGCCCGCATCTTGCGTCGATAAGCCCCCGGCCCCGTCCCGCTGAATTTCTTGAACACGCGGTTGAAGGCGGCTTCGGACTGGTAACCCACAGCTTCCCCGATCTGCGCCGTGGCCATCTTGCTGTAGCTCAAAAGCCGCGCGGCCTGGGCCATGCGCAGTTGCTGCAAGACCTCGGCCGGCGTGGCGCCGCCCACCTCCTGGAAGCGCCGCACGAAGGTGGCGCGCGACATGTGGCAGAGCGCCGCCAGGCGCGGCAGCGACCAGTCTTCGTGCAGGGCCTCCAGCATGGCCTGCAACGCGCCCTGCAAGACCGGATGCGCCAGCAGGGCCAGCAAGCCCGGCTGCGGCCCACCCTGGGCCAGCCAAGCGCGCAAGGCCAGGCCAAACAAGGCCGCTGCCAGACCGCTCACCACGGCCTGGGCGCCAGCGCGCGGTTCTTCCCGACCATCGACGCCACCGCATTCGTTGCGCAGCAAGGTCGCCAGCATGCGCAAACCATCGGCATCAGGCAGCGCGGCACCACGCACCAGCAGTACCTCGGGCAGCGCCTGCAGCAGGGCACCGGCATGCGGGGCGTCGAAATGGAATTGTCCACACAGGAAATCGGACAGCGGCCTGGCGCCGCCAGCCTGGTCATCATTGACGTGCAATCGCACGGGGGCTGCGCTGACGCCCTGGCGCACCTCGACGGCATCGGCGGCGGGGGCGATGAAGAGCGCGTGGGCGGCACCGCGCAGGAGCACCACCAGATCGCCGGCGTGCAAGCTCATGGGCTCGCCCTGGGGCAGCTGCAATTGCGCCGTCCCTTCGAGGATGAAGTGATAGGGCGCCACGCCCTCAGGCAGGGCCGGATGTGGCAAGTTCCAGGGCTGGCCGAAACGGCAGCGTATGTCCAGGCCGGCGCGCACCGGGTGCAGGGAGAGAAGGCGGCTGAGGGCATCCATGGCTTTCCTTGAATGAGCTTTTTGAGCAATTTAAAGTCATTTTAAGGCATTCATCATTTCACGCTGGTGGCCTACAGTAGATCCATGCGCAACACGGCACCCCGGCAATCCTGCCCCTGCCCGCGCCCCACCTCTTTCAGGAGAACTGTCATGCCCCGTCTTGCCACTACCCCCGTTGCTGAAGCCACCGGCCAGGCCGCCCAACTGTTTGCCGCCATCAAGTCGGCCGTGGGCATGGTGCCCAATGCCTATGCCGGCATCGGCAGCCTGAGCCCGCTTGCGCTGGAATCGGTGCTGCACCTCGACGGCGCGCTGCGCAAGAGCAGCCTGTCGGCCAGGGAAATCGAGGCCATCAAGCTGGCCGTGAGCGAACAGGCCGGCTGCGACTACTGCCTGGCGGCCCACTCGCTGATGGCCAAGAAGGTCGGACTGTCGGCCGAGGCGATACAGGGTGTGCGTCACGGCCAGGCCTCCGGCGACGACAGACTGGACGTGCTGGCCGATTTCGCCCGTCTGCTGGCAGGCACCCGTGGCACGGTCGATGCCGCTGTGGTGGCGCGCGTCCAGGCACTGTACAGCGATGCCCAGATCGTCGACACCCTGCTGGCCGTGACCGCGATCACCTTCACCAACCTCTTCAACCGCGTCAACGACACCGTGCTGGACTTCCCGCCGGCCCCGTGATGCGGCCTTGCCGCACGGGGCGAAAAAAAACCCGGCGGCCTCCTCACGGAGACGGCCGGGCAAGCCTTGTGGACGGGGCGATGATGGCCCCGTCCATCTTCATCGGATGCGAGCGCGATCAGAAACTCGTGCGCACCCCCACGATGAAGTTGCGACCACCCAGCGGCACGGTCTCGCGCAGCACCGAGCTGGACAGGCGGATATCCTGGTTGAGCAGGTTGCGCGCCAGCGCGAACCAGGTCAGCTTCACGCCATTGAGCCTCTGGGTATAGGACAGGTTGGCATCGACCTGCGTATAGGACGGCGTCTCATAGGTCTCGAAGGAGGCCAGGCGATCCTGCTTCTGCGCACGCAATACCTTCATGCCACTGGCCCAGGGACCAGTCTTGTAGCCCAGCTCGATACCATAGCGGGTAGCCGGTTGCAGCGGCAGGTTGCCCAGGTTGTCCAGGGTGCCGCGCGAGGTATCGGCAAAGACGCGCCCCGACATGCCCTCACCGTTCCAGTTGTAGCTGAGCTCGGCTTCGGCGCCACGAATGGTGGCGTCGCCCTGCGACCAGAAGCGCTGGGTGAATTCGCCATCCGGATCGGCATTGCCGGCATCGTCGACCTGGCCGTTGGTACGGCCATAGATGTAGTTGCTGACCTTGTTGCGATACAGGTTGCCCTTCCAGCGCACCAGGCCTTCGGTCTTCTGCAGGCTCAGTTCGATGTTGTGCGAGGTCTCCTTCTTCAACTGGTTGTCGCCGATGTCGAAGGTCGAGGTCGATTCATGCGGGCCGTTGGAATACAGCTCCTCCACCGTGGGCGCACGCTGCGCCAGCGAGTAGGTCAGGCCCAAGCCATAGCCGGGCTGGAAGCTCCACAAAGCACCGGTGGACCAGGACAACAGGCTGAAGTCGCGCCCCGGCAAGCCGCTGCCGCCATCCGGACGGCGATTCACGCTCTCGGCACGCAGGCCGGCGCTGGCCAGCACCTGGCCGAACTGGCGCTCTTCCACCAGGAAACCGGCGAACGAGGTCGAGCGGGTCGGCGGTGTCAGCTCCGACGTACCGCTGGTCGCCGACAGCGCCGAGTAGTTGCCCTGTTCGGTCTGTACGCCGAAGGTACCGTGCCAGCCGGCCAGCGGTGCATGCGTCAATTCCCAGCGGGTCTGCAGGACGCGGTTGGAGAACACGGTATTGGGCGTGCCATCCTGCTGCTTCTCGATGTGGGTGTAGTCGGTATAGCCGAAGCGGAAGCGGAACTTCTCGATGCCGGCGAAGGGGTTGTTGACCACCGTGTCGATGTCGTAGCGGTTCTGGTGCAGGTCGATGAAGGACATCTCGCTGGTGGGGATGCCATAGTGATCGTCCAGTGTCGAGGCCGACACGCCCACATAACCCCAGTTGGCGACATAGGACGCGCCCAGGCCCAAGCTGGTCTCATGCGTGAAGGAATTGGGCAGGCGGCCGGAGGCACTGCTGCTGTCACCCTGGCGAGCGTTGCCGGGGATCTTGTAGTTGTCGGTGTCGCGATAGTTGCCGTCCAGGTGCAGGCCGATCTGGCCGGCCGAGGTGTCCAGCGAGAAGGAACCGTTCTTCTCGCCATCGACCGTGCCGTAACGACCTTCCACGGTACCGGTGGGCTTGCCCACCAGTTCGGTGGGGATGCGATCGTTGACCACGTTGATCAGGCCGCCAATGGCGCCCGAGCCATACAGCAGTGCGGCCGGCCCCCGCAGGATCTCGATCTGGCGGGCCGTGGCCGCTTCGGTGGACACGGCGTGGTCGTTGGAGACGGTGGAGACGTCGGAGACGCCCATGCCGTTCTGCAGGATCATCACACGCGGACCTTCCATGCCACGGATGATGGGACGTGATGCGCCGGCACCGAAGGCCGAGGCGGTGACGCCCAGTTCGGAGGAGAGCGTATCGCCCAGGGAATTGCCGAGCTTGTTGCGCAGTTCGTCACCGGCGATCACCTTGGCCGGCGTGAGTACCTGCACGTCCTCCTGCGAGGCGAAGGGCGTGGCAGTGACGACGATGGGTTGCAGCGCCTGCTGCGCGGGTGCGGTGGATGTGGCGGGTATGGCGGCGGGTGTGGAGGGCGCTGCCGTCGTGGTGGCGTCGTTGGCGGCAGTCTGTGCCGACGCAGCAATGGACCAGGTGGCCAGCGCGGAGAGAACCGCGGTGGCGATGAGTTGGCGTTGGAAAGCCATGTGAATTCCTTGATATGCGCGATGCGCCGCCCGCTCGTTGAGGGGGTGGATGGGCGGCGCGGATACACCGGCCGTCCACACGCGATCAGGGCGCGCCATGGCATCGTCGCCAGGCTAGCGCCAGGCGATGCAGCGGCACGACCGGATACGCGCGGGACAACCGGCAACCAGTGTTCAGGATCTTGCGAGAGGAAGGAATTCAGCGCGGTGGCGCGCGTGAGTGGAAATGACAGTTGAGCGGCGCATCCCAGGAGGCAAAGGCCAGCCACAAGGCCAGCAGGCGCACCGGCGGCAGCAGTGGGAGCGGGGGGAAGTCGAAATGCACGCCGGCCGAGAGGGCCGCGGCGTCATAGGCCACGCAGGAGTGATGCAGATCATGCGCATGGACGCCGCCGGTGGCGGTGGCATCCACGCTGGTACCGGCAGTGGCGGCCGGCGCATCATGATCGTCATCCTCGTCGAAGAGGGCATCGCTGATGAGCGAATGCACCGTCCCCGGCGCCCATCCTGCGTGCGCGATACCGTGCACGAAACCCAGCATCTGCGCGAACAGCAGCGACATCACCAGCAAGGCGATGACGTTGGCACTACGCAGGGAACGCAGACGGTTCATGGAACGGGAGCGGGATAGGGAAATCAACAGCGACAGCGACACTGCGCCTGCGCACCCGGAGGCGCAGGCGTCATCCTGCCAGGCGCGGATCAGTCGCCGTAGAGCTTTTGCTTGAGCTCGCGACGTTGCTGCGCTTCCAGCGACAGGGTCGCGGTGGGACGCGCCAGCAGACGCGGAATGCCGATGGGCTCACCGGTTTCTTCGCACCAGCCGTACTCGCCGTTATCGATGGAGACGATGGATTGCTGCACCTTCTTGAGCAGCTTGCGTTCGCGGTCACGGGTACGCAGTTCCAGCGCGTGTTCTTCCTCGATGGTGGCACGGTCGGCCGGGTCCGGCACCAGCACGGTTTCGCGCAGGTGTTCGGTGGTTTCATCGGCGTTCTTGAGCAGATCCTTTTCCAGCTGCTGGAGGCGGGCCTTGAAGAAAGCAAGCTGCGCTTCATTCATGTAGTCGTCCTCGCTCATCTTGAGGATCTCGGCCTCGGTCAGCAACTGCGCTGCAGGGGTAGTTTTGGGAGTCTTGGTTGCCACTTCGCTTACTTTCAATACTACGGGTTTTTCAACTATATCCATTATCCCGGCTGATACTGGGCTGCCGGAACAGGTCGCTTTTGAATCCACTTCCCTAGCCGCGTTGGCACCTCTTCGATTGACGTTGACCCGCTCGCCGGGCCGGCTACCTGCTTCCGGGCCGGGCCGCACTGCGGATGGCATACGCCTTTTCGCGGTCAAGGATTGTACACCAACGATTCTGGATGCCAAGCCCCGGCCGCAAGCCGGCCTGATAGGGCCGGCGGCACGCTGGAACAGCGTTCATGGAGCGGTTCATGACTTCCCCTGTTGCCGGCAAGACGGGCGGGCTGATCGCGCTTATGAATTGTGGTCGTTCCGGAGTTCAGCCTGGCGCAATGCCGCAGCGCATTTGCATTGCAGCATCCAGGCTAGTTTATACCAGAAGAAAGGGGACCGATGGAAGCGCCCGGCCCGGCCGGTCAGGCCTGGTCAGGATGTCGCTGGCCGCAGACCTTGCATTGGCGGTCTCGACCGACGGTGATGGAAGTCCATTCCATCTCGCGGGCATCCAGGATCAGCAGGCGTCCGGCCAGCGAGCGGCCGATCCCGGCCAGGAGCTTGATGGCCTCGGCCGCCTGCACGGTGCCGATGATGCCCACCAGGGGCGAGAACACGCCCATGGTGGAGCATTGCACTTCCTCGAACTCGCGCTCGGGCGGGAACAGGCAGGCATAGCAGGGAGCCGCATCCTGACGGCTGTCGAAGACGCTGACCTGGCCATCGAAGCGGATCGCCGCCCCCGATACCAATGGCACACCGGCCGCCACGCAGGCGGCATTGACGGCATGGCGGGTGGCGAAGTTGTCGCTGCAGTCGAGTACCACGTCGGCGTCGGCCACCAGCGCAAGCAGGCGCTCACCCTCCACGCGCTCGGCCAGGGCCTGCACCTGCACGCCGGGATTGATCTGCAGCAAGGCTTGGCGGCCCGACTCCACCTTGGGCTGGCCCACCCGGGCGGTGGTGTGCATGATCTGGCGCTGCAGGTTGGTCAGGTCCACGCTGTCATGGTCCACCAGCGTGATGCGCCCGACGCCGGCCGAGGCCAGGTACATGGCCGCCGGCGAACCCAGGCCACCGGCCCCGATGACCAGGGCATGGGCCTGCAGCAAACGGCTCTGGCCTTCGATATCGATCTCGTCGAGCAGGATGTGGCGCGAATAGCGCAGCAGCTGTTGGTCGTCCATGTCGGTCATCCCTGGTGGGGCCTGGCTGGCCTTGCCCCATGAAAAAGGGCCGCTTGGAAGCGGCCCGATATGCCTGCCCGATGCAGCGGCGGCAGCGTGGATTACTTGGTGTCGGTCTTCTCGGCCGGCGCCTTGTTGTCCTTGCGCTCGTCCTTGGCCGGCGTATCGTTCTTGCCTTCCTCGTTGCGCACTTCCGGCTTGGCGTTGGAGACCTTGACCGGCAAACCCTTCAGGTGGTTCAGGGCTTGCGCGAGCTGGAAGTCGTCCTTGCTGCCGAAGTCCAGCGGCTTGCGCTTCTTCTCGGCGGCGATCAGGCGTTCCTCGGCCTGCTCGTCCAGGGTCTGCGCCTTGACCTCGGCCGACTTGTCGGTGTCGTTGGTCAGGTGCTTGGACAGGTCGGCTTCACGCAGACGCAGGCCGTTGAGGCCGTCGCCATCCGGGAACTCGTCCACCATGATGTCCGGCACGATGCCGCGCGCCTGGATGGAACGACCATTGGGCGTGTAGTAGCGGGCCGTGGTCAGCTTGACGGCGGTGTTCTTTTCCGGCGGCAGGGCGATCACGGATTGCACCGAACCCTTGCCGAAGGATTGCGTACCCATGATGGTGGCGCGCTTGTAATCCTGCAGGGCGCCGGCCACGATTTCGGAGGCCGAGGCCGAGCCGCTGTTGATCAGGACCACCATCGGTACCTTCTTGATGGCATCCGGCAGGCGCGACAGCGGATCCGACAGCGGGTTGGACGCGTAGAACTCACGCTTGGCGTAGAAGGTCTGCTTGGAGCTGGGCAGCTGGCCGTTGGTCGAGACCACCACTGCGTCCTTGGCCAGGAAGGTCGCGGCCACGCCGATGGCGCCCGGCAGCACGCCGCCCGGGTCATTGCGCAGATCCAGCACGATGCCCTTCAGGTTGGGTTCCTGGGCGTAGATGGCGGCCAGCTTCTTGGACATGTCGTCCACCGTCGGTTCCTGGAACTGGGTCACGCGCAGCCAGGCGTAGCCGGGTTCGATCACCTTGGACTTGACGCTCTGGACGCGGATCTCCTGACGGGTGATGGTCTGGATGTTGGGCTTGTCTTCTTCCTTGCGGGCGATCGTCAGGGTGATCTTGGTATTGGGTTCGCCGCGCATCTTCTTGACGGCTTCATCCAGGGACAGGCCCTTGACCGGGGTGCTGTCCAGGCGGGTGATCAGGTCACCGGCCTTGATCCCGGCGCGGAAAGCCGGTGAATCCTCGATCGGCGAGATCACCTTGACGTAGCCGTCTTCCATGCCGACCTCGATACCCAGGCCGACAAACTTGCCCATGGTGCCTTCGCGCAGCTCCTTGTAGGCCTTCTTGTCCAGATAGGCCGAGTGCGGGTCCAGCGAAGCGACCATGCCGGAGATGGCTTCGGTGAGCAGCTTCTTGTCATCGACCTGCTCGACGTAATCCGACTTGATGAGGCCGAACACGTCGGCCATCTGGCGCAACTCCTCCAGGGGCAGCGACGCCGTTGCATTCTTTTGCGCGATGGCGTCGAACTGAATCATCGCGGTGGCCCCAGCCACCATGCCCAAACCGATCAGACTGATATTCTTGAGTTTGCTGCCCATGTGTCACCTAGTAGTTACCCACCCCTGTGGGTCGAATGCGCGGCCTTGATACCGCATTTCAAAGTATAAACCCGATTGCTCATTGCCGCCGCTGTTGCCTGCAGTGGCAATGGTTTCCCCGGTCTTGACCAGGTCGCCGGCGCGTTTGAGCACCGACTGGTTGTTGCCGTAGATCGTCATGTACTGGTTGCCGTGGTCGACGATGACCAGGTTGCCGAAGCCACGCAGCCAATCCGCAAACACCACCCGCCCGGCGGCCACGGCGCGCACTTCCGCGCCTTCATGGGCGCGGATGAACAGGCCCCGGCTGGTCGGTCCGTCGCCGCGGCGACTGCCGAATTTCGACGTCAGGTCCCCCTTGACCGGCAGGTGCAGCTGGCCGCGCAGGCTGGCGAAGGGCTTGCCGAAATTGTCCGACTGCGGCTCGGGCAGGGTATCGTTGCGTCCCAGCGACGCGCTCTGCGGTGCTTCGTCGTCGTCGATGGCATCGGCCGGGTCGGGCATCTTCGGTGCCGGCTTGCCTTCCTTGGCAGCCCGGGCCGCTTCGGCGGCGCGCTTTTCGGCGCGGGCACGCTGTTCTGCCTGGCGCTTCTCGCGTTCGGCCTTGGCCTTGGCCAATTGTTCCTGGCGCCGCTTTTCGCGGGCCTCGGCTTCGGCCTTCTTCTGCTGTTCGATGATCTGGGCCAGCTTGTCCACCAGGCTGGAGAGACGCTGCTGGTCCTGCTCGATGCGCCCCACCTCCTGGCGCTGGGCATTGAGCTTGCTGGAAAGCTGGGACAGCAGGGTCACCCGGCGCGACTTTTCGCGCTCCAGGACTTTCTTCTGTTCCAGTTCTTCCTGGGCGATTTCCTGCAGTTCCGACTTGGCGTTCTCGGTATCGGCCTGGTTGGCGCGGATGGCCTGCTGGTTGGCGCGCAGGGTCTCGATCAGCCTGGCCTGGGCTTGCGAGACATAGCCCATGTACTGCAATTCGCGGTTGATGCGATTGGGATTGTCGCCCGAGAGCAGGAGCTTGATGCGGTCTTCGTTGCCGGCCACGTACTGCTCGCGCAGCAGCCTGGACAGCTGCGCCTGCTGGGCGTTGACCAGGGCCGTCAGTTCATTGAGCTTCTTGACCAGTTGTGCCAGGCGGCTTTCGGTGTCCTGCTGCTCCTGGGCCAGGTCGCGCAGGGAACGATTGGCCTTGGAGATGGCCTGCTCGGACGAGGCCAGCGAATCGGCGGCATTGTCCTTGGCGGTCTCGGTCTGGTCGATGTCGCGCTTGAGGCTGGAGAGGCGTTGCTGCAGGTCGTCCCGCTCCTTCTCGGCGGCCTGTTTCTGGCGGGTGCGCTCGGTGATGGGCTGGGCCTGCAGGGAAGCGGCCGCCAGCAGGCAGGCCAGCGTCGCGCCCATCGGGCGCAACCATCCCCGCAGCGCGGGGCGGCCAGGATCGGCCGCCGGTCGCGCCAGCGCATTGCGCTTGCCGGGCACAGGCAGAGGCGCCGCCGGTGTAGCCGGCGCCTTGCGGGAGAAACGCAGTTTTATTTCGACTTCCCTTGGTTGGCCACGGCCTTGAGCGCCGCTTCGATGGCGGACTGGTCGCCCAGGTAGTAGCTCTTGATGGGCTTGAGGTCGGCATCCAGTTCATAGACCAGCGGCTGGCCGTTGGGGATGTTCAGGCCGACGATGTCGTTGTCGCTGATGCCGTCCAGGTACTTGATCAGGGCGCGCAGGCTGTTGCCGTGGGCCGAGATGATGATCTGCTTGCCGGCGCGGATGGCCGGGGCGATGGAGTCATTCCAGGCCGGCAGCACGCGCGCCACGGTGTCCTTGAGGCATTCGGTCAGGGGCACCTGCTCGCGCGAGAGGCCAGCGTAGCGGGCATCGCCGAAGGCATCGCGCTCCTCGCCCGGGGTCAGCGGGTTGGGCGGGGTGTCGTAGCTGCGGCGCCAGACCAGCACCTGCTCGTCGCCGTACTGGGCGGCGGTCTCGGCCTTGTTCAAGCCTTGCAGGGCGCCGTAGTGGCGTTCGTTCAGGCGCCAGTCATTCTTGACCGGCACGTACATCTGGTCCATTTCATCCAGGGTGGTCCACAGGGTGCGGATGGCGCGCTTCAACACCGAGGTATAGGCCAGGTCGAAGGAGAAACCGGCTTCCTTGAGCAGCTTTCCGGCCTGGCGGGCCTCGGCCACGCCCTTTTCGGTCAGGTCGACGTCCACCCAGCCGGTAAAGCGGTTGGCCAGGTTCCAGGTCGATTCGCCGTGGCGCATGAATACGATTTTGTACATAGCAGGACTTTTTGATGATGGGAAACCGATGCGGCTGCGGCAAAGGCGCATGCGCTTGACCAGGCTGCAAAGCCGAGACTGATCTCATGCAAACCGCGAATGCTTCTATTTTATAATGCCGGGATTCAGTAAACTCATTGGACTGCCGTGAAATTCATCATCGACAATATTTTCCTGATCGCCCTGGCCTTGGTCTCCGGCGGTGCCCTGCTGGTTCCCTACCTGCAACAACGCGGCAACAAGCTCAGCCTGCTGCAAGCCACCCAGATGCTCAACCAGGGCAAGGTGCTGGTGCTGGACGTGCGTGACACCGAACAATACGCCGCCGGCCACCTGCGCGATGCCCGCAACATCCCCCTGAAGGAATTGCCGCAGCGCATCGCCGAGCTCGACAAGCTCAAGAACCGTCCGGTCATCGTGGTCTGCCAGAACGGCACCCAGGCCAACCGCGCAGAATCCACGCTGAAGAAGGCCGGCTTCGCCGAGGTCTATGGCTTGACCGGCGGTATCGCCGCCTGGCAGGGTCAGGGCCTGCCGCTGACCACCAAGGACGCCAAATGAGCGCTCCGGTGAAGATGTATTGCACCGCCGTGTGCCCGTATTGCATGATGGCCGAGCGCCTGCTCGCCAGCAAGGGGATCACGCAGATCGAGAAGATCCGCGTCGATCTCGACCCTCAGCAGCGCGAGCTGATGATGCAACAGACCGGTCGCCGTACCGTGCCACAGATCTATGTCGGCGACACCCATGTCGGTGGCTTCGATGACCTGAGCGCACTGGACCGTGCCGGCAAGCTGGACCCGCTGCTGCAAGCCTGACGCCAGGGCAGCACTTCCCAACCGATTCACCGAACCTGAAAGAAATCCATGTCGGAACAGAACCAAGAAGCTCAACAGCAACCCGTTTTCCAGATCCAGCGCGTCTACCTGAAGGACCTCTCGCTGGAACAGCCGAACTCCCCGGCCATCTTCCTGGAACAGGAAGCACCGTCCATCGAAGTGGCGGTGGATGTGGGCGCCGAGGCGCTGGCTGAAGGCGTGTTCGAATCGACCGTGACCATCACCGTGACCGCCAAGGTCAAGGACAAGGTCGCCTTCCTGGTCGAGGGCAAGCAAGCCGGCATCTTCGAGATCCGCAACGTGCCGGCCGAACAGCTGGACCCGCTGCTGGGCATCGGCTGCCCCAACATCATCTACCCGTACCTGCGCGCCAACATCGCCGACGCCATCACCCGCGCCGGTTTCCCGCCGGTGCACCTGGCCGAGATCAACTTCGAGGTGTTCTACCAGCAACGCCTGCAGGCACTGGCCGAGCAACAAGGCGCCACCCTGGTCAACAACGGTTCGACCGCCGTCAACTGATCCACCCCTGAGTGCGCCTGACCCGTCCGGACTGCCGCCCCTGCGGCCATGCTTCCGGTCGGGCGCCACGACGCCAGGCCGCCGCAACCCCTGCGGCGGTGCTTTCCCCTCCCGTGGAGACTTCCCCATGAAACACCTGCCCCTGATTCTTTGCGCCACCCTGCTCGGCGCCTTCCTGGCCAAGGATGCCCTGGCCCTGGACTTCAAGTCGGTCGGTGCCGCCCCCGCCATCATGTACGACGCCCCTTCCGAGAAAGGCCGCCGCGTCTATGTCGCGCCGCGCGGCATGCCGGTGGAGGTGGTCCTGACCTACGGCGAATGGAGCAAGGTCAGGGATGCCGCCGGCACGCTCTCCTGGATCTCCTCCAAGGCACTCGCATCCAAGCGCATGCTGGTGGTGTCGGTGGCCAACGCGCGCATCTTCAATGCCGCCGATGAAGGCAGTCCGGTGGTGTTCACCGCCGACAAGTACGTCCTGCTGGAATGGCTGGAAGGCCCCAGCAACGGCTGGGTGAAGGTGCGCCATCGCGACGGCCAGACCGGCTTCGTCAAGGCCGGCGACGTCTGGGGCGACTGAACGGACCACCATGAAGATCACCATTCTAGGCGCCGGCGCGTGGGGTACTGCGCTGGCCATCCCGCTGGCACGCAGGCACGATGTCGTGCTGTGGGGGCGTAACGTTGCGGCCATGCAGGAAGCCGACCAGTTGCGCGAGAACCGCCTCTACCTGCCGGGCTTCCCCTTGCCCGCCGAACTGGCGGTGAGCGCGGACTTCGAAGCAGCGGTACGCCACGTCTGCGACGCGCCCGACGACTCCCTGCTGATCGCGGCATCGTCGGTATCGGGCTTGCGCGAGCTGGCCGGTCATCTGCGCGCCTATGCGCTGCCCAACCTGGTCTGGCTGTGCAAGGGCCTGGAAGAAGGAACACGCCTGCTGCCGCACCAGGTGGTGCAGCAGGTGCTGGGTGCCGACCTGCCTGCCGGCGCCCTCTCGGGGCCGTCATTTGCCCAGGAAGTGGCGCGCGGCCTGCCCTGCGCGCTGACCATCGCCGGTGCCGACGCGGCCCTGTGCGAGCGCGTCGTGGCCGCCGTACATGGCAACAATATCCGGATCTATTCGAGTGACGACCTGGTCGGCGTGGAAATCGGCGGCGCGGTCAAGAACATCCTGGCCATTGCCACGGGCGTGGCCGACGGCCTGCAGCTGGGCCTGAACGCCCGCGCCGCGCTGATCACCCGCGGTCTGGCCGAGATCACCCGGCTGGGCGTGGCACTGGGGGGACGTCCCGAGACCTTCATGGGCCTCTCGGGGGTCGGCGACCTCATCCTCACCTGTACCGGTGACCTGTCGCGCAACCGCCGCGTCGGTCTGGGCCTGGCACAGAACAAGAAGCTGGACGATATCGTGGCCGAACTCGGCCATGTGGCCGAGGGTGTGCGTTGCGCACAGGCCGTGCGTGCGCTGGCGCGCGAAAAAGGCATCGAGATGCCGATCACCGATGCGGTGGCGGCGGCCTTGTTCGATGGCGTGTCGGTACAGGAAATGGTCGCCAGGCTGCTGGCGCGGGATCCGCGCGAAGAAAGCCTTTAAGGCGCTGCCTGTTGCCACCGGCCCGGGAACATCAAGCCTGGTGCCGGCCAATCAAGCTGGAAAAACTCAGCCGGGACGGTGCGATGCACTTCCCGGCTGTTTTTTTGCGCGCCGATCAGCGCGCGATGATGTCGCTTTCCATCTTGGGACGACGGAAGTGCTGGGGAGAACCGCCTTCGATCAAGTCATCCATCTGCTTGGAAATCTTGTCGTAGCGTGCACTGCAATCGTCCTGAGGTGCAGCGTCGGCGCTCTTGATGCGCTTGGACAGGCGGGAGGACCGTGCCTCACCGCCCATGACGTACTGTTGGGCGGCGCGGCCGGCGTGGTTATTATTGGCGGTCTTGTTGCGTTGAATAGCTTGCATCGTATTTCCTCTAAACGTCGCTGACGCTCAAAGTTCTCCCATCCTGAGTTTTTTGAGGAGAACCGGCAATGCCCCGGATTGGCTCATTGCTTCCGGGAAACTGCTCCTGACACAGAAACACCCTTATTAACGGGCGCTTTAACTATGTAACGCCCGAGTCGCGATTTGGAATACGTGAAAAGTCAGTATTTTGTCAGCCAGTTTGAATTTATTTTGGTGCAGATTTTTCATGCGGCTGCGCAAAAATGGCGCAAACCCGCTGCCATCAAGGCTGACAGCGCTGTCAGAATAGTCGGGATTGTGCAGTTTTAATCAACAAAACCAGCGCGAAAAATTTGTAGCCAAACGTATCCGCACGCTGTCATCGCTACAAAAAAACGACAGATCCTGAGCGGATGAATTACCGCACAGAATGTTTATCAGCCGATGCGACAGGCACTAGGCGTGCACCGGGACCGGTTGGCCGAGATCAGCCGGCACCAGCGAGAACACCTTGGCATCGCGCGGTTGGCCATGGAACACCAGCCGGTTGCGCGCCAGGCATTCCAGCGTCGCCCCGATCTTCTCCGCGACCCGATGGCTGCGCAGGTTGCCTGCCTGGGCCACGACCTCAAGCCGGGTCAGTCCGGTCTTGCCGAAGGCGAAGGCAGCAGCAGCCCGGGCTGCCACGGCGGCGATACCGCGCCCGGTATAGCCATCGCGTATCCAGTAGCCGAGGTTGGCCATCTGGTTCAGCTGGCTGACCTGATTGATGGCCACCGCCCCGATCACCAGGCCCATGGAGCGGTCGATGATGCTGAAATCATAGGCGGTATGCCCGTGCCAGTGTTCGATGGCCCGCTGCAGGAACAGTTGTGCATCGAGCAATCCATATTGCGGCGTACACCAGGCTTCCCACTGGCCGATGGCCTGGCGTGAATGGTCCACCGCATCATAGAGCGCCAGCACTTCGCGCAGGTCTAGCGGACGCACTTCGATATCGCGATCGCAGTAGATGATTTGCCGGGAGCGGTCGATGGGATGGGGCATGCTGGTCAATCGTGGAGGGGTTGGACCATCTTACCTAAATTGCCCGGGTCTGAGAAAGCGCCTCAGACCAGGTGGGCATGCAGTTGCGACAGATGGGTGATGACCTGCACACTGTCCGGCATGTCCTGGTGCACGCCATGCTCCTGCAGGGCGACCACTTTCATGCCGGCCGCCAGTCCTGCCTGTACGCCTGGCAAGCTGTCCTCCACCACCACGCAACGCCCCGGATCCACGCCCATGCGCTCGGCGGCAAACAGGAACAGGGCGGGATCGGGCTTCCAGCGCTGCACATCGTAGGCGCTGAAGATGCGGCCGGCGAAATGCGGCAGCAGCCTCGTCACCCGCAGGCATAGCTCGATCTTGTGATGGGGGGCGTTGGAGGCCAGTGCAAAGGGCAGGTGCAGTTGCTCCACCATCTCCAGGGCGCCATTGATGGGTTGCAGCTGCTGCTCCAGCAGGCGCGCCATCAGGGCGCGCAGGTCCTGCTCGAAATCCTGCGGCAGGCTGCTGCCGCGCAACTCCTCGATATGCGCCAGGCACCATGTCATGCTGACGCCGCGAAAGCGCGCCAGCGCCTCTTCGGCGCTGAGCTGCACGCCATAGCCGGCCACATGCTCGGACCAGGCCTGCGCGGCCACCACTTCGCTATCGACCAGCGTGCCGTCGCAGTCGAAGATGACCAGCGCCGGCGGGTGAGTCGAATCGTTCATTGCCACTCCTTTTCGTCAGGGGGCGGGGCCGCCCTGATCAAGGAGCTGCCACCGCCATCAAAGTTCGCCGTAGGAATGCAGGCCGGAGAGGAACATGTTCACGCCCAGGAAGGCGAAGGTCGTCACCAGCAGGCCGACCAGCGCCCACCAGGCCGCCGCCTGTCCACGCAAACCCTTCATCAGGCGCATGTGCAGCCAGGCCGCATAGTTGAGCCAGACAATCAGCGCCCAGGTTTCCTTGGGGTCCCAGGACCAGTAACCACCCCAGGCCTCGGCCGCCCACAGCGCGCCCAGGATGGTGGCGATGGTGAAGAAGGCAAAGCCCACGGCGATGGCCTTGTACATCACATCGTCCAGCACCTCCAGCGAGGGCAGGCGGTCCGCCAGGTAACCCTTCTGGCGCAACAGGTAGGCCACTGCCACCATGGCTGCCAGGGCGAAGGTGCCATAGCCGATGAAGTTGGCCGGTACGTGGATCTTCATCCACCAGCTCTGCAGGGCCGGTACCAGCGGCTGGATCTCGGCTGCATCCCGCGAAACGGTATACCACATCAGGAATCCGACTGCAGCGGTGATGACCGTCAGCACGAAAGCACCCAGCTGGCGGGTGGCGTAGCGCTCCTCGTAGTAGAGGTAGAACAGCGCCGTGATCAGGCAGAACAGGACGAAGACTTCATACAGGTTGGAGATGGGGATGTGGCCCACATCGGCGCCGATCAGGTAGGACTCGTACCAGCGCACCATCATGCCGGTGAAGCCCAGCAGCACGGCCGCCCAGCACAGGCGCGAGCCGATCGCGTTGCCGGTGCCGGCGGTGGTGGCCAGTCCGCCCCAGTAGAACAGCGTCGACAGGCAGAACAGCGCGCTCATCCAGAGGATGGCGGACTGGCTGGAGAGCATGTACTTGAGGAAGAATTTCTTGTCGGCCATCTCCAGCACACCGCCATACATGGCGATGGCGCCCAGCGACAGCACGGCGATGGCCAGCATCAGCGGGCGCACCGGTTTCCAGTGCCAGCCCAGCCAGGCGAAGGTGGGCGCGGCCAGCAGCAGCACCGCCTTTTCGTAATAATCCATGTAGCTGCCGAAACGCCCGAAGGCGTACAGGGAGCCTGCCACCAGGGCCGCTGCATAGATCCAGTCCACCACGCTGAGGCGGCGGAAGAAGCCTTGCTCGTCGGCATAGGCCTGGTTTGCTTGAGTCAGTTCCATTGTGTTCTCCACTACTGTCTGCAGCGATGCTAGCCAACCCGGTGCCAGCCTTTATATGCTGCAGATGATAACCGCCATAAGCCGGCGGCACATTAAAGCCTAAGCCGATGGTGGGACGGCGGCGTTGCCCGCCAGCCGGCCCTTCATCTGCTCGAATTCCTTGTCAAAGTCCAGTGTACGTCGCTGCGTGCTCATTGCCAGCAGTGCCTGGCTGCCCTGGCCATCTGCGCCCGGCTTGATCCAGATCCACAGACGCCGGTCGCGGATGTAGAGCATCGAGAACACGCCCAGCACCAGGAACAGGCAGCCCAGGTAGACCACCTTCTTGCCCGGCGAACGCGTCACCTGCAGCACCGACGCCTTGATCTCCTCGAAGCCGGCCAGTTGCAGGAACACCGGTGCCGGATAGAAGCCGGCATCGGCCAGCGCATTGATGGCCAGCTGCAGGTAGCGGCCATGGGCCTCGTCGCTGGCCACCGGCGCCAGGCCGTCCTTGGCGCGGGCAGCTTGCCACAGTTCCCACATGCTGCCGTTGAGGATCTTCATGAAGATGTCGGCGGCCTTCTCCTGCTCGGCAGCCGGCAACTGTTCCAGGAAGCGGGTCACGGCGATATAGCCGGAGACCTTGCCGTCGCCGGCGAAGATGCTCAGGCCGCGCAGGGCCGATTGCTCCAGCTGCTGGCGCAACACCGGCGAGGTGTCGCGACCATTGCTGATGGCCTGGCTGGCATAGCGGTGCGCGGCTTCCTCCCGCAGCGCCGGATTGGCCAGCGCCGCGCGCAGGCGCATCCACTCGGCCACGCTGTCCTTGTCATCGGCGGGAATGCGCAGGTAACGGAAGGGCTGGTCGGGCTGCTCGCGCATCCCGGCCAGGAACACGTAGGCGCCATCGATCTGCAGCGACTGCATGTAGTTGAAATACTCGCGCGCCTGGCCGGTCTTGTCGCGCAGCTTGTACTGCACGGTCGGGCCGACGTTCTTGAAGTCCTTGCTGTTGGCATTCTTGGCGCTGGAGCCCAGGTGCTTGTCCAGGCCATCGATGATGCCGCGGTTGACGTCCTTGCCCACGTTGACCGCGCGCGGATCACCCGAGGTCGAGCCCGACTTGCCGGCCTGCATGTTCTCCACGTTGAAGGGGCGGAAACCCGTCCATTCGATGGTGTAGTCGCCCATGCCCGCCGGCATCGGCGTGGTGCCGTTGACTTCGCCAGCCAGCTCGAAGCGGTTGTTGCTGCCGCCACGCATCGGGTAGCCGACCAGCTTGAGCTTGCTGCCGCCATCCTCGAAGCTGGACTGGTAGATCGCCACGCCCTTGTAGATCAGCGGTTCGTTGACCTTGATGGTGGCGGCGGTCTCCTTGCCCGTTTCATGGTCGCGCAGCACCACTTCGCTGGCGAAGAGCTTGGGCATGCCGGTGGAGTAGAACTCGATGATGAAGCGCTTCAGCTGGATCGTGAAGGGCAGGTCCTGGATCATCACGCCATCCTTCTGCGGGATGATGGCCGTGCTGCTGCTGGCGCCTTCGGGAATGAGGGTATTGCCGCGGAAGGTCGGATTGTTCAGGCCCAGGCGATAGCGCTCGGGGATGTCGGCGATGATGCCGTTGCCGGAGAATGCCTGCTTGCCATAGAACCATTGCTGGAAGCGGATCGGCAGGTCGGAGTCGAGCAGGCCGCCCAGGCAGATGATGACGATGGCCGCGTGCGCGAAGATGTAACCCCACTTGTTGGCCGCCCCCTGCTTGGCCGCCAGCAGCGTGCCCCCCTCCTTCTCGACCAGCTTGACCTTGTAGCCGCGTTGCCCGACCTGGCGGGCCAGCCGGGCGACGGCCTCGGCCGGCGCCTCGCCGGTCTGCCAGTCATGCTTGTGATGGAAGTTGCGCAGCGACTGCTCGCGCACATTGTCGCGCCAGCTCTTGACGTCGCGCAGCATCTTGGGCGCGTTGCGGGCGATGCACAGCGAGGTCGACAGCACCAGGAAGCCCATGATCAGCAGGAACCACCAGGCCGAATAGACCGCATACAGGCCGGCCTTGCCGAAGATCTCGAACCAGAACGGACCGAACTGGTTCACGTAGTTGGGCATCGGTTCGTTCTGCTTCATCACCGTGCCGATCACCGAGGCGATGGCGATCAGCGTCAAGAGGCTGATGGCGAAGCGCATCGATGAGACCAGCTCGACGGCATCGCCTAGCCAGCGTTGCCGGGTCCTGATCTGGATTCCTTGGGTACTGCTGCCCGTCGTCATATTCCTGCCTTACCGGATCCGGACTGCCGGATCCGCTTACCTGGGGGGTCGCCTTGCCGGGCGGCAAAGCGATGCGAACCCGGAATTCTACCGCTCCCGGGAAAAGTCCGTGATACGCGCCTGCGCAACCCGGGTATGCCGGTGCGCATATCAGGGCGCAACGGGCCTGAGCGGCGATCTTGAGGCCGAGCGGCGCGACGCGCCACGACTTGCGTCAATCATGACGAAAAAAAGGCGGCACAGCGGCCGCCTTGCTTCGTTTGCGCGCTAGCGCAGACCTTTACTTCAGGCCGGCCATGTAATCGGCCACGGCCTTGATTTCCTTGTCCGAGAGACGATCGGCGATGGCCGTCATCTGCGGGCTGTTGGTGCGGGCACCACCACGGAAATTGGTCAGCTGGGCCACCGTGTAGTCCTGATGCTGGCCGGCCAGGCGCGGATACTGGGCCGGGATGCCAGCGCCGTTGGGGCTGTGGCAACCAGCACAGGCCGGCACGTTCTTGGCGGCGATACCGGCGCGCCAGATGTGCTTGCCCAGGTCGATAGTTTCCTTGTTCTTGGCCGCGCCCGGCTTGGGCGCCTGGGCCGCCAGGTAGGCCGCGATATTGTGCACGTCCTCGTCGGTGAGCGCCTTGGCCATCGGGGTCATGACCGGATTGTTGCGCTCGGGCGTACGGAAGTTCAGCAGCTGCTTGGCAATGTAGGCCTCGTGCTGGCCAGCCAGCTTGGGATTCTGGGTGATGGTCGAATTGCCGGCAGCGCCGTGGCAGGATACGCAGGCCACGATGTTGCGGGCATTGTCGCCATTGGTGAAGAGGGCTTCGCCCTTGGCCGGATCGGCCTTGATCGGGGCTTGCTTCTCATCGGCCGCATGGGCCGCGGAAGACACTGCCAGCACGGCAGCAAAAACGGAATACAACAAAGGGGAAAAGGCACGGTTGGCACGGTTCATTCGTCACCCTAATACTTATTGTGGAATTTCGAGATTTTGCCCGTTCGGTGGCTGGCTGCCCCCATACCAAATGCCTGTTGTTTGACCTGTCTCCAATGGTCGCCATATTTTTGAGTTGCCTGGCATCAACACGGCACTGGGTATCGGGCCATTGTACAATAGCTTCTCCGCGTTTTTCCCTCCTCTTTCGGATTTCCCCCCACCATGTCGCAACTTTGGCAAGCCCGTTTCTTCACCACCGTCAATCACCTGCGGGACCTGCCCAAGACCAGTGTGCCGGAGATCGCTTTCGCCGGACGTTCCAACGCCGGCAAGTCCAGCGCCATCAACGTGCTGTGCAACCAGAAACGCCTGGCCTTTGCCTCCAAGACACCGGGACGCACCCAGCACATCAACTACTTCTCCATCGGCGGCGCCCACGTGGGCCAGCACCGCAACGACGAGGCGCGTCCCGATCAGATCCGCGCCATGCTGGTGGACTTGCCCGGCTACGGTTATGCCGAGGTATCGGGCTCGGCCAAGTACCACTGGCAAGCCCTGCTGGGTGACTACGTGCGCCAGCGTGAACAGCTGGCGGCGCTGGTGATGATCGTCGATTCGCGCCGTCCCTTCACCGACCTCGATATCCAGATGATCGAGTGGTTCGCCCCTACCGGCAAACCCATCCATTGCATCCTGAGCAAGGCCGACAAGCTCAACCGCAACGAATCCACCAATGCCCTGCGCCAGGCCCGCACCTACCTGGAAAGCTATGTGGACGAAAGCGGCCAGCCCTTCCCGTTCACGGTCCAGCTGTTTTCGGCGCTCAAGCGCACCGGCCTGGACGAGGCCAATGACAAGATCCTGGAACTGGCCGGCCTGACCGGCGACGCCCCAGGCGCACCCGCGGCCGATAGCGGTAATGCTGACCAGGGCAATGACGACGCCCAACCGGGCGAGCAGCCGCAGGCATGATCGCCGACAAGGCGAGATCCTTCAAACAGGAGTAAAACGGACGAACCAAAAAAAGCCCCGGAGAACAGAAAAATTCTCCGGGGCTAAACGCCTTTCGCTTGCACGATCGGCCCCGCTCAGGGAGGGAAGGGGAAGCGGGGGGCAAATGAATCACCCGCATCTAAGGTAAAGTATCCCGATGGAAAGTTGTTGAAGCCTCAATAGAAAGAAAGCAATTTTCCGAAGATAGCGATATTTGCCTAGAAAATATTCCAAGATAACGTCAAACAACATCAATTTTTTTGAAAGCCGACACATGTCTTTGACCGATTTCAGCAGCACCGCCGCCTACCCTGCCCTGCGCATGCGCCGCATGCGCCGCGACGCCTTCTCGCGCGCCCTGATGGCCGAGAACGTCATCACCAGCGCCGACCTGATCTATCCGGTATTCGTCCAGGAAGGCCAGAACCTGCGCACCCCGGTGCCTTCGCTGCCGGGCGTGGATCGCCTCTCGCTCGATACGCTGCTGCCGGTGGCCGAGGAATGCGTGAAGCTGGGCGTACCGGTGCTGGCGCTGTTCCCGGTGATCGACCCGGCCCTGAAGACCCCCGACGGCATCGAAGCCACCAACCCCGACGGCCTGATCCCGCGCGTGGTGCGCGCGTTGAAGGACCGCTTCCCCGAGCTGGGCATCCTGTGCGACGTCGCCCTGGACCCCTACACCAGCCACGGCCAGGATGGCGTGATGGATGAGTCCGGCTACATCCTCAACGACCAGACCGTGGCCCTGCTGGTGGCGCAAGCCAAGACCCAGGCCGATGCCGGCGTGGATGTCGTGGCGCCCTCGGACATGATGGATGGCCGCATCGCCGCCATCCGTACCATGCTGGAAGCCCAGGGCCACATCTACACCCGCATCATGGCTTACTCGGCCAAGTACGCCTCGGCCTTCTACGGCCCCTTCCGTGATGCGGTCGGCTCGGCCGCCAACCTGGGCAAGGGCAACAAGTTCAGCTACCAGATGGATCCGGCCAACAGCGACGAAGCCCTGCGCGAAGTGGCACTGGACCTGCAGGAAGGCGCCGACATGGTCATGGTCAAGCCCGGCATGCCCTATCTGGACATCGTGCGCCGCGTCAAGGACGAGTTCCGGGTACCGACCTTCGCCTACCAGGTCAGCGGCGAGTACGCGATGATCAAGGCCGCCGCCCAGAACGGCTGGCTGGACCACGACAAGACCATGATGGAAGCCATGATGGCCTTCAAGCGCGCCGGCGCCGATGGCGTGCTGACCTACTTCGCGCTGGATATCGCGCGCAAGCTCAAGCAGGGCTGATCAGCCCCTGCACCGATGGCCGCCGACAGCGATCTCTTTGCCCGCCACCGCGCGCGGCTCTTCGGTGTGGCCTATCGCATGCTCGGCACGCGCAGCGATGCCGAGGATGTGCTGCAGGACGCCTGGCTGCGCTGGCATGCCCAGGACCAGCAGGCGCTGGCCTCGGCCGAAGCCTGGCTGGTGACGGTGGTCACCCGCCTGTGCATTGACCGCCTGCGCCAGCTGCAGCAGGAGCGCCAGCACTACGTCGGCCACTGGCTGCCGGAGCCGCTGGTGGATCTCTCCGACAGCAGCCCCGAGATCGACCTGTTCGGCCAGGCCCGCCTGGCGCCATCGCCCGAGGCATTGCTGGAGCAGCACAGCGATGTCTCCTTCGCCTACCTGTTGCTGCTGGAACGCCTCAAGCCCGAAGAGCGCGCCGCCTTCCTGCTGCGCGAAGTCTTCGACAACGACTATCCCGACATCGCGGCCATCCTGCAGAAATCCGAAGCCGGTTGCCGCCAGCTGGTGCATCGCGCCCGCGAACGGCTGGCCAGCCACGATGCCGCCACCCCGGCCACCCCCGCCAGTGCAGCACCGCGCAAGCCTCTGCGCGCAGCCTCCAGTACGGTCACACGTGAGACCCATGCCCTGCTGCTGGAGAAATTCATGCAGGCCGTCCAGAGTGGCCAGCGCGAGGCCATGGTGGGCCTGTTGGCCGAAGATGCCCGCCTGATCGGCGACGGCGGTGGCAAGGTGTCGTCCTTCCCGCATCCGCTGGCCGGCGGCGAGCGCATCTCCTGGCTGTACTATGCCAACCGCCGCCGTTTCGGCGAACGCATCCGCTATCGCGCGGCCTGGATCAATGGCAGCCCGGGACTGCTGCGCTACATCGATGACATGCTGGAATCGGCCCAGGTACTGGAGACCGAGGATGGGCGCATCCGCGAGATCTACGTCGTGCGCAACCCCGACAAGCTCAAGGCCATCGCGCAGTCGATGGGGGATGGCGCCTGAGTTTTTTCAGGCTCTGCTCCATTCTTTTCAAGAAATCTGTCACAAGCGGACATCCCCCTGCGTCTAGTGTAGGAACAGCGGCCATGCGTGTCGCTGTCACCCTCACCTTTCCATGGAGAATCCTCATGTCCGACTTCAAGCAACGCCTGTCCCATACCAAACTTGCCGCTCCCGCCTTCAATGCCCTGCTCAAGGCCAGCGAAGCCGTCCACCAGAGCGGTGTCGATCCCAAGCTGCTGGAGCTGGTGTTCCTGCGGGTCTCGCAACTCAATGGCTGCGCCTATTGCGCCGACATGCATTCGCACGACCTGCTCAAGAATGGCGAAGACCAGCAACGCCTCAATACCCTGGCGGCCTGGCGCGAGATCCCCTTCTTCACCGAACAGGAGCGCGCGGCGCTGAACTGGGCCGAACGCTTCACCCACCTGCACCAACCCGATGGCGACAAGGACGACGCCGCCTTCGCCCTGCTGCAGCAGCATTTCAGCGAGGCCGAAATTGCCAACCTGACGTTTGCGGTCGCCATCATCAATGCCTGGAACCGCCTGGGCGTGGCCATGCGCCCGCAGGTAGCACGCCGCGCCTGATCCGCTCGCCACCGCCGGTGGCGCCGCGGAAACAAAAAAAACGCACCCCGGTCACCCGGGATGCGTTGAACATGGTCCGATCCACATCAGACTTGCTGCTCAAAAAACGGTCCGGCGGCCCCTCCTGGTGCCGTCCGGCTTGTCCTGTTTCTAGCCGCTCACTTCCACAATGCGCACTTGGATTCGGCCTTGGTCATATAGGCTTGCTCGCCGGGGATGGTCTGCACCAGCTTGTAGTAGTCCCAGGGACGCTTGGATTCGGCGGGCTTCTTCACTTCCATCAGGTACATGTCGTGCACCATGCGACCGTCAGGACGCACCACGCCATTGGCGGTAAAGAAGTCGTTGATGCGGTTCTTGCGCAGGTAGGCCATGACCTGATCGGCATCGGTGCTGCCGACCGCCTTCACCGCCTTCAGATACTGCCCCACCGCCGAGGCATCGCCGGCCTGGAACATCGAAGGCATCTTCTTCATCTTCAGGAAGTAGCGATTGGCCCAGGTACGCGACTGCTCGTTGAGATCCCAGTACCAGCCATCGGTGAGATACATGCCCTGGGTCAGCTGCAGACCCAGCGAGTGGGTATCGTTGATGAAGATCAGCAGGCCCGCCAGCTTCATCGTCTTGTTCACGCCGAATTCGTTGGCTGCCTTGATGGCATTGATGACGTCGCCACCGGCCACGGCCAGGCCGAGGATCTGGGCCTTGGAGGATTGCGCCTGCAGCAGGAAGGACGAGAAATCCGAGGTCGACAGCGGCACCCGGGTGGTGCCCACGACGGTGCCGCCGGCGCTCTTGACGACGTCGCTGGTGTCCTTCTCCAGCGAGGTGCCGAAGGCATAGTCGGCCGTCAGGAAGTACCAGGACTTGCCGCCCTGGCGCGTGATGGCCGCACCCGTGCCGCGTGCCAGGGCCGTGGTGTCGTAGGCGTACTGGATGGTGTAGGCGTTGCACTCTTCGTTGGTCTGGCGGGTAGTGCCGGCGCCGACCGAGATGAAGACCTTCTTCTTCTCGCCGGCGACCTTGCCCATGGCCAGGCTGGCGGCCGAGTTCACGCCACCGACCAGCATGTCCACGCCATCGCGGTCGAACCATTCGCGGGCCTTGTTGGCGGCGATGTCGGCCTTGTTCTGGTGGTCGGCGAAGACCAGCTCCACCTTCTTGCCATTGATGGTGCCACCGGCATCGGCAATGGCCATGCGGATCGCCTCGACGCCGCCCTGGCCGTCGAAGTCGGCATAGGTGCCGGACATGTCGGTGATGAAACCGATCTTGATGGTGTCGCCGGCAGCGTGTGCAGCGGGAAGGGTGGCCGCGCCCCACAGCGCGCAGACGGCGGCCGACAGCGCGGCGCGCCGGATGAATGGTCTCAAGGTCTCCTCCTCGGGGTGTCTTTATTGTCGTTGGATCGTCTTGTTACGACCCCGCAATCGAGTGCGGGGAAGGCAGTGCAGGACCGGCGCCAGGCACCGGTCCGAAGGTCTACAGCTCAGGCTCAGGCGATGATGGCGCGGGTCTGTTCGCCATCGACCAGGCGCATCAGGCCCAGCGGATTGGCGTTCTGCAGCGCCACCGGCAGCATCGCGTCCGGGTAGTTCTGGTAGCACACCGGGCGCAGGAAGCGCTCGATGGCCAGCGTACCGACCGAGGTGCCACGGGCATCCGAAGTGGCCGGATACGGGCCGCCATGCACCATCGCATCGCACACTTCCACGCCGGTGGGATAACCGTTCAACAGCAGGCGACCGGCCTTCTGTTCCAGCAGCGCGATCAGGTCCTGGTTGCCTTGCAGATCGCCGATTTCGGCCTGCAGGGTGGCGGTCAGCTGGCCGTGCATGTTGGCGGCGAAGTCCAGCAGCTGCTCGCGGCTTTCCAGTTCGACGATGACGGTGGCCGGACCGAAGACTTCTTCTTCCAGCGGGGCTTCCTTGGAGAACAGCTGGGCCGCGTCGGCCTTGAACAGGTGCGGCACGGCCTGGGTGTAGCTGCTGCCGCCGGTGGCGATCACCTGCACGCCGGGCAACTGGCTCAGACGTGCGACGCCGCCGTTGTAGTGGGTCAGGCCACCGCTGTTGAGCATGGTGGCCGGGTTGGTACCGCCGAAGGCCGCCGACAGCTTCTCGATGAAGGCCGTCAGTTCCGGCGAGCGCACGCCCAGCAGCAGACCCGGGCTGGTGCACAGCTGGCCCACGCCGACGGTGACCGAGCCGGCCAGGTCCTTGGCGATGGCATCGCCACGCAGCTTCAGGGCTTCCGGCATGAGGATGATGGGGTTGATGCTGGACATCTCGGCAAACACCGGGATCGGTTGCGGACGGGCTGCCGCCATGTCGCACAGGGCACGGCCACCGCGCAGCGAACCGGTGAAGCCGACTGCCTGGATGCCGGCGCTCTTGACCAGCTGGGCGCCCACGCGGTCGCCGTAGATCATGTTGAAGGTGCCAGCCGGCATGCCGGTCTTCTTGACGGCGCGCTCGATGGCGTCGGCCACCAGTTCGGAGGTCACCAGGTGACCGCTATGGGCCTTGAACACCACCGGGCAGCCTGCGGCCAGCGCGGCGGCAGTATCGCCACCGGCCACCGAGAAGGCCAGCGGGAAGTTGCTGGCGCCGAAGACGGCCACCGGGCCCACGCCGATCTTGTACTGACGGATATCCGGGCGCGGCAGCGGCTGGCGTTGCGGCAGCGCGGTGTCGATACGGGCGCCGTAGAAATCGCCACGGCGCAGGACCTTGGCGAACAGGCGCATCTGGCCGCTGGTACGGGCGCGTTCGCCAGCCAGGCGCGGGGTGGCCGGCAGAGCGGTTTCACGGGCCACGGCGGCGAGGAAGTCATCGCCGAGGGCGTCGATCTCGTCGGCGATGGCGTCCAGGAAGCGCGCGCGTTCTTCCGAGGTGGTGGTGCGGAAACGCGGATAGGCTTGCTCGGCCGCATGCACGGCAGCCGCCACTTCCTTGTCGGTGGCGGTCAGGAAAGGCGTCTCGAACAGGGCGCCGGAGGTGGCGTCCACGCTATGCAGGGCGACGTCGCCCTGACCGCTGCGCTGGCCGCCGATGTAGTTGTGTCCAAGGATGGTGAAGCTCACGTTATGCTCCTGCTGGTTTCGTTGGCGCCGCCCGCGACGGGTCAGGCGCAAAGGCCGCGCCCGCAATGGCGGGAACGGCCGCTGGTGATTGCTTCAGGACCACGCAGCACTGTGCTGCATGCGCCCTGCGCTGTCATTGTCGGACATCACATCGATTGCTGCAGCATGTCCCGGTAGTCCTGTTCCGAGGCCACGCGCGGATTGGTCTTGTGGCTGTGGTCGGCCAATGCGCCCTTGATGATCTGCGGGAACATCGCCTCGCTCACACCCAGCTCAGCCAGGCCCGCCGGCAAGCCCAGGCGCGCACTCATCGCCTTGATGGCCGGACCGATCTCGGCGCCGCTACCCAGGCCCATGGCGTGGGCCATGCGGGCCATCTTGTTGTCCTTGACCATGGTCTCGGCGCTTTCGTTGAAGGCGATGATGGCCGGCAGGAAGATGGCGTTCAGGGTGCCGTGATGCAGCCTGGGATTGATGCCGCCCAGCGAGTGCGAGAGGCTGTGCACACAGCCCAGGCCCTTCTGGAAAGCCATCGCGCCCTGCATGGAGGCGCTCATCATGTTCAGGCGGGCGTCGCGGTCACCGGGCTCGCGGGTAGCGCGTTCGATATGGCCCCAGGCGCGCCACAGGCCGTCGAGCGCAATGCCGTCGGCGGGTGGGTTGAAGGAGGGCGCCATGAAGGTTTCCAGGCAGTGGGCGATGGCGTCCATGCCGGTGGCGGCGGTCATCAGCGGCGGCAGGCCCAGGGTCAGCTCGGGGTCGCAGATGGCCAGGCGGGGGACCAGGTAGGGCGAGAGCACACCGACCTTGCGGCCATCGTCCAGGATCAGGATGGCACCACGGCCGACTTCGCTGCCGGTTCCGGCGGTGGTCGGGATGGCGATCACCGGCGCGGTCTTCGCGGTAATGTTGGTGAGGCCGCCCTCGATCAGTGCGAAGGACTTCAGCGGACCCTCGTGGGTGCCGCAGACGGCCACTCCCTTGGCCAGGTCGATGGAAGAACCGCCACCCACGGCCACGATACCGTCGCAGCCGTGCTCGCGGAACAGCGCAGCGGCAGCGCGCACCGCGCCTTCGTTGGGGTTGGGCGGGGTCTGGTCGTACACGACCGCGGTCGCGCCGTCTTTCAGTTGCGCCAGCACCTTGTCCAGCAGGCCGGCATTGCGGATGCCCATGTCGGTGACCACCAGCGGCTTCGTGATGCCGATGCGGTCGCATTCCTGCTGCAAGAGCGCCAATGCGCCGTAGTCGAACTGGACCTGGGTGATGTAGTTGATGAGTGCCATAAGCTGCTTAGCCGGCCATTGGGGCCATTGCGGCCATTACATAGCCTGGGTTTATAGATGTCGCCAGAGTGGCGGCTGTCGACGGGACCCTGCCCGGATCCCGCCGAGGCGCGCTCTTGCCTCTGGTGTCCTGCTTTTGAAAGCCAGACTCTAAGGCATCGCAAGGCCCTTGGCTAATGAGAGCTGTTGATATGGGTATAACCAACGCTCATACTAGAGACCTTTCCAGGATCGAGCCCATGAACACCACGCTGCCGTCTCTTGCCTCCATCACCTCGCGCCTGCACCTGCGGCAGTTGCGGCTCCTGATTGCCCTGTCGGACCACGGCTCGCTACTCAAGGCGGCCGAGCAGGTCGCCCTGACCCAGCCCGGCGCCAGCAAGGCCCTGCAGGAAATCGAAAGCACCCTGGGTGCGCAGCTGTTCACCCGCACCAACCGTGGCCTGGAGGCCACCGAGCTGGGGCATTGCGTGATCCGCTATGCACGCCTGATCCAGACCGACCTGACCCATCTGCGCGAAGAAATGCTGGCCATCATGCAAGGCCATGGCGGCCGGCTGGCGGTGGGGACCATCATGGGGGCTGTCCCCCTGCTCACCGACGCACTCACGCGCCTGCTGGAAGACCATCCCTCGCTGTCGGTAGACATCGTCGAGGACACCAGCGCGCGCCTGTTGCGCCTGCTCGATCAGGGCCGGCTGGACCTGGCCATCTGCCGTACCAGCATCAGCCAGCGTCCGGACCTCTACGATGCTTTCAGCATCCACGACGAGCAGCTCGCCGTGGTGGCCAGCGTCCAGCATCCGCTGGCGCAGGCGCAGACGCTGCAGCTGGCCGACCTGGCCGATTCGCGCTGGGTGGTCTATTCAGCCAACATGCCCATGCGCCTGACGCTGGAGCGCGAATTCCACGATGCCGACCTGCGCTTCCCGCTGCAGTTGATGGAAACCACCTCGGCCTTCACCACGCTGTCGCTGCTGCAAAAGAATCCGCACTTCGTGGCACTGCTGTCGGTGGATGTGGCGCAGTTCTGCACGCGCTTCGGCATGACCTGCATCCTGCCGCTGCAACTGCATACCCGCAGCGAACCCTACCAGCTGGTCACGCGCCATGGCACCCAGCTCTCGCCGGTGGCGCGCTTGTTCATCGACGGCTTTGCGAAGAGCGTGGCGCCCCAGCTCTGAGCCGGAGGCAGACAAAGAAAAAGCGCCCCCGGAGGAGCGCTTTTCGGATCAGCAAGTGCTGCCAGCCACTTACTTGTTCGGCTGCGGCGTGATGCGCAGGTAGGGGCGCGGCGACTTGTAGCCCTTGGGATACTTCTGCTTGATGACTTCCTCGTCCTTGACCGACAGCGGGATGATGACGTCGTCGCCATCCTTCCAGTTGCCCGGGGTGGCCACGGTGTAGCCATCGGTCAGCTGCAGGGCGTCCAGCACGCGCAGGACTTCATCGAAGTTGCGACCGGTGCTCATCGGGTAGGTGATGATGAGGCGCACCTTCTTCTTCGGGTCGATGATGAACAGCGAACGCACCGTGGCCGTCTCGGACTGGTTCGGGTGGATCATGTCGTAGAGGCCGGCGACCTTCTTGTCGACGTCGGCCACGATGGGGAAACCGACCACGGTCTGCTGGGTTTCCTCGATGTCCTTGATCCACTGGTTGTGGGCTTCGGCGCCATCCACCGACAGGGCGATGGCCTTGACGTTGCGCTTGTCGAACTCGGGCTTGAGCTTGGCGGTCAGGCCCAGCTCGGTGGTGCAGACCGGTGTGAAGTCGGCCGGGTGCGAGAACAGCACGACCCAGGAGTCACCTGCCCAGTCGTGGAATTTGATCTTGCCGATGGAGGATTCTTGTTCGAAATCCGGTGCGGTATCGCCCAGGCGCAACGTCATGGTGGTCTCCTTGGTTGAAGGGGGGAAAACGGAAAGGCTGACTATAACGCGAGGCCAGCCCCAGGCCAACGACTATAAAGTGTTTTTCAAATAACGCAGCGCAATGTGGCGAGGCCAATCACAGGCTCTGCAGCGTGGTCATGAAATGGTCGGCATCCTGATAGCCGATGACGCGGCGCTGCGGCAGCTCTTGCCCGTCGGCATCGAAGAACATGATGCCTGGCGGGCCGAAGAGATCGAAGCGCTTGAGCATGGCGCGGTCATCGGCGTTGTTGGCGGTCACATCGATCTGCAACAACAGCATCTGCCCGAAGCGTTCCCTGACGCGCGCATCGGTGAAGGTAAAGCGTTCCATCTCCTTGCAGGAGACGCACCAGTCGGCATAGAAGTCCAGCATCACCGGCCGGCGCTCGCCGGCGGCGTTCTGCTTCAGGGCGGCATCGAGCTCGGCGCTGGAGCGCACGCGCACGAAGTCTGTGGCCGCCGCGGCGCTGGCCTGCCCACGCAGATGGGACAGCGGCGTGAGCGGATCACGTCCGCCGGTGACCACACTGACCAGCTGCAGCAGGCCCAGCGTGACCACCGCCAGACCCAGCGCACGCGCCACCCAGCCGGCCGGACGCGCCCACAGCAGATAGGCGCCGTAAGCGATGCCCAGCACGGCCCAGCCGGCCACCTGCAGCCAGGCCGGGATCACCGGTGACACCATCCACAGCGCCGTGCCCAGCATCAACACGCCAAAGAAGCGCTTGACCGCATCCATCCAGGCACCGGCACGCGGCAGCAAGGCTCCGGCAGAAGCGCCAATGAGCAACAGCGGTACGCTCATGCCGGCGGCCATGGCGAACAGGGCGGAGCCACCCAGCACGACGTTGCCGGTCTGGCTGATGTAGAGCAGGGCACCCGCCAGCGGCGCGGCCACGCAAGGACCGACGATCAGGGCCGAGATGGCGCCCATCAGGAACACGCCCAGCCACTTGCCGCTACCGCCACCGGAAGCGCTGGAAAGGCGCGACTGCAGCGCCGCCGGTACCTGCAGCGTATAGAGATCGAACATGGACAAGGCCAGTCCCGCCATCAGCAGCGCGAAGCCGCCCAGCACCCAGGGATTCTGCAGATAGGCCGACAGACCCTCGCCCAGCATCCCGGCCGCCACGCCCAACGCGGTATAGACCAGTGCCATGCCCAGCGCGTAATCGACCGACAGCAGGAAGCTGCGGCCCCGGCCCCCGGCACCACCTGCAGCGGCCTGCTGGCCGACGATGATGGAGGAGAGGATGGGCAGCATCGGCAGCACGCAAGGCGTGAACGACAGCCCGATGCCCAGCACGAAGAACAACGACAGGATGCTCCACAGGCGGCCGCTCTTGAGCACGGCGGCAATGCCATCGACATCGCTGCCGGCGCCGCCCTGGACGGCTTGCTTGCCGTCACCGGCTGCGACCGTCTGGCCGATGGCCTGCGGTGACATCGTCACGGTCAGCGTCATCGGTGGATAACATAGCCCCTTGTCCGCGCACCCCTGCGAGACGGCACTGACCGTGAAGGTGCCGGTGGCCCCGGTGACGCTCAGGCGTGCCGTCATCGCCTGGTGGTAGGTCTCGACTTCCTTCTGGAAGTTATCGTCGTACTTGCGCTTGCCGGCCGGGAATTGCGGCTCGCCCAGCGTCGCGCCCTGGGCGCTGAAGTGGAAGCGATCACGGTACATATAGTAGCCATCGGCGATGCGATAGCTCAATTCCAGCGTGCCGGCATCGATCATGCGGGCGCTGAGCTGGAAGGCCTGTTCGGGCGGCAGGTAATCATCGGCTGCGCGCGCCGGCGTCACGCCGGACACCAGCAGCAGGGTCAGTAGCTGCAGCAGCAGCGCAAACAGGCGGGGGAAACGGTCAAGGCTCTTCTTCATGCGGTTCTACGATGTTCTTCCTGGTTGCTCGGTGGGCCGGTATGCGTGCGGTAACACCGTCATGCCTGCAAGGGCCTGGCGGTCTCGTGCTGCATCCAGGCGAGGTAGGCTGGCAAGCCCGCTGCCAATGGCAGCGCGACGATCTCCGGCACCTCGTAGGGATGGGCCTGCAGGATGGCCTGCTCCAGCTCCTGGTAACGCGCCTGCGTGGTCTTGATCAGCAGCGGGATCTCGCTGGCCTGTTCCACCTGGCCCTGCCAGCGATAGATGGACGCGACCGGCGGCAGGATATTGACGCAAGCCGCCAGCCCTTGTTCCACGAGCTGCCTGGCCATGGCATCAGCCAGCGCCTGCTGCGGTACATTGGTCAACACCAGCAGCGGCTGGTTCAACAGTGAAGAGGTCATCAGACGGGCTCCTTGCGCATGCCGTATTCAATCACATCCTGGCCCAACGCGCCGCCGGACAATCGCAAGACAATGCTGCCTGGCCACCATGTCCACATCGTGCGTCGCGCCAGAAAACAAAAAAGCCAGGCTAAGCCTGGCTTTTCTGATATTGCCCACAACCGTTCGATTACTCGGCGGTCGGTGCGTCGGCAGCGTCGGTGACTTCCGGACGGTCAACCAGCTCGACGAAGGCCATCGGGGCGTTGTCGCCTTGGCGGAAGCCCATCTTCAGGATGCGCAGGTAGCCGCCGTTACGGGCAGCGTAACGCGGGCCCAGTTCGGAGAACAGCTTGCCGACGATTTCGCGATCGCGCAGGCGGTTGAAGGCCAGACGCTTGTTGGCCAGGGTGTCGACCTTGCCCAGGGTCAGGATGGGCTCGACAACGCGGCGCAGTTCCTTGGCCTTCGGCAGGGTGGTCTTGATGGCTTCATGACGCAGCAGCGAAACAGTCATGTTGCGCAGCATGGCCAGACGGTGGGACGAAGTACGATTCAGTTTGCGGAGACCGTGACGGTGACGCATGGTAATTTCCTTTCAGGTTACAGTTTTGATCCAGTTCTTCTATCGGCAGGCCAGCTTGGCTGTCCGGACCGCGGACCGGTAAATGTCGGATAAAAGTGTTGCTACAGGTACTACAGATACGGTGTCTTGCCGGCCTGGCCGGCGGGATTTTCATCCACGCCCGCCAGGCGACAGGAATTACTTCTCCAGGCCAGCAGGCGGCCAGTTTTCCAGCTTCATGCCCAGGGTCAGGCCACGCGAAGCCAGGACTTCCTTGATTTCGTTGAGCGACTTGCGACCCAGGTTCGGGGTCTTCAGCAGTTCGTTTTCGCTGCGCTGGATCAGGTCGCCGATGTAGTAGATGTTCTCGGCCTTCAGGCAGTTTGCCGAACGCACGGTCAGCTCCAGGTCGTCGACCGGACGCAGCAGGATAGGATCGACCTGCGGTGCGCGCGACGGTGCTTCTGCAGTCGCTTCGGTGCCTTCCAGGGCAGCGAACACGTTCAGTTGATCGACCAGCACGCGGGCCGATTGACGGATCGCTTCTTCCGGAGTGATGACGCCGTTGGTCTCGATGTTCATGACCAGTTTGTCCAGGTCGGTACGCTGTTCCACACGCGCCGATTCCACGGCGTAGGAAACGCGACGCACCGGCGAGAAGGAAGCGTCCAGGATGATGCGACCGATGGTCTTGTTGGTGTCTTCGGACAGACGACGCACGTTACCCGGCACGTAGCCACGGCCCTTTTCGACCTTGATCTGCATGTCCAGCTTGCCGCCACCGGTCAGGTTGGCGATGACGTGATCCGGGTTGATCAGTTCCACGTCGTGGGGCAGGTCGATGTCGGAAGCCAGGACGGCGCCTTCGCCTTCCTTCTTCAGGGTCAGGGTGACTTCGTCACGGTTGTGCAGCTTGAAGACCACACCCTTCAGGTTCAGCAGAATGTCCACGACGTCTTCCTGCACGCCATCCAGCGAGGAGTACTCGTGAACGACGCCAGCGATGGTGACTTCGGTGGGCGCATAGCCGGTCATCGTCGAGAGCAGAACGCGACGCAGGGCGTTGCCCAGGGTGTGACCATAGCCGCGCTCGAACGGCTCCATCACGACTTTGGCGTGACCGGGAGCCAGGGCTTCCACTTCGATGATACGGGGCTTCAACAAACTGTTTTGCATGAATTGTCCTTTTCAATACCCTCGGCTCGTTACACCGATAAGGCTGATGGCAGTTCGGAAAAATGCCCACCATGAGGTGGGCACAGGGGTAAAGCTGTACGACGGATTAACGCGAATACAGTTCGACGATCAGCGATTCGTTGACGTCGTTGGCGATTTCGCTACGGTCCGGAGCCGACTTGAAGGTAGCTTCCAGCTTCTTCGCATCCACGGCAACCCACGACGGGAAGCCGCTCGATTCGGCCAGCGACAGCGCTTCGGCGATACGCACTTGCTTCTTGGCCTTTTCACGGATGGCGACCACGTCACCAGCCTTGACCGAGTAGGAAGCGATGTTCACGACTTGACCGTTCACGGTCAGGGCCTTGTGGGACACCAGCTGACGCGCTTCAGCGCGGGTCGAGCCGAAGCCCATGCGGTAGACGACGTTGTCCAGGCGCGATTCCAGCAGCTTCAGCAGGTTTTCACCGGTGTTGCCCTTGCGGCGGTCGGCTTCAGCGAAGTAGCGGCGGAACTGGCGCTCGAGGACGCCGTACATGCGCTTGACCGTCTGCTTTTCGCGCAGCTGGTTGCCGTAGTCTGAGGTGCGTGCACCCGAAGTGCGGCCGTGCT
>NZ_JBIUZW010000023.1:0-56913 GCF_044745245.1 Herbaspirillum sp. NPDC087042 | reverse complement strand
ATGATGGGCACCACGCGCTGGCCCAGGTTGGGGTCGCGCAGCAGCGCGGTCAGCACGCGCGAGTAGGCGGCGGTGGTGGAGATCTCGCGACCTTCGGCGGTCGGCTCCAGCATGGCCTGGAAGGCCGACAGCTCGGGCACCGGCAGCTTCTCGTCGGCTTGCGGACGACGTTGCGGCAGGTAACCGCCCAGGGCCTTGCGGCGCTCGTGCAGGTATTGCATTTCCGGCGCATCGGCAGACGGCTTGAAGAACGGGATGTTCGGCAGGTCGGCGTCCGAGATCGGCAGCTGGAAGCGGTCGCGCATGGCGCGGATGGCTTCGTCGTCCAGCTTCTTGGTGTTGTGCGCGGTGTTGCGTGCCTCGCCGGCCTTGCCGAAGCCATAGCCCTTGATGGACTTGGCCAGGATCACGGTCGGCTGGTCCTTGGATTCCTGCGCGACCTTGAAGGCGGCGTAGATCTTGTGCGGGTCGTGGCCGCCACGGGTCAGGCGCCAGATGTCGTCGTCCGACATCTTGGAAACCAGTTCCAGCAGCTTGGGATGCTTGCCGAAGAAGTGCTTGCGCACGTAGGCGCCGTCCTTGGCCTTGTAGTTCTGGTACTCGCCGTCGACGGTTTCCATCATGACCTTCTGCAGGATGCCGTCCTTGTCCTTAGCCAGCAGCTCGTCCCAGCCGCTGCCCCAGATGACCTTGACCACGTTCCAGCCGGCGCCGCGGAAGTCGGATTCCAGTTCCTGGATGATCTTGCCGTTGCCGCGCACCGGACCGTCCAGACGCTGCAGGTTGCAGTTGACCACGATGACCAGGTTGTTCAGTTTTTCACGGCCGGCCATGCCGATGGCGCCCATCGATTCCGGTTCGTCCATTTCACCGTCGCCGCAGAAGGCCCAGACCTTGCGGTTGTCGGTCTTGGCGATGCCACGGGCGTGCAGGTACTTCAGGAAGCGCGCCTGGTAGATCGCCATCAAGGGGCCCAGGCCCATCGAGACGGTCGGGAACTGCCAGAATTCCGGCATCAGCTTGGGGTGGGGGTAGGAAGACAGACCACGGCCGTCGGCTTCGCGACGGAAATGGATCAGCTGGTCTTCCGACAGGCGGCCTTCCAGGAAGGCGCGTGCATAGATACCGGGCGAGGAGTGACCCTGGATGTACAGCAGGTCGCCGCCGTGCTCTTCGGTCGGGGCGTGCCAGAAGTGGTTGAAGCCGATGCCCAGCATGTTGGCCAGCGAGGCGAAGGAAGACAGGTGACCACCCAGGTCGCCATCCACGCGGTTGGCCTTGACCACCATGGCCATGGCGTTCCAGCGCATCCAGGAGCGCAGGCGCTCTTCGTATTCCAGGTTGCCCGGGCAGTGCGCGCCCTGGTCAGCCGGGATGGTGTTGACGTAAGCGGTATTGCTGGAGAAGGGAATATGGGCACCGCGACGGCGGGCCAGGTCGACCATGCGCTCCATCAGGTAGTGTGCGCGATCCGGGCCTTCCTTTTCGATCACTGCTTCGAGGGCGTCGAGCCACTCCTGGGTTTCCATCACATCGGGATCGTTGGCGGCCTGCGCCAGAACTTGATCGATTTGGGCTGACATGTCATGTCTCCTGGTTGTTGAGAGAACCGTCCGGTCGGATGGACCAGGCGGGTCGGGTCATTCAGTACGCGATGCCGCCGGCAGGTGATGCAGGAAAACCTTAGCTATTGCCTGTTGCCAATCTGTCATCCGACCCCGTGGGGGCTGCGGATCGACGGCGCAACAGGCTCCAATGTACGGTCTTCCAGCCGTGTGGACGACGAATTTTATCAGGGAATTTTCAATTTTCAAATTACGATAATCGATTTCATAATACGAAAATATGCTGCAGAGCGGCATGAACAGGCGCTTTCCGGGCCGCGTATTTTTACTATATCACTCGTAAAACTGGGATTTCTTGCTCTGTTTGCAATGCCGCAAAGCATGCTGGAACGGCCCGGAAAGCCAGTTTCCAGGCGGCTGAACTGAAGAGAAAAGATTTCCATCCAGGCAAGAAAAACGCTTCCGCGCCGCGGTTGCGGACGGGGAAGCGCTGTGTTTGCCCTACCCTGCTCTATATAGAGAGGGATATAGAAGATAGCTTCAGATGGCGATATTGCCGAGTGTACTGGCGCGATAAGCCGCGACGAAGGTATCGAAATCGCCTTCCTGGGTCCGCTCGATCTCGCGCTGGGCGTCCAGCGAGGCCTGGGCAATGGCGACGAAGTCAGCCGTCCGGGTCGCCGAGAGCGGATGGGCGATCAGGGCATCGGCCTGCTTGCGGCTGTTGGCCAGGGTGAAGCCGGCAAAGGAATTGCCGGCCGCGCGGATCTCGCGCAGCACGCGAGCCGAGGGGGTGGCATCCGCATCGGCCAGCTTGGCACGCTGGGTAGCCATGCTGTCGCGGTGCTGGGTGCCGCCCAGTTGGCGGTCGAGCAACTCGGCCACCGGTTCCATACGGTCCAGCAATTGCCGGCCCCAGTCCTGCAGGAGCAGCGATTGGCCCTTGAACTGCAGTTGCAGGCCGGGACGACGACCTTCCTTGACGGTGGCCAGGAAGTTGGCGCGGTTCTCGGCGCCCTCTTCGTCGGAGGTCAGGCAGCTAGCCTCCAGCGCCAGGAAGTGCAGGAACACATCCAGGAAGCGCGCCGTCTCCAGGCCGATGCCCAGGGGATTGAAGGGGTCGATATCCATACAGCGCACTTCCACATACTGCACGCCGCGCGCCGACAGGGCTTGCACCGGGCGCTCGCCGCTGTTGATGACGCGCTTGGGGCGGATCGACGAATAGAACTCGTTTTCGATCTGCAGGATATTGGTATTGATCTGCACCCATTCACCGTCGCGCTTGGTGCCGATGGCTTCATAGGGCGGATAGGGTTCGCTGACCGCATGCGCGAGGCTGCGGATATAGGCCGGCAGGTTGTTATAGTGCGGCGTGATGTTGGCCTGGGCGTGGTTCTGGTAACCCAGGTCGCTCATGCGCAGGCTGGTGCCGTAGGGCAGGAAGAGCGTGTCCTCGGAAAGCGTCTCCAGCTGATGCGGACGGCCGCGCAGGAAATTGGTCGCCACTGCCGGCGAGGCGCCGAACAAGTACATCAGCAGCCAGCTGTAGCGGCGGAAGTTGCGGATCAGCGCGATATAGCGCTCGGACTGGTAATCGCGCCGCGACAGCGAGGTATCGACGCTATCGTCGCCATCGCGCAGGACTTCCCACAGGTCTTCGCTCAGCGAGAAGTTGTAATGGATGCCAGCGATGCACTGCATGGTGCGGCCATAGCGCAGCGCCAGACCACGGCGGTAGACATGCTTCAACATGCCGATATGGGAGCTGCCGTACCAGCCGATGGGAATCTCCTCTTCCGGCGGCAGCACACAGGGCATGGAGGCATTCCACAGCAGTTCGCCATCCAGCTTGGCATAGGCGAAGCGATGGATCTCGTCCAGGCGCTGCAGGGCATCGGCGATGTCGGGCATGGCCGGGGTGATGAACTCCAGCAGCGATTCCGAGTAGTCGGTGGTGATCAGGTCATTGGTCAGGGCCGAACCCAACGCCGGCGGATGCGGCTTGTGCGACAGCTGGCCCTGGCGATCGACCCGCAAGGTCTCTCGCTCGACACCACGCAAACCCCGGCCCAGCAGCGCCAGATGTTGCGGCTGGGAAAGCTGTTGCAGGCGTCGTGTGAGCAGATCGGTCATGCGGGAATCCTTCAATCAATCAGGGCGGGGTTGCTTGGTTGCCGGAGCATAACCGAAATTGACAATTCCCGTTGTGAGGCAGGCCAAATGCCGGTGTCGTCCGAAGTTGCCGGTTTTTATTTTCAAATTGACAACAACTCTACGGCTGCCGGCATGTCCTCGCCCCTGCCGGCAGGCTTTATAATGTCGGGCTCTGGCGCTTGCGCGCCCCAGTCGCCCCGGCCCGCCCGGGAGCTTTCCCCCTAGTCTTGCCTTTCTCTATCTGCCATGCCTGCTCAACTGATCGACGGAAACCTGCTCTCCCAACAACTGCGCGCCGATGTCGCCAAGCGTGCCGCCGCCCTCACCGCCCAAGGCAAGCAACCAGGCCTGGCCGTGATCCTGGTGGGCGACAGCCCGGCTTCCCAGGTCTATGTGCGCAACAAGGTCAAGGCCTGCCAGGACAACGGCCTGCACTCGGTGCTGGAAAAATACGAAGCCTCGCTGACCGAAGCCGATCTGCTGGCCCGCATCGACGCCCTCAACCAGGATCCCAAGATCAACGGCATCCTGGTGCAACTGCCGCTGCCGGCCCATATCGACGCCCACAAGGTGATCGAAGCCATCGCCCCCGAGAAGGACGTGGACGGTTTCCACGTCAGCAATGCCGGTCTGCTGATGACGGGCCAGCCGCTGTTCCGCCCCTGCACGCCCTATGGCGTCATGAAGATGCTGGAATCGATCGACTACCCCGTGCGCGGCGCCAATGCCGTGGTGGTGGGCGCCTCCAACATCGTGGGCAAGCCGCAGGCGATGTTGCTCTTGCAAGCCGGCGCTACCGTCACCATCTGCAATTCCAAGACCCGTGACCTCGGCCACCACACCCGCCAGGCCGACATCCTGGTGGTCGCCACCGGCAAGCGCAACATCGTCACCGCCGACATGGTCAAGCCCGGCGCCGTCGTCATCGACGTCGGCATGAACCGCGATGACAACGGCAAGCTGTGCGGCGACGTCGATTTCGCCAATGCCCGCGAAGTCGCCGGCTGGATCACCCCGGTGCCGGGTGGCGTGGGTCCGATGACCATCACCATGCTGCTGGTCAACACCATCGAAGCCGCAGAACGTACCTAAGACCGCATCACCTCCCGCTGGCGCCACGTCAGCGGGGGCATCAGAGAAACGAGAGCCCATGACCACCACCGACATCGCCGCCAATCCCCTGCTCGACTTCTCGGGCTACGCCCAGTTCGACGCCATCGCCGCCGAGCACGTCACGCCGGCCCTGGACAAGCTGCTGGCCGACGCCAGCCGCCTGGTCACCGAACTGGAAGCGCCGATGGCGGAGGTCACCTGGGACAACTTCGTCGAGCCGCTGGAGTCGGCCACCGAGAAGCTGGGCCGCGCCTGGAGCGTGGTCGGCCACCTGAACTCGGTCATGGACACCCCGGCCCTGCGTGCCACCTATAACGAGAACCAGCCGCGCCTGGTGGAATTCTGGACCGGGCTGGGTCAGAACCTGGCGCTGTTCGACAAATACAAGACCCTGCAGGCCAGCCCGGCCTTCGCCCAGCTGTCGGCGGCACGCCGCAAGGTGGTCGACAACGCCGTACGCGACTTCCGCCTGTCCGGCGCCGAGCTGCCCGAGGACAAGAAGGAACGCTTCGCCGAGATCCAGGAAAAGCAGGCCATGCTGACCACGCGTTTCTCGGAAAACGTGCTGGACGCCACCAATGACTTCGCCCTCTTCGTCGAGGACGAGGCCGAACTGGCTGGTCTGCCGGCCGATGTGAAGCAGGCCGCCCGTGCCGCCGCCGAGAAGGATGGCAAGCCCGGCTACAAGTTCACGCTGCACTTCCCGTCCTACTTCCCGGTGCTGCAGTACGCCGACAACCGCGCCCTGCGCGAAAAGATCTACCGCGCCAACGCCACCAAGGCCTCCGAGCTGGGCGTCAAGCCGGAGTGGGACAACGGCGGCAACATCGACCAGATCTTGCAGCTGCGCAAGGAAGAAGCGCAACTGCTGGGCTATGCCAACTTCGCCGAGGTCTCGCTGGTGCCCAAGATGGCACAGTCGCCCAGCGAAGTGATCGCCTTCCTGGAAGACCTGGGCCAGCGTGCCCGCCCCTTCGGCCAGAAGGACTATGAAGAACTGAAGCAATTCGCCCGCGAGACCCTGGGCCTGGACGAGCTCAACGCCTGGGACAGCACCTACGCCTCGGAAAAGCTGCGCGAGCAGCGCTACGCCTTCTCGGAACAGGAAGTGAAGCAATACTTCCCCGAGCCCAAGGTGGTCGGCGGCCTGTTCCAGGTGGCCCAGCAACTGTTCGGCGTGCAGATCAAGCCCGATACCGCACCGGTCTGGCACAAGGATGTGAAGTTCTTCCGCATCGAACGCGACGGCCAGCTGGTCGGCCAGTTCTACCTCGACCTGTATGCCCGCGCCGGCAAGCGTGGCGGCGCCTGGATGGACGACGCCCGCGCCCGCCGCCTGACCGCACAGGGCGTGCAAACGCCCATCGCCTACCTGGTCTGCAACTTCACCGAACCGGCCGTGGTCGACGGCGTGGCCAAGCCGGCCCTGTTCACCCATGACGAAGTGATCACGCTGTTCCACGAATTCGGCCACGGCCTGCATCACATGCTCACGCAAGTCGATGAAGTGGGCGTGTCGGGCATCTCCGGCGTGGAATGGGATGCCGTGGAACTGCCCTCGCAGTTCATGGAAAACTTCTGCTGGGAATGGGATGTGCTGCAGCACCTCACCGCCCATGCCGACTCGGGCGAGCCGCTGCCGCGTGCGCTCTACGACAAGATGATCGCCGCCAAGAACTTCCAGTCCGGCCTGCAGATGCTGCGCCAGGTGGAGTTCTCGCTGTTCGACATGCTGATCCACCATGAATATGAAGTGGGTGGCCAGCAGACCGTGCAGCAACTGCTCGACAGCGTGCGCGACCGTATCGCCGTGATCCGCCCGCCCGCCTTCAACCGCTTCCAGCACTCGTTCTCGCACATCTTCGCGGGCGGCTATGCAGCCGGCTACTACAGCTACAAGTGGGCCGAGGTGCTGTCGGCCGACGCCTACAGCGCCTTCGAGGAAGCCGCCGCCACCAGCGGCAACGTGATCTCGCTGGAAACCGGCCGTCGCTTCCAGCAGGAGATCCTCGCCGTCGGTGGTTCGCGTCCGGCCATCGAGTCCTTCAAGGCCTTCCGTGGCCGCGAACCCAGCATCGATGCACTGCTGCGCCATAGCGGCATGGCAGCCTGAGCGACGCATCGGCTCGCCACGCAATGCCGTTCAGCACCTTGCTGAACGGCATTTTTATTTCCCCACCCTACACCGTTCGGACTGAGTAGCGGCCATGCCGCGTATCGAAGGCGCTCCTGAGCGAATCGAAGGAGAGCGCTGCCTTCGATACGTCCCTACGGGCCTACTCAGGCCGAACGGTGCAGGAGATATGCACTGGCAGGTGAAGTTGTTTGCCGCCTCCGAATGGCATGCTGCAGCGCCAACCACTATACTTGCGCCATGACCCGAATCGATTTCCATAGCAACGTCCCGCAAAAGATCGCCTACGTCTGCCGCCTGGTGCGCAAGGCGCACGCCACTGGCGCCACCATGGTGCTGCGCGTGCCCGACCGCGCCCAGCTGCAGCAACTGGACCAGGCGCTCTGGGGCTTTTCCGAGCAGGATTTCCTGCCGCATGTCCACGCCCGCGACCCGCTGGCCGCGCAGACGCCCATCATCCTGGCCGATGACGACACGCTGGAACTGCCCCACCACCAGATCCTCATCAACCTCGGCGCGGATACGCCGGCCCATTTCGCCCGTTTCGAGCGCCTGCTGGAAATCATTTCCGCCGACGACGCCGACAAGGCCGCCGGCCGTGACCGCTATCGCTTCTACAAGGAACGCGGCTATCCGCTGACCCACCACGTGGCCGCCTGAGGCCGGCACGCTCATGAACCACGACGACAACAGCATCCCCCTGCTCACCGAGGTGATCCCGGCAGCCCCCGCACCGGCCTCGCCGGCGGCCGCCGACTACACCGCCGCCGCTTTCCCGGGCGCCTTCCATACCCCGCCATCGGCGACCAGCTACCAGCCTCCCGTGTCCGCAGTACCGGTCACGCCAGCGGCCGAGCAATACCGCCAGTGGGAACAGGAAATCCGCGAAAACGTCCTGCAGAGCCTGCTGGAACAAGCCGATACCGTGCTGCAACAACACCTGCAGGACCAGATGGCGCTGGCGCTGGACAATCTCGCCACGATCCTGACGCAGCGCATCAAGGAAAACCTGCATGAAGCCTTGGCAGAAACGGTCACGCGGGCAGTAGCGGAAGAGATGGCGCGATTCGCATCTTCAAAAAAATAAATACGAAGCCGCTTTTCTTTTGTTTTTGAAAGAAAAATTCACTATCGCCTTTTTATTTATAAAAATATAGCCCGGTATTGAGTACATCGGCAATCCCGCTTTTCTTACAATGCATGCATCGTTCGCATTCGTTCACGCGAAGCGAATCCATCAAGAATCCAGCAGCAAGTTCACGCAAAACCGGGAGAGTGAGATGAAAGTGATCGTATTGGGCGCAGGCATTATCGGGACCGCCTCGGCCTGGTTCCTGAAGAAGCAGGGCTACGACGTCACCGTCATCGAGCGCCAGCCCGGCGCCGCGCAGGAAACCAGCTTCGCCAATGGCTGCCAGATCTCGGTATCGCACGCCGAACCCTGGGCCAACCCGGCCGCGCCGATGAAGGTGCTCAAGTGGCTGGGCAAGGAAGATGCCCCCCTGCTCTATCGCTTCCGCCCCGAGTGGCTGCAATGGAAGTGGGCCGTGGCCTTCCTGCGCGAATGCACCGCCGCCCGCACCGACGAAAACATCCGCAACATCGTCGCGCTGTGCGAATACAGCCGCCAGACCCTGCAGTCCGTGCGCGCCGAGACCGGCATCCAGTACGACCACCTGACCCGCGGCATCCTGCACTTCTATACCGAAGAAAAGGAATTCCAGGACTCCCTGCCCGCCGCCAAGCTCATGCGCGACCTGGGTTGCCCGCGCGAATCGATCGGCGCCGACGAGGTGATCCGCATCGAGCCGGCACTGGAATCGATGCGCGGCAAGATCGTCGGCGGCGACTTCACCGCCACCGATGAATCGGGCGACGTCTTCAAGCTCACCACGGGCCTGGCCAAGAAGAGCGAGGAAGCCGGCGTCGAGTTCCGTTACTCCACCAGCATCACCCGCCTGATCACCGAAGGCGCCGGCGCCTCGGCCCGCGTGACCGGCGTGGAAGTCATCAATCCGGACGGCCGCCATGAAGTGCTCACCGCCGACACCTTCGTGGTCGCCATGGGCAGCTTCTCGCAGCAACTGGTCAAGCCGCTGGGCATCGACCTGCTGCTCTACCCAGGCAAGGGCTATTCGGCCACCTACAAGGTCACCAACCCGGATGCCGCGCCGTCCGTCTCGCTGACCGATGACGGCTACAAGCTGGTGGTCTCGCGCCTGGGCGACCGCCTGCGCGTGGCGGGTACCTGCGAACTGAACGGCTATACCCGCGAACTCAACACCACCCGCTGCGAAGCCATCACCCGCCGCACCCGCGAGCTGTTCCCGGACGGCTGCGATTACGAGAACCCGACCTACTGGACCGGCCTGCGTCCGCTGACCCCGTCCAACGTGCCGTACGTGGGCAAGACCAGGTTCGCCAACCTGTACCTCAACACCGGCCACGGCACCCTGGGCTGGACCATGGGTTGCGGCTCCGGTCGTGCCATCGCCGAGATCGTCGCCGGCCGCGTGCCGGAAATCGACTTCGCCTTCACCGGCCTGCCACGCTGGAACCGTGCCGCCAAGGTGGTCACCCAGGCAGCCTGATGACGGCCTGAGGGCCTCATGCTGAACGGACCGGACTTTCCGGTCCGTTTTTTCTTGTGCGCTTGACTTGCATCAGCGCCCGGGAAGATGAATGGCACTTCACTCCGGCGCCCGCCGACCTGCTTACAATTGCTGACAGGCCCTTGGTGTAGAATCCCCGCTTGCTCTGCGTAAACGACGCCCCCTGGCGTGCACGCAGCCCGGGGAAATCAGCTCATCACCATGCATCTCGCGCCTTACGGCTGCCTTTGCCGTTGATCTCCCCGACTTTGACCCCATATGGGCTTTATCCGCCCGCGCCTTTTCCTTCACCTGGAAAGGCCAGTACCATCAAGAGGACCATGCAATGAAGTGGGCTATCGTCTTTATCTACCTGTTTTCCATCCTGTTCATCCATTTCCGTGGACGCGTGCGGCTGCCCTTCCTGCGCCAGTTTTTCGACCATTCGTCGATCATGTCGCCGATCAACCTGTTCATGTACGCGTTCTCGCGCGTGCCGGCCACCCCCTATCCGGCCGTCAGAGAGTTCAAGGACCTGGACCTGATCGACCAGAACTGGGAAGTCATCCGCGACGAAGCCGTGGCGCTGCGCGAGATGGCCAAGATCAAGGCCGCCGAGAAGAATGACGATGCCGGTTTCAACTCCTTCTTCAAGGCCGGCTGGAAACGCTTCTACCTGAAGTGGTACAACGCCAGCCACCCCTCGGCCGAAAAGTTCTGCCCCAAGACCGTGGAAATCCTGCAGCGCATCCCCAGCGTGAAGGCCGCCATGTTTGCCGAGCTGGCCCCGGGCGGCACCCTGAACCCGCACCGCGACCCCTTCGCCGGTTCGCTGCGCTACCACCTGGGCCTGGTCACCCCCAACGATGACCGCTGCTTCATCGAAGTCGACGGCCAGCGCTACAGCTGGCGCGATGGCCAGAGCGTGGTATTCGACGAGACCTTCATCCACTGGGCCCAGAACGGCACCGAGACGAACCGTATCATCCTCTTCTGCGACGTCGAGCGTCCGCTGCGCTATCGCTGGGCGGAAGCCATCAATGGCTTCCTCGGCCGCACCATGATGACCGCCGCCGCCTCCCCCAATGAGACCGGCGACCAGACCGGACGGGTAAACAAGCTGTTCCGCTTCGTCTGGCTGGCCGGCCAGTACCGCCGCCGCTTCAAGAACTGGAACCGGACGGTCTACAAGATCACCAAGTTCGGCCTCATCATCGCCGTGGCGCTGCTGATCATCTACGCATGATCGTGGCCACCGGCAGCCACCGACAGCCTGCAACGACGGAAACGATATAAAACGATATGTTCCGATACACAACGTTACAGTGACTGCGGACCCGCCCTACCCCCTCCATCGCCGGCCGTTGCCGGCGATTTTTTTTGCAGCCTGGAACAGTGCGGACACACGCCGGGCACAAGGATAGAGACGATACGAGCCACGCCGGTCAATGTGCGTCAAATGCTCTGCAGGTGCGACATCCAGGGCATCTCTTATAACTCCGATGCATGAAAGAAGTTAAAAAACTCGCAAATGCGCACGTAATCAAAAATCAAATTCACATAAAATTTCCATGCGGAAATCAATCAACATAATCGCAGGGGATTTGCTAAAAACTGCTTCATGCTTGTGCATGCCAGCGTGTAGAATCCTTGTGCTTCCTTGCAAGATTCATGGCGTGATTCTTGCATTGGTTCTGACATTGCTTGAATGGCGAAGTACATGCCGTGAAGCACAAGCCGAGTACCGACCAAACTAAAACAATGGGCTCATGCAGGACATCGACGACGAGATGAAGAAACCGCTGCTCAAGCATCTGGTAGAGATCACGGCCCATCGGGAGCATTCCCGGCTGGCCATCTCCGTCATCTCCGCGTTGTACCAGCTGACCAATGTCCAGGTCATCCGCATGCTCGACATCTTCTCGATGCGCGACGAGCACTACGTCCAGGAAAAGATGGTCATCCGCGACGGCACCGTCCATACCATCGCCGAACATACCGAAGACGATCCCAAGGAACCGCTGTCGAGCTATCCGTCGATGATGGTCTGCATCCGCAACCATCTCAATGAATACCTCGAAACCACGCCCGATGGCATGCACGTGCTGTGGCTGCCGGTGTGGCTGCATGGCAAGATGAACTCCTGCCTGGAGATCCGCAGCGAACAGCCTTTCGATACGCAGATGATGGAGGTGATCAATGGCATCTTCCACGTCTACTGCAATTACCAGAGCCTGCTCGACTACAGCGAACGCGATGCGCTGACGGGCTTGTTCAACCGCAAGACCTTCGACGAGCAGTTCACCCGCTACGCCTTTGCCATCGCTCCGCACGAAGCGCATTCGATGGACCGCGACGAGCGCCGCCACGACATGGCGGAGGATTCCGACGACGCCAAGGGACACTGGCTGGCGGTGGTGGACATCGATCACTTCAAGCAGGTCAATGACCGCTATGGCCACCTGTATGGTGACGAGGTGCTGATCCTGGTGGCCAACATCCTGCGTGCCTCCTTCCGTGGCCATGACCGCATCTTCCGTTTCGGCGGCGAGGAATTCGTGATCCTGCTGCGCTCGACCTCGCTTGCCGATGCGCGCAAGATCTTCGACCGCTTCCGCCAGAACGTCCAGGAATATGACTTCCCGCAAGTGGGCAAGGTCACCGTCAGTCTGGGCTTCGTGGGCATCGCCCGCGAGACGCCGGTGGTGATCCTGGGTCACGCCGACCAGGCCCTGTATCACGCCAAGAAGAGCGGTCGCAACCGCATCTGTTACTACCAGGAACTGGTCAACTCGGGCGTGCTGCGCTCGGGCATCACGACCAACGATACGGTGGAATTCTTCTAGACGATCGTCCCGCCCCGCTCTTGTCACCAGGCCGCACATGCGGCTTTTTCTTTTTCGTGCGTCCGCCATGCACACCGCACCGGTGCTGGGCCGGGCTCATGCATGCGCTGCATCCGTCCATGTTTTAAAAGCATGAGACAGCGCCTCGTCGCTTTCGTATGATCGCCAACGTTCGATGCCATCAGCGAGAACCCCTCCGCAGGGTCCGCTCGACGCACCTATCAGGACAACGAGCGTGCCCCACCCTGCGGCCCACCTAGAAAACTGGAGACTAATAAAAATGCAGCAGGCACACTTCAAGAAAATCGGCGCCGTGATGATCCTTTCCCTGGCCTGCGCCTTTGTGGCGCAAGCACAGGAGACCAAACCCAACGTCGTCGTCATCGGCACCGGCGGCACCATCGCGGGCGCCGGCGCATCCAGCGTCAACACCGCCGCCTATCAATCGGCCGTGGTGCCGGTGGACAAGATCATCGCCGCCGTCCCCGAGATCTCCAAGATCGCCAACGTGCGCGGCGAGCAGATCTTCCAGATCGGCAGCGAGAGCTTCAACGACGAACGCCTGCTGAAACTGGGCAAGCGCGTCTCCGAACTGTTGAAGCAGAATGACGTGGATGGCGTGGTCATCACCCACGGCACCGACACCATCGAAGAGACTGCCTACTTCCTGAACCTGGTGCTCAAGAGCAGCAAGCCGGTCGTGGTGGTCGGCTCGATGCGTCCGGGTACGGCACTGGGCGCCGATGGCGCGCTGAACCTGTATGACGCGGTGCTGGTGGCCGGCAGCAAGGAAGCCGCCGGCAAGGGTACGCTGGTGGTGATGAACGACGAGATCCACTCGGGCCGCGACGTCACCAAGAGCAATTCCTTCAAGGTCGAGACCTTCCGTTCGCCCTACGGCCCGCTGGGCTACGTGGTGGAAAACAAGCTGATGTTCTATCGTCTGCCAGCCCGTCCGCACACCACCCAGACCGAGTTCGACATCGACCAGATCAACAGCCTGCCGCGCGTGGACATCGCCTACAACTATGGCAACGTCAGCCGCGCCGCCTATGACGCCTTCGTGGCAGCCGGCGCCAAGGCCATCATCCATGACGGCACCGGCAACGGCAGCGTAGCCGAGCAGATCGTGCCGGTGCTGCAGGAAGTGCGCAGCAAGGGCGTGCAAGTCATCCGCGCGACCCGCACCGGCAGCGGTGTGGTGATCCGCAATGGCGAGCAGCCTGACGACAAGTACGACTGGGTCGTCACCGACGACCAGAACGCCCAGAAGGCCCGCATCCTGGCCGAGCTGGCACTGACCAAGACCAATGATCCCAAGGAACTGCAGAAGATCATGTGGAAGTATTGATTCGCCGCCGGGCGCCATGCACATCGCGTGTGCGGCATGACGCCCGCTGCAACAGGTGTTTTGCGTTGTTGCACCGACTGAGGTTTCCTCAGTTCCCTCTTGGCCCCGCTTCGGCGGGGCTTTTTTCATGCATGCGAAACAGCATGATGGATCTGGCGAGGCAGGCTCAAAGATCCAACTGCTCCACCTCCAGCCCCAGGGCGGCGGCGATTCTTTCCAGCGTGCCTGGGCGCAGCCGGCGACTGCTCTCCTGCTGCGCATAGGCGGATTGCGAAATACCCAGTCGCTGCGCCACCTCTTGCTGGGTCAGATTCAGATACTCGCGCCAGCAGCGCACGGCAGTCCACTCATGATCCACCATCAGCGCCACGACTTCGTGCGGAACATATCGCGCATCGTCCTGAGGATGCTCCTTGAGGTAATCGTCGTAGGGGATCACGACAAAGGCCGGCTTCCCGTCCGGTCCGTGGATGATCTGGATGTTAGTAGGTGCGTTCATCGCGCTTGCTCACTTCCTCGATGGAGACGATGCGGATACTCCCGTCAAAGTTGAAGAACACCCGATAGTGACCAACCCGCAGACGGTATTGGCAAGGATGATTGAGCAGCGACTTCACATGCTGGCAGTGCGGCATCTGCGCCAGTTTGGCCGCTGCATCCTTGATCCTGACCTGATCGAGGCGGTTGATCTTGAGAAGCTGCTTGACCGCCCTTGGATGCCACCTGATCGAATTCATGCGCTTAGATTATAAGTCCATCTATAAAATTATGCCTAATTATTAGACTTGGACTTATTTTATCCGCGTCACGTCAGAAGCCTGCCTGCAGCCGCCACACAGCGCAAGCAAGCCACCCGATCGCGCAGCACTCTCTCGACAATTCTTGCAACGCACTTCACGACAGTATTGCATCGCTCCCGAGAGCCCATCTCAACGGACGTTCTCGCTGGCACGCACAACCTGTTGCGCCTGTTCGATACTCACGTGATGATCTTCCATCGTATTGACCAGCTTTTGCCGCTGCGCACGCGAACCGAAATTGTTGGCATAGATCCAGGTGAATTCCGCCCCCAGCAGGAAGATCTGGGCCGAGTAGTAGATCCACAGCAGCAGCAGCGCAAACGAACCCGCCGCGCCGAAGCCGGACGTCATGCCGGTACTGCCGAGATACAAGCCGACCAGGTATTTGCCGATGATGAAGAGCACCGTGGTGGCGACCGCGCCGATCCAGACGTCGCGCCAGGAAAGCGTCACGCGCGGCATGAACTTGTAGATCATCGAGAAGAGCGTGGAGAACACCACGAAGGACAACACGAAGTTCAGCACCTGCAACACCAGCCGCCAGCCCTCGAACCAGCCACCCCACCAGCGTCCCAACGCCGCCAGCGCGGCACTGACCACCAGCGAGATGATCAGCAGGAATCCCAGGCCGATGATCAGGCCGAAGGACAGCAAGCGGGTGCGCGCCAGTTGCCACACGCCGCTCTTGCGCGTGACCGCGGGAATGCGCCAGATGCGGTCCAGCGCGCTCTGCAATTCGGAAAACACGGCCGTGGCGCCGATGACCAGCGTCACCACCGAAATACCCGCCGCAATCATGCCCTCGCGCGGCTGGCTGACGGACTTCAGCAAGCCCTGGATGGCGAAGGCACCTTCGGTACCAACGATGTCGCGGATCTGGTTGACGATCTCTCCCTGCGCGGCATCGTGGCCGAACAGCATGCCGGCCACGGCGATGGCAATCACCAGCATCGGGGCAATCGAAAAGATCGTGTAGTAGGCAATGGCCGCGCCCATGCTGGGGGCGAAGTCGTTGAGCCAGGCATTGATGGCCGCCACCGTCAGCTGCCAGGCCTGCTGCGCGCGCGAGCCACCCTGGATCATCTTGACCTCGGCGGCGGGGTCGAGATAGTCGGACGGCGCCGGCTCCAGCCTGGCCTTGACGATATCGATGCGCGCCGGTGCATCCGCTGCCGGTGGCGGCGCGCTCCGGGCAGCGACCTTGGCGCGCGCCGAACCCCGCCGCCACGCCGCCACCAGCGGCAGGACCAGCGTTACCAGGCGCAGGGCGCGCTCCAGACCCGAGGTGGCCGAATTGACAGCAGAGGTAGGCACCACGGCCTTTTCACCCGGTATCGCAGCAGGTGTTGCCGTCACCCCGGCCAGCCGTCGCTGGCGCCGCTTGCGGCCCAGCCAGATGCCCAGGCCGGCACTGACCAGGGCGCCGGCGACGATGCCACCGGCGGGCAGCGCATCGCTGGTTGAGGGGGTGTCGAGGTCGTCGGATGGGCGCAATGGATTGCTCATGGGGGCCTTCTCCTGGTGCATTGTTATGGCGGTGTGACCCGCTGCCGACAATGATTGTTCCTGCTTGCGGGCTGGCCGTCCAGCCCCGCGGATGGGGCAGCGCCAACGCGAAAATCGTCCGCATGGTATAAAGGAAATCTTGGCCAGCCACAGGCTGGCGCCTGAACCAGGCCTGTTCTTTCCGGTCTGTCTGCCTATTCCCCTTGCCGCCGCGCTCCGTGCGCCTGGCGGCGTCTCCCCCAACCTGATCAACGAGGTTCGCACATGTATAAGGACGTACAGCTTTTCATCAACGGCGAATGGACCGCCAGCGCCTCCGGCCGCACCATCGATGTGATCAACCCGGCCACCGAAGAAGTCATCGGCAAGATCGCCCATGCCGGTCGTGAAGACCTGGATCGCGCACTGGACGCGGCCAAGAAAGGCTTCGAGACCTGGCGCAAGATGTCGGCCTTCGAGCGCTCCAAGATCATGCGCCGCGCCGCCGACCTGCTGCGTCAGCGCGCCGACGAGATCGCTCCCCTGATGACCCAGGAGCAGGGCAAGCCGGTGGCCGAAGCGAAGATGGAAACCCTGGCCTCGGCCGATATCATCGACTGGTTTGCCGAAGAGGCCCGCCGTACCTATGGCCGTCTGGTGCCGGCCCGCACCCCGGGCGCCTACCAGATGGTGATCAAGGAGCCGGTCGGCCCGGTGGCGGCTTTCACGCCCTGGAACTTCCCCATCAACCAGGTGGTGCGCAAGCTCTCGGCGGCGCTGGCAGCGGGCTGTTCCATCATCGTCAAGGCCCCGGAAGAAACCCCGGCCTCGCCGGCTGAACTGATCCGCGCCTACGCCGATGCCGGCGTGCCGGCCGGTGTCATCAACCTGGTCTATGGCGTACCGGCCGAGGTCTCCGAATACCTGATCCCGCATCCGGTGATCAAGAAGATCTCCTTCACCGGCTCCACGCCGGTGGGCAAGCAGCTGGCCGCACTGGCCGGCCTGCACATGAAGCGCGCCACCATGGAACTGGGCGGCCACGCGCCGGCCATGGTGTTCGACGATGCCGATATCGATGTGGCGGCCAAGACCCTGGCCACCTCGAAATTCCGCAATGCCGGCCAGGTGTGTGTCTCGCCGACCCGCTTCCTGGTGCAGAAGGGTGTCTTCAATGCCTTCGTCGACAAGTTCGTCACCTATGCCGAACAGCTGAAGGTGGGCAATGGCCTAGAGGCTGGCGTGAGCATGGGCCCGGTGGCCAACAAGCGTCGCATCCCGGCACTGGAAGCGCTGATCGATGATGCCGTCGCCAACGGCGCGCAACTGCGCACTGGTGGCAAGCGCATCGGCGACAAGGGTTACTTCTTCCAGCCCACCGTGCTGACCAATGTGCCGCTGAACGCTCGCGTGATGAACGAAGAGCCCTTCGGTCCGCTGGCGCTGATCAATTCCTTCGAGACCCTCGATGAAGTGATCGCCGAAGCCAACCGCCTGCCCTTCGGCCTGGCCGCATATGCCTTCGCCAAGTCGGCGCAGACCAAGCATGCGCTGGCCGACCGCGTGGAGAGCGGCATGCTGACCATCAACCACCTGGGCCTGGCACTGCCGGAACTGCCCTTCGGCGGCATCAAGGACAGCGGCTACGGTTCCGAAGGCGGCACCGAGGCCATCGAGGCCTACATCAACACCAAGCTGGTGACCCAGCTGGATGTCTGATGGCATGCATGAGTGCATGAATGCATGAGCTGCACTGATCGCCCTCTGGGGCGGTCAAAGCAAAACGGCGAACCCTTGCAGGTTCGCCGTTTTGCTTTGGAGATGCGCTGTACGCCCTATTCCTCGCCACCCGAAGGCGGCACCAGGATATCGCGGCTGCCATTGCGCGACATGGCCGAGAGCACGCCGGCCGTCTCCATCTGTTCCACCAGGCGCGCGGCCCGGTTGTAGCCGATGCGCAGTTGCCGCTGCACCGACGAGATCGACGCCCGCCGCGTCTTGAGCACGAAGGCCACGGCTTCGTCGTAGAGCGGATCGGCTTCCGGATCGCCGCCCTCGCCGTTGGTAAACATGTCAGCCTGGGCCGTGTCCTCGGAAATCGGCGGGGCCAGGATTTCCTCGATGTAGCGCGGTTCGCCAAAGGACTTCAGGTATTCCACCACGCGATGCACTTCCTCGTCGGAGACGAAGGCGCCATGCACGCGCTGCGGATAGCCCGAACCCGGCGGCAGGAACAGCATGTCGCCATGGCCCAGCAGCGATTCGGCGCCCATCTGGTCCAGCACCGTTCGCGAATCGATCTTGGAGGACACCTGGAAGGCCACCCGGGTCGGGATATTGGCCTTGATCAGGCCGGTAATCACATCCACCGAGGGGCGCTGCGTGGCCAGGATCAGGTGGATGCCGGCAGCCCGCGCCTTCTGCGCCAGGCGCGCGATCAGCTCCTCGACCTTCTTGCCGACCACCATCATCAGATCGGCCAGCTCGTCGATGACGATGACGATGGTCGGCAGCTTTTCCAGCGGCTCGGGGGCGTCCGGCGTGAGACTGAAGGGGTTGGGAATCTTCTCGCCACGGGCGGCGGCTTCATCGAGCTTCTGGTTGTAGCCCGCCAGGTTGCGCACGCCCAGCTTGGACATCTTCTTGTAGCGCCGCTCCATCTCGTCCACCGCCCAGTTCAGGGCGTGCGCGGCTTCGCGCATGTCGGTCACCACAGGCGCCAGCAGGTGCGGGATGCCCTCGTAGATGGACAGCTCCAGCATCTTGGGATCGATCATGATCAGGCGCACTTCGTCGGGCGTGGCCTTGTACAGCAGCGACAGGATCATGGCATTGATGGCCACCGACTTGCCCGAGCCAGTGGTACCGGCCACCAGCATGTGCGGCGCGCGGGCCAGGTCGGTCACCACGGGCGTGCCGGTGATGTCCTTGCCCATGGCGATCGTGAGATGGGACGCCGACTTGCGATAGGCCTGCGAATGGATGATCTCGGAGAGCTTGATCATCTGGCGGCGCGCATTGGGCAGTTCCAGGCCCATGCAGGTCTTGCCGGGGATAGTCTCGACCACGCGGATGGAGGTCAGGCCCAGCGCCCGCGAGAGGTCCTTCATCAGGTTGACCACCTGGGCGCCGCGCACGCCCTGCGCCGGCTCCACTTCGAAACGGGTGATCACCGGTCCCGCTTCGGCGCCCAGCACGGTGACGGGCACCTTGAATTCCTTGAGGCGCTGTTCGATCAGGCGACCGGTTTCCTGCAACTGCTCGGGATCGATCTCGATGCGCGACTCGGGTACTTCATCGAGCAGCTCCAGCGACGGCAAGGGGATGTCCACGTAGGGGGGGTCGACGTAGTCCGCGTAGTCCGGATAGGCCATCGATATCGGGGCCGGTTCGGGCTGGTAGACCGTGAAGGTCGAGGTGGCGGGGGCCTCCTGCACGGCTTGCGGTTCGGGATCGGGCAGCATGTCGAACCAGGGGGCCTGGAACTGCGGCAGCTCCGCCGCTTCGGGTGTCGGTGGCGTCAGCGGGGCAAACGGTGTGAGCGGCTCCTGCTGCTCTTGCTGCTCTTGCAGCTCCTGTTGAGCCAGCAGGTCCGGCAACTTGGCGGCTGCCAGGGGATCGGCTGCAGGCACGGGCGGCGGCGTCATCGATACCACGGGCGCCACGGGTGCCACAGATGCTACAGGTGCCACGGGCGCATGCTGCGCTGGCGTGGTGCCGCCAGCCTGCTCACCGGACTCCTGCAGGGAGCGCATCAGACGGGTCGGGATGGCATCGGCATGTTCGCCGGGCGCACCCGCAGGCTGCCCCTGGGGCGCGGCACGGCCGACGCTGCTGATGCGGATGCTGCGGGTCGCCATCGGTGGCGACGCGGCAGCGGATGTCGGGGAGGGAACGGGAGCGATCGCCGGACGAGCGATCGATGGCGGGATCGGCCGGATCGGCGGCATCGGATTGGCCGCCCGCGACAGGCTGGCATTGGCGGCCGCACTGGCGGCCGAGATGGCCGTGCTGGCTGCCGCGCGCGCCCGCATCGCCTCGGTGGGACGCAAGGTTTCGAAGGCCGCCCATTCGGATTCCGGCCTGGCCTTGGGCGCCGGTGCCGGCTGCTTGAGCAGGGGCCACTTGCCGACGGGGGCCGGCTGTCCGGCGGCACCGCCCTGGGCTGCCTGGGCCGCACGCTGGCCACTGCCGCCGGTGATCGCGGACAGCGGCACCTGCCAGTCTTCCCGGGGGGCACTCTCGGCGGCTGGACGCGGCGGTGGCGTCAGGCGACTGGGTCGCGGACGCGGTGCGAAGGGCGACGAGGCCTGGCGCGGCCCCGATGCGGCTGGTGTGCGTGCCACCGGCATGCGGCGCTCAGGGCTGCTCGGGAAGCTGCTGCGCTGGCTACTCATGCGCACGCGCTCGCTCTCGATGCTGCCGCGCCGGGGTGGTCCCAGGTCGAGTTCGGGATGGTCGTCGCGCTCGACGTCCTTGCCGGGGTTCAATATGGCGCCCAGCAACCATTTCAGGCCCAGCGCCAGCAAACCCAGCATCAGCACCGCCGCCAGGCCACGGCTGAGCTTGCCGCCCAGGGCTTCCATCAACGCCGTGCCGACCAGATCGCCGTGCTGGCTGTCTTCCCCCGTGCTCAATTGCACCCGCACCAGGGCCTCGATGGCACTGCTGGCGCACAGCAGCAGCAAGCTGCCGCACCACAGACGGATGGCACCACGGCCGCCCATGAGCGACTTGCGGCCGAGCGCGCGCACTACCGTGCGCAGCAGCAGCGGCAGCAGCCAGAGGACCGACCAGCCAAACCATTTGACGAAAATCATGCTACTCCCCAACTTCACCGGCCTGGCATGCCGCCAGCCGGCCTCGTGAATCTGTCAGGCTGCGAGTGTAAACCAAACCGCGCAACTGCCACCGGTCGCCACCCTGCCCGTTATTACTAGCTCAACGGCCATGACAGTGACAATCCTGCACATGGTCATTGATCATCCCGATGCCCTGCAGGTAGGCATAGATGATGGTGGAACCGACGAACTTGAAGCCGCGCCGCGCCAGATCCTTGGAAATGGCATCCGACAACGGCGTCTTGGCCGGGCAATCGGCCAGCGACTGCCAGCGGTTGCGCACCGGCTGGCCATCGACATGGCCCCACAGATAGGCGTCCAGCCCGCCCAGCTCTTCGCGCAGCTTCAGGTAGGCGCGGGCGTTGCCGATGGTGGCGGCCACCTTCAGGCGATTGCGGATGATGCCGGGATCGGCCATCAGTTGCGCTACCTTGCGCTCGTCATAGAGGGCGATCTTCTCGGCATCCCACTGGTCGAAGGCGGCGCGATAGCTTTCCCGCTTGTTGAGTACGGTCTCCCAGGACAAGCCGGCCTGGGCACCTTCCAGGTTGAGCATTTCGAAAAGCCGCGTCTCGTCGTGGCAAGGCACGCCCCATTCGTGGTCGTGATACTGCACGTAGAGCGGATTGTTCAGGTTGACCCAGCCACAGCGGATGAGGGATTGATTCATGGAATGTCTTTGCTTTGTCTTGGTTCTCTGGTGGTTCACACCGGCCACAGCGGCGCTTCATCCATCAGCGCGATCTGCTCGCGCAATTCCAGGATGCGGTCCTGCCAGTAGCGTTGGGTATTGAACCAGGGGAAGGCCACCGGAAACGCCGGGTCGTCCCAGCGTCGCGCCAGCCAGGCGGAATAATGGATCAGTCGCAGGGTGCGTAGCGCTTCGATCAGGTACAGCTCGCGTGGCTCGAATTCGCAGAAGCTTTCATAGCCGGCCAGCAGATCGGCCAGCTGGCGCACCATGTCGCTGCGCTCGCCGGAGAGCAGCATCCACAGGTCCTGCACGGCAGGACCGCTGCGGCTGTCGTCGAAATCGACGAAGTGCGGGCCTGCATCGGTCCACAACACGTTGCCGACATGGCAATCGCCATGCAGGCGCAAGCGGGCGATGTCACCGGCGCGGTCATAGCAGCGTCGTACACCCTCCAGCGCCTGTTCCACGGTCGTGCGCCAGGCGCTGGCGACATCCATGGGAATGAAATCATGCGCCAGCAGCCAGTCGCGCGGCTCCTCGCCGAAGCTGGCGATATCCAGCGCCGGCCGCGCCACGAAGGCGCTGCGCGCACCCACGGCATGGATGCGGCCGATGAAGCGGCCCATGCGTTCCAGGGTGTCGGCATCGTCCAGTTCGGGCGCCCGGCCACCGTGGCGCTGGAAGACGGCAAAGCGGAAACCCGCATGGCGATGCAGGGTCGCGCCATTGGCCAAGCGCATGGCGGGCACGACTGGAACTTCATCGTCAGCCAACTCCTGCGAAAAAGCATGTTCTTCGAGGATCTGCTCATCACTCCAGCGCAGGGGCCGGTAGAACTTGACCACCACCGGCGGCCCCTCTTCCATGCCGACCTGATAGACCCGGTTTTCGTAGCTGTTCAGGGCCAGCAGGCGGCCATCGCCATAGAGGCCGAGCCCATCCAGGGCGTCCAGCACGGTATCGGGCGAGAGCGTGGCGAAGGAGGTGGCGTCGGACGGTGGCAGGGCTGAGGAAGAGGCATCTTGATTCATCCATCTATTGTACTGTTGCCGGCGCCAACACCGCAGGACAATCCACCCTGTCCGGCCAACAATACTCGCGCCCCTGGCTGAATGCCTTTAAACTCCTGCCTTTAGCATCTGCAATTGGACCCATCATGCATCTCGACCAGCCCCTTTCCGACGCCGAGTTCGACGAACTCGACGATTTCCTCCTCTCCGACCGCTGCGCCGACGACGTGATGACCATGGATACCCTGCATGGCTACCTGACGGCGCTGGCCATCGGTCCGCAGGAAATCCTGATGGCCGAATGGCTGCCGCGCGTCTGGGGCAGCCGCCCGGAAGACACGCCCAAGTTCAAGAACGGCAAGGAAGCCGAACGCATCACCAGCCTGATCGCGCGCAGCATGAACGAGATCGCCATCACCTTCGAAGTGGCGCCCAAGGAATATGAACCGCTGTTCTGCGAGCGCGAGCACGAAGGCAAGCCGCTGCTGGACGCCGAAGCCTGGGCCTGGGGCTTCTGGGAAGGCATCCAGCTGCGCGCGGCGCAGTGGGACGAGATCTTCCATTCCAACATCGGCCCGCTGCTGCGTCCGATCTACCTGCTCGGCGCCGAAGAGCTGGAAGAGGAAGAAACCAAGCTCATCGACGATCCCATCAAGACCCACAAGCTGGCCATCGAGATCGAATCGGCGATCCCGCATATCCATCGCTACTGGGCGCCCAAGCGCAAGTCGGCGGTGGAACAGGTGCAGCGCGAGGCGCCCAAGACCGGCCGCAACGATCCCTGTCCCTGCGGCAGTGGCAAGAAGTACAAGAAATGCTGCGGAGCGGACTCGGACGAGTGATTTCGCCACCATTTCCTCGAGGAAATAAAAAAGGCGCACCGGACAACGGTGCGCCTTTTCTTTTCGGCAAGGAGATGATTACTCCTTGATGAAGTGCTCGCGGTAGTACTTCAGTTCCTCGATGGACTCCAGGATGTCGGCCAGGGCGGTGTGCATCTGGCGCTTCTTGAAACCGGTGGCGATCTCCGGCTTCCAGCGCTTGCACACCTCCTTCAGGGTCGATACATCCAGGTTACGATAGTGGAAGAATTCTTCCAGCTTGGGCATGCCGCGCACCATGAAGCGGCGGTCCTGGCAGATGGAATTGCCGCACATGGGCGACTTGCCGGCCGGCACGTACTGCTTCAGGAAGGCAATGATCTGCTGTTCGGCATCGGCCTCGGTGACGGTGGAGGCCTTGACGCGGTCGATCAGGCCGGAACGGCCGTGGGTGCCCTTGTTCCAGGCATCCATGCCGTCCAGCAGTTCGTCGGACTGGTGGATGGCCAGCACCGGGCCTTCGCCCAGCACGTTGAGCTCGGCGTCGGTGACCACCACGGCGACTTCGATGATGCGGTCCGAATCCGGATCCAGGCCGGTCATCTCCATGTCGACCCAGACCAGGTTCATTTCATTGGGACGCGCGGGCGCGGCGGGGGCTTGTGACATAATTCTTCCTTATTGACGTAATGGGTCTCGCACCCATCTACTGCATGGTTCGCTCGCCCAGCGTGCGCTGGCGGCATGGTTCTTGTCCTGCTGCTGGCCTGGCCGCCGGGGGCGGCTTGCGGCGGCGCTCCCCCGGGAGGTCGCGGCGGGCCGGCATCGAACTTTCGCCATTTTCGCACAGGGACAGCATGTCTTCACTTTCGTTTTCGGTTTTGTTCGTCGTCTTCCTCGCCATCAGCCTGGTGGTCCGCTACTGGCTGGCCTCGCGCCACATCCGCCATGTGATCGCGCATCGCGCCGCGGTCCCGGCCGAGTTTGCCGAGAAAATCTCCTTGTACGCCCACCAGAAAGCCGCCGACTACACAGTCGCCCGCACCAAGTTCGGCCTGGTGACGCTGCTGGTCAATACCGCCGTACTGATCGGCTTCACCCTGCTGGGTGGATTGCAATGGCTCTCCGGCCTGCTGCTGGGCTGGACCGGCGGACCCGGCATGGTCTACCAGATTTCCCTGGTGGCCGGTTTTGGCATCATCTCAGGGCTGGTGGATCTGCCTTTTGACTACTATCGCCAGTTCAGGCTGGAAGCGGGTTTTGGCTTCAACAAGATGACGCACGGCCTGTTCCTCGTCGACCTGCTCAAGAACACCCTGGTGGGCATCGTGCTGGGATTGCCGCTGCTATGGGTGGTGCTGGCGCTCATGGAACAGGCCGGTCGCTTCTGGTGGCTCTATACTTGGCTGTTCCTGTGTGCATACCAGTTGCTGATGCTGGTCATCTACCCCATCTTCATCGCCCCCCTCTACAACAAGTTCACGCCGTTGGAAGATGACAGCCTGCGCAGCCGTATCGAGGGTCTGCTCAAGCGAGTCGATTTCGCCTCAAAGGGCTTGTTCGTGATGGATGGCTCCAAACGCAGCGCGCATGGCAACGCCTATTTCTCCGGCTTCGGCCCGAACAAGCGCATCGTCTTCTTCGATACCCTGCTAGCCCGTCTGGCGCCGCATGAGATGGAGGCCGTGCTGGCCCACGAACTGGGTCACTTCAAGCTCAAGCACATCGTCAAGCGCGTGGTGGTGATGTTCGCCCTGTCGCTGGCCTTCCTGGCGCTGCTGGGCTACCTGAAGGGCCAAGTGTGGTTCTATACCGGCCTGGGCGTCAATCCCCTGCTCCTGGGCAGCAATGATGCGATGGCGCTGATCCTGTTCATGCTGGTGCTGCCGATCTTCACCTTCCTGCTCTCGCCGCTGTCCTCGCTCTCCTCGCGCAAGCACGAGTTCGAAGCCGATGCCTTCGCCGCCCAGCACACCAATGCCCAGGACCTGGTGTCGGCGCTGGTCAAGCTGTACGAAGACAACGCCTCCACGCTCACCCCCGATCCGCTGCACTCGGCCTTCTACGATTCGCACCCGCCGGCCTCGCTGCGCATCCAGCACCTGCACGCCGCGCACGGCACACCTGCCACCGGCCACTGACATCCACCCATTCGCGCCGGCGGCATGTGACGCCGCCGGCCTTCAGGAGAATTCCATGAGCATCACCGCACACACCCTCGCCGCCTCGCGCAGCATCCAGCCCATCGGCGCACTGGACGACGCCGGCATCCAGGCCCACCTGGCCGCCCTGCCCGACTGGAAGATCGACGGCGGCAAGCTGGCCCGCACCTTCGCCTTCGGCAACTATTACGAGACCATCGCCTTCGTCAACGCCATCGCCTGGGTGATCCACGCCGAAGACCACCATCCCGACCTGGGCGTGAGCTACAACCGCTGCAGCGTGCGCTTCGATACCCACAGCGTCAACGATGGTCGGGGCGGTCTCTCGGCCAACGACTTCATCTGCGCCGCCAAGGTCGACGCCCTCTTCGCCCAGCGCGCCGCTGCCTGATGGCTGGCCGCAAGCATGCCGCCGCGCGCGGCGCAGGAGCACCGGCCAACACGGCCGCGCTGGAACCGGGTCTGGTCATCGCCGCCCACGGGCGGCATTATCTGGTCCAGGCAGGCGACGAGAAACTGCATTGCGTCACCCGTGGCAAGAAGAGCGACGTGTCCGTGGGCGACCACATCCGCCTGGCCCGTACCTCGGCCAACCAGGGCGTGATCGAAGCCATCGACGAGCGCAAGACCCTGCTCTACCGCTCCGACCAGTACAAGTCCAAGCTGCTGGCGGCCAATGTGGATCAACTGTTCATCGTGGTGGCAACCGAACCCAGCTTTACCGATGACCTGGTTTCGCGCTCGCTGGTGGCGGCCGAATCGGCCGGTGTCGCGGCCCACCTGATCCTGAACAAGACCGACATCACCGAGGCCCTGCCCAGGACACGCGAGCGGCTGCAGGTCTATGCCAAGCTGGGCTATCCGGTGCATGAAGTCTCGGCCAAGGCACAGCCCGACGAGACGCGTGCGGCCTTCATGCCGCTATTGGCCGGCAAGAGCACGATCCTGATCGGCCAGTCGGGCATGGGCAAGTCGTCCATCATCAACCTGATCGTGCCGGATGCCGACATCGCCACCCGCGAGATCTCGGCCGCGCTCGATACCGGCAAGCACACCACGACCTTCACCCGGCTCTACCAGATGGAGCAGGACGCCAGCATCATCGACTCGCCCGGCTTCCAGGAGTTCGGTCTCTACCAGCTCTCCGAAGGCATGCTGGAGCGCGCTTTCCGCGACTTCACACCCTACCTGGGCAAGTGCCGTTTCTACAACTGCCATCACCTCAATGAACCGGGTTGTGCCGTGCTGGAAGCGGTGCAGGCCGGCGAGATCGCGGCCATGCGGCACCAGCTGTATGGGCAGCTGGTGCATGAGTCTTCACAGACCTTGTACTGAAGAGCCGCGCCGGGTCAACGGCGAGACAGTGCGGTCAATTGCCGTACCTTGAATCCTTTGGCGCGCAGTTGCTGCAGGACGTTACCCGGTCCGACCAGGTGCAGGAAGCCGATGGCGGCAAAGACGCCGTCATCGGACTGCATCCGTTCAGCGATGCGCTGCGCCAGCCACGTGTTGCGTTCGAGGGCAGCCGACGCGTCGCCAAAGCAATCCTTCGCGGCACAGAAACGCTCCATCTCGGCGACGCTGCCCGCTGACCAGAGGGCGGTAAATCGTTCGAGATTCTTCTTGGCCTCCCCGCTTTCCAGCTCCTTCATGTTCTGTTCCAGCTCATTCAAGGTGGAGCGGGAAATCAAGACCCGTTGCTCCTCCACGGTCTCCAGCGCCACAACGGGTTTCTTGAAATGCTTCACGAACCCGGTGATGGCGAGATCGATGCCCAGGTCCGGATACAAACCCGCATCCCGCGCCGAGAGCAGGATCAGCGAATTCAGCTTGCTCGACAGACTGGCCTCACCGAACCCGGCCTCGTTCAGGCAGGCTTTGTGGAACTGCTTGCTGACACGCCAGGCCAATGCCCGATAGTGTGCGGAATCCGTTTCGACGGCTTGATCCGGCATGGGGGCGATCATCTGCTGCCCGATCTCGGGCTGGGTCACGTCAAGTTCGACCAGCAGTACGCGCGAGGCAATCAGTGCCCGGCGCACCACCGGCCCGGGAATATCCCATTCCAGCTTGGCCACGTGCACGGTCCCATAGAGATAGGAGCGTCGGCCATCCTTGCTCAATTCCCACAAGGGACCGCGGTCAGGCTGTTGACTCCGGGCGAGTTGCTCGACCTGCTCGCTGCTCACCTGCAGCGGTGGCGGACAATCCTTGTTCGACTCCTGGGCGGAAACTGGCAGCACTGACAGGGTCAGCACGAGCATCATGCAACGCAAGACAAGATCAAAGCGCATGGTTCAGACTCTGGTAGAGGGAGGAGGAACCGGCCCGAGATGGCCGGCGGCGAGGCAGTATAGCCTGCCTGCATCTTTGCCCCGAATGCGCCGATATCGAAGGGGGTTTCCCAGGAGCAACTACCCCGGGTATCTTTTTAAGCCGAATCCCTTATAATCTAAGGAGTTAATGACTATCGGCGGCAGGCGCCACACTGGCCGCCGTTTTTATTTATGGCAATCAAACACTACCTTCAGTTTTCCGACTTTACGCTTGATGAATACGAGTACGTGATCGAACGTTCCCGTGTGATCAAACGTAAGTTCAAGAATTACGAGCCCCACCACACGCTGGCAGATCGTACGCTGGTCATGGTGTTCGAAAAGAATTCCACCCGCACCCGCCTGTCCTTCGAGGCCGGCATGCACCAGATGGGCGGTGCTGCGATCTACCTCAATACCCGCGACAGCCAGCTCGGCCGCGGCGAACCGGTGGAGGATGCGGCCCAGGTGATGTCGCGCATGTGCGACGTCATCATGATCCGTACCTACGGCCAGGAAATCATCGAACGCTTCGCCAGGTATTCGCGCGTGCCGGTCATCAATGGCCTGACCAACGAGCAGCATCCCTGCCAGGTACTGGCCGACGTGTTCACCTTCATCGAGCATCGCGGCAGCATCAAGGGCAAGATCGTGGCCTGGGTGGGTGACGCCAACAACATGCTCTATTCGTGGCTGCAGGCGGCCGAGGTGTTTGGCTTCCATGTCAATGTCTCCACCCCCAAGGGCTACGATATCGACCCGGCGCAGGTCACGCCGGGCAACCAGCACTACACCTTCTTCGCCGACCCGGCCGATGCCTGCCAGGACGCCGATCTGGTCACCACCGACGTGTGGACCAGCATGGGCTTCGAGGCCGAGAACAATGCCCGCGTGCAAGCCTTCGATGGCTGGATCGTGGACCAGGCCAAGATGTCGCGCGCCAAGAAGGATGCCCTCTTCATGCACTGCCTGCCGGCCCACCGCGGCGAGGAAGTGGCCGCCGAAGTGATCGACGGCCCGCAGTCGGTCGTCTGGGATGAGGCGGAAAACCGCCTGCATGTCCAGAAGGCCCTGCTCGAATACCTGGTGCACGGCAAGTTCGACCACTGAAGACGTCGAACCTGCCACCCAGCCCTGCTACTCAATTCAACATCATCGCAACGTCAAGATCATGTCCAACATCCTGCAATCCGTCCCGGTCAACCAAAAAGTCGGTATCGCCTTTTCCGGCGGCCTCGATACCAGCGCCGCGCTGACCTGGATGCGCCAGAAAGGCGCCGTCCCCTACGCCTATACCGCCAACCTGGGCCAGCCGGATGAGCCGGACTACGACGCCATCCCCAAGAAGGCCATGCAATACGGTGCCGAACTGGCACGCCTGGTGGACTGCCGCGAACAGCTGGCCAACGAAGGTATCGCCGCCCTGCAAAGCGGTGCCTTCCACATCTCCACCGCCGGCATCACCTACTTCAACACCACCCCGCTGGGCCGCGCCGTGACCGGCACCATGCTGGTGGCCGCCATGCGCGACGACAACGTCGACATCTGGGGCGACGGCAGCACCTTCAAGGGCAACGACATCGAGCGCTTCTACCGCTACGGTCTGCTGGTGAACCCCAACCTGAAGATCTACAAGCCCTGGCTGGACAGCACCTTCATCAACGAACTGGGCGGCCGCAAGGAAATGTCCGAGTTCATGATCAAGTCCGGCTTCGACTACAAGATGTCGGTGGAAAAGGCCTACTCGACCGACTCCAACATGCTGGGCGCGACCCACGAAGCCAAGGACCTTGAGTTCTTGAACAGCGGCATCAAGATCGTGCAACCCATCATGGGCGTGGCGTTCTGGCGCGATGACGTCGAAGTCAAGGCAGAGACCGTCACCGTGCGCTTCGAAGAAGGCCGTCCGGTGGCCCTGAATGGCCAGACCTTCGAGAACATGACCGACCTGATCCTGGAAGCCAACCGCATCGGCGGCCGTCATGGCCTGGGCATGAGCGACCAGATCGAGAACCGCATCATCGAAGCCAAGAGCCGCGGCATCTACGAAGCCCCGGGCCTGGCCCTGCTGTTCATCGCCTACGAGCGCCTGGTCACCGGCATCCACAACGAAGACACCATCGAACAGTACCGCGACAACGGCCGCAAGCTGGGTCGCCTGCTGTATCAAGGCCGCTGGTTCGACTCGCAAGCCATCATGCTGCGCGAAACCGCACAGCGCTGGGTGGCGCGTGCCATCACCGGCGAAGTTACGGTGGAACTGCGTCGCGGCAATGACTACTCGATCCTCAACACCGAGTCGCCCAACCTGACCTACCACCCGGAACGCCTGACCATGGAAAAGGGCGAAGGCAGCTTCTCCGCCATCGACCGTATCGGCCAGCTGACCATGCGCAACCTGGACATCGCCGACACCCGTCAGAAGCTGGCGATCTACCAGGGCACCGGCCTGCTGGACTCCAGCACTGCCGTGTCGCTGCCGCTCCTGGGCCGTGATGAGAAGTAATCCCGATTCAACCAACGCAGTTCCTGTGAAAGCGATTCGATGAGCAACCAATTCGACAACGTCACCGTCCTGAAGAAGGGCAATGTCTATTTCGACGGCAAGTGCGTCTCGCACACCGTGCTGTTCGCCGATGGCACCAAGAAGACCCTGGGCGTGATCCTGCCGGCCTCGCTGACCTTCAGCACCGGCGCCCCGGAAATCATGGAAATCAACGGCGGCAGCTGCCGCGTGCGCCTGAAGGGCGAAGAAGCCTGGAACACCTACGGCGCTGGCACCCAGTTCAACGTGCCGGGCAACTCCAGCTTCGACATCGAAGTCACCGAGACCCTGGACTACGTCTGCCACTTCGGCTGATCGCACGTCCTGCAGCAATCAAAAAAAACCGCCCGGTAGCAATACCGGGCGGTTTTTTTATGTGCCTTGCGCCATCAGTGCCATGGCGCATCAGATCCTCAGATGAAGACCGGCTCCGGCTCCAGCTGCACGCCAAATCTTGCCAGCACATCATCCTGGATGGCCCGGGCCAGGCGGGCCACCTCGGCGCCGGTCGCCCCGCCCCGATTGACCAGCACCAGCGCCTGCTGTTCGTAGACACCGGCTTGTCCCATGGTCTTGCCCTTCCAGCCGCAACGATCGATCAGCCAGCCGGCGGCCAGCTTGTAGTGATCGTCATCGACACGGTAGCTGACCAGGTCGGCATGCTGGGCCAGCAGGATATCGCGCTGGCGCGCCGGCACGATGGGGTTCTTGAAGAAACTGCCGGCATTGCCGATCCTGGCCGGGTCGGGCAGCTTGCGGGTGCGGATGGCGATGACGGCCTCGGCGATGTCGCGCGGGCCGGGTTCGGTGATGCCCTTGTCCTGCAGCGCCTTGGCCACATCGGCATAGTTGGCATTGGCTTCCCAGCGCCGGGGCAAGGCGAAGGTGACATCCAGCACCACCGCGCGATCCTTCAGCGCATGCTTGAAGACGCTGTCGCGATAGCCGAAGCGGCAATCCTGCGCATCCAGCGTGATCACCTCGCCACTGACGAGGTCGAAGGCGCGCAGGCTGTGGAAGCGGTCCTTGACCTCGATGCCATAGGCGCCGATGTTCTGGATGGGGGCGGCACCGACGCTGCCGGGGATGAGCGAGAGGTTTTCCAGCCCGCCCAGGCCCTGCGCCAGCGTCCACTGCACGAAGCCGTGCCAGTTCTCGCCGGCAGCGGCACGCACATAGGTGAATTCCTCATCCTCGCCGGTGATGGCGATGCCGCGCTCCTGCATGTGCAACACCAGGCCATCGAAGTCCTGCGTCAGCAGGAGATTGCTGCCACCGCCCAGCACCAGGCGCGGCAAGGCCATCAGGGCGGCATCCTGGCGCAGGGCGCGCAGGGTCTCAGGGCCATCGACAGACAGGTAGGCGTGCGCCCTGGCCTCGATGCCGAAGGTATTGAGGGTACGCAGGGAAACGTCACATTGGACGGAAAGCAAAGGCGTGGTCATAGGGCTGGGATTATATCGCTGCCGGGCCGGAAATCCGCCGACAGCGGGCCGAGGATGGCGGCAACGGGCCTAGTCCGTTAAAATCACGGGTCAGAACGCCGGCCTTCGCCGGCTGCAAGAACATAAGGATAAAGCCATGCCCTCATTCGATACCGTCTGCGAAGCCAATCTGGTCGAAGTCAAGAACGCCGTAGAACAAGCCAACAAGGAAATCTCCACCCGCTTCGACTTCAAGGGCACCGACGCCCGCGTCGAGCAAAAGGAACGTGAACTGACCGCCTTCGCCGACTCCGACTTCCAGCTGAGCCAGGTGCGCGACGTGCTCACCAACAAGATGACCAAGCGCAACGTGGACGTGCGCTTCCTGGACGAAGGCAAGATCGAGAAGATCGGCGGCGACAAGGTCAAGCAGGTGATCAAGGTCAAGAACGGCATCGAGAGCGACGACGCCAAGAAGATCGTGCGCGTCATCAAGGACAGCAAGATGAAGGTGCAAGCCAGCATCCAGGGCGATGCCGTACGCATCACCGGGGCCAAGCGCGATGATCTGCAGGCCGCCATGGCGCTGCTGCGCAAGGAAGTCAAGGATATCCCGCTGGAGTTCAACAACTTCCGCGACTGATGTCCGAGGTGCTGATGCCCGCTGTGGCATTGCTCCCATGAAAAACGCCGGCGACTGCCGGCGTTTTCGTTTCCGCTAGAGGGGGCGCACTCAATTGCCCGGCGCAAAATCCAGCAGCACCTTGCAACTGTTGCGCGGATCCTTCTGCACGATCTCGAAGGCCTGCGCCACGTCGCGGAAGTCGATGCGATGGGTGATGATCTTCTCCGGCCGCACCAGGCCCTTGGTCACCCATTCGATCACGCGCGGGAACATCGCGCAATTCAGCCGCGAGGCATGCAGCGACAGTTCCTTCTTGGTCAGCTCCTGCTGCGGGATGGCCGAGGGTTCGGACGAGAAGCCCAACAGGCCGATCCGGCCGGCCGGCGCTGCCAGGCGCACGGCCTCTTCCAGAATGGCCGGATGGCAGACGGCATCGATGATCAGCGTCGGGCCGCGCTCCACGCCCAGGTGCTGGAGTGCCTCGGTGATCGGCTCGCGCGCGGTATTGACGACCTCATCCGCACCGCAGGCGGTGGCCAGCGCCAGCCGCTCATCCAGGCGATCGGTGACGATGGTGCGCACGCCGTAGACGCCCTTGAGCACTTCCACCACGGTCAGGCCGATGGGGCCGGCACCGTAGACCAGGGCCACATCGTTCTGGAAGACGCCAGTGCGGTTCAGCACATTGGCCGCGACCGCATAGGGTTCGATAATGGCCGCGCAGGTCTCGGCGATGCTCTCGGGGATGACATAGGCATTGCCGGCCGGCACGCACACGGCCTCCGAGAAACCGCCGTCGCGGTGCACGCCATAGACTTCCAGGTGATTACAGACATTGGGACGCCCCACCGAGCAGGGATAGCAATGTCCGCAGCTGACCACCGGATCCACCGCCACCAACTCACCGATGCGCGATGCCTCCACGCCGCTGCCCACCGCATCGATGCGGCCGACGAACTCGTGGCCGATCACACGCGGATAGACGGCGAACGGATTCTGTCCGTGATAGATGTGCAGGTCCGAGCCGCAGATGCCGGCGTAGCGCACGCGCACCCGGACCTGGCCCGCCGCCGGTTCGAGCAAGGGACGCTCGATGACGGCGATCTGGTGAGGTTGTTCAACGACGATACTCTTCATGAAAAGACTCCAGTGACGATGGCGATGACGATGACGCGATGACGATTAGAGGAAGCCGATCGAAATCCACGGGAACAGGATCAGCAGGATCAGGGCAAAGAAGAGCGCGGCAATATGCGGCCAGACGTGGCCGATGGCCTTGTCCGGTTGCACGCGGCCGACGGCGCAGGCGGCATAGAAGCCCACACCGAAGGGCGGCGCGAACAGCCCCAGGCCCATCGAGAAGATGGCAATCATGGCGTAGTGGATCTCGTTGATACCCATCACGCGCGCGATCGGGAACATCAGCGGCCCGAACAGCACGATGGCGGGAATGCCTTCCAGCACGCTGCCCAGCACCACGAAGGCCAGCGCCGAGATCGCCAGGAAGCCCAGCTTGCCGCCCGGCACATGGGTCATGGCATCGACCAGCTGATGCGAGAAGCCCGACTGCGTCAGCGCCCACGACATCGCCGTGGCACAGCCGATGATGAGCAGGATGGCGCCCGACAGCGAGGCCGTCTCCACCAGGACGGGATAGATCCGTTTCACATCGAACTGGCGATAGACCAGCGGCCCCACGATCAGGGTATAGACGATACCGATGGTGGACACCTCGGTAGCCGTGGCCACGCCCTCCACCACGGCGGTGCGGATCACGAAGGGCAATGCGATGGCCGGCAGCGCCACGAAGAAGCACTTCCACACCACCCGGCTGCTGGCGCGCTCCACGCCTTCCATGTTTTCGTTGCGGGTCTGCCAGAACACCACCACGCACATGCACAGCATGCCCACGATGGCCGGGAACAGGCCGCCGGTGAAGAGCGAGGCGATCGACACGCCGGTCACCGAACCGATGGCAATCAGTACCAGGCTGGGCGGGATGGTTTCGGACATGGCGCCCGAGGCCGAGAGCAGGCCGATCAGGTCGCCTTCGCTGTTGCCGCGTTTCTTCATCTCGGGGAACAGCGCCGGGGCCACCGCCGCCATGTCGGCCACCTTGGCGCCGGAGATGCCGGAGACCAGGTACATCGCCGCCAGCAGCACGTATTGCAGGCCGCCGCGCACGTGGCCGATCAGCGCCACCAGGAAGGCAATCATGGCACGCGCCAGCCCGGCGATCTCGATGAGCGAGCCGAGGAAGACGAACAGCGGCACCGCCAGCAGGATCAGCGGCGACATGCCCTCGGTCATGCGATTGGGCAGGATGGACAGCGGTGTGGAGGTCGCGAAGGCCAGGTAGGACAGCGTGGCCAGGCCGAAGGCAAAGGCGATGGGCACGCCCAGCACCACGCAGCCCATGACGATGGTCACGAAGAAGATCAGCAGGTTCAGGTTGCCCAGGTCGGCGAAGTAAGGCGAACCCAGCCACAGGCCGCCACCGATCACCGCCACCAGGCCGACGGTGCCGACCAGCTGCTTGAGGCTGGCGTGCACGAAGAGGCGCTCCAGCGCCGTCAGCAGCATGAGCACGACGCCGACCACGATGGCACCGACACGGAAGCCTTCGTTGATTTCCAGCGTCGGAGTGGTGACGATCAGGCTTTCCTCGAACTGCTCGTAGGCCGGCCACAGCACGAAGATCAGGAAGGTCGCCGCCAGCACCATGCCGAATACCTCGACCCAGCCGCGCAGGGCCGGTGGCATCTTGTTGGTGAAGGTGGTCAGGCGCATGTGCGCGCCGTGGCGCAGCGCGATCACCGAGCCGAACATGGCCAGCCAGAGGAACAGCAGCGAGGCCAGTTCATCGGTCCAGGTCAGGGGGCTGTTGAAGAAGTAGCGCGCGCTGGTGCCGGCGATGAGCACGCCCACCTCCACCAGGACCAGGAGGGCCGCGCAGAATTCGGTCGATTTCTGCAGCAGCTTGCCGAACACGGCCAGGGGCGATGTCGCCGCCTGCGGCATCGGGCTTGTCTCAGATATGTGCATGTTGTTCTCCACGCCGCGCCAGGGGGTCTGTGCCTGTTCTTGTGCTGCCGCGCGTTGTTAAGTGGTATTGCCTGGGTGATCCTGCCTGCGGGATCATCCGACCTGCCGTCTTGGCGAGGATGGCAGGGCGACGATCGGTCTTCCGGTGCGTTCCACCTCACGCAGCGCGCTACCGGAAAAGCGCGCCGCGCGGATCGGACCGCTTACAGCGGACCCGAGTACTTCTCCAGGATGCTCCAGGCCTCGGCGCCGTACTTGGCCTTGGTATTGGTGTAGAAGCCGGCCTTCTTCAGGGCATCGATGAAGGGCTGCTTGTCGGGATAGTTGAAGACCATGCCCTGCTTCTTCAGCTCGGTTTCCAGATGGGTATTGAGCTCGGCGATGTCGGCGCGCTCCTTGATGGCGGCGGCGTTGAAGTTGCGCGAGATGATCTCGCGCACGTCCGGCGGCAGGCCTTGCCAGAACTTGGCGCTGGTGAAGATGAAGTGACCGTCCCAGGTGTGGCCGGTCATGGAGACATACTTCTGGGTCTCATAGAGCTTGGCGCTCTGGATCAGCGGCAGCGGGTTTTCCTGGCCATCGACGATCTTGGTCTGCAGCGCCGAATACAGCTCGCCGAAGTTGATCGAGGTCGGGGCCGCGCCCAGGTCCTTGAACATGGCGATCCACAGCGGAATGCCCGGCACGCGGATCTTGAAGTTCTTCAGGTCGGCCGGGCTGTTGATGGGCTTGGTCGAGGTGGTGATGTTGCGATAGCCGTTGTCCAGCACCTTGTCGAAGGTGTAGATGTTGATCTTCTCCAGCTGCTTGTGGACGTAGGCACCCAGCTCGCCATCCATGGCGGCCCACACCTGCTTGTAATCCTTGAAGGCGAAGGCCACGCCATTGATGCCAGCCACCGGCACCATCGATTGCAGGTTGGTGCCGGCGGTGGACATGAACTGGATCGCCCCCGAGCGCACCTGGAAGATCATGTCCGGCTCGCTGCCCAGCGTGCTCTGCGCGAACACCTGGATATCGATGCGGCCGTTGGATTCCTTGCGGATGGCATCGGCCGCTTCCTTGATGCGCAGCGCACCCGGATGGTCGGCCGGGAAGGCGGTGCCGTACTTGAACTTGTATTGCGCGTCGGCGGCCAGGGCGTTGCCACCCAGCGCCAGCAGAGTGGCGGCGGCGGCGCCCAGGGCCAGGCGCGAGAACTGTCGGCGTGCGGTATTGGGTGTGGTGCTCATCTCGATGTGTCTCCTCGGTAGTCTCTAGTGAATGCGGTGCCGGGCGTGCAATGCCGCCCGGCTTACCAGTTGGTCAGCGTGCCATCGTGTGCCAGGCGGTTGACCGGCAGGTAGGCGCGCTTGTACGGATACTTCTCGGCCAGCTTCTCGTCGATCTCGACACCGTGGCCGGGCTTCTCGCCCGCATACAGGAAGCCGTCGCGGAACTGGTAGTCATGCGGGAAGACGGCGTCGGTCTCCTCGCTGTGATGCATGTATTCCTGGATGCCGAAATTGGGGACCCAGGTATCGAAGTGCAGCGCCGCCCCCATGCAGACCGGCGACAGATCGGTGGCGCCGTGGCTGCCGGTGCGCACCTGGTAGAGCGCGGCCAGGTCAGCGATGCGGCGCAGGTGGGTGATGCCGCCGGCATGGACCACGGTGGTGCGGATGTAATCGATGTACTGCTTTTCGATCAGGTCCTTGCAATCCCAGATGGTGTTGAAGACCTCGCCCACGGCGATGGGGGTGACGGTGTGTTCGCGGATCAGGCGGAAGGCGTCCTGGTTCTCGGCCGGGGTCGGATCTTCCATCCAGAACAGGCGGTACGGCTCCAGCGACTTGCCCAGGCGCGCAGCCTCGATGGGGGTCAGGCGATGGTGGACGTCGTGCAGCAGGTGGTGATCCCAGCCCAGCTTGTCGCGCAGGCGCTCGAACAGCAGCGGGGCGTGATCGAGGTAGCGCTCGGTGGACCAGTCGTGTTCCGAGGGCAGGCTGGAGTCGGCCGGCTCGTAGAACTTGGCGCCGCTGCTCATGGTGGCGCCCGAGGACACGCCATAGACCTTCTTCAGCCCCGGCACACCGGCCTGCGCGCGAATGGCCTTGAAGCCCATCTCGGCATAGCGCAGCACTTCATCGGTGGCTTCGTCGATGTCGCGGCCATTGGCGTGGCCGTAGACCATCACGCCGCTGCGACTGCGTCCGCCCAGCAACTGGTATAGCGGCAGGTTGGCCGCCTTGGCCTTGATATCCCACAGGGCCGTGTCGACGCCGGCAATGGCGCTCATGGTCACCGGGCCACGACGCCAGTAGGCGCCGCGATAGAGGTATTGCCAGATGTCCTCGATCTGATGCGGATCGCGGCCGATCAGGCAGGGAATGACGTGCTCGTTCAGGTAGGCCGCCACGGCCAGTTCGCGGCCGTTCAGGGTGGCGTCACCGATGCCGGTCAAGCCTTCGTCGGTGGTGATCTTGAGGGTGACGAAGTTGCGTCCAGGGGAGCAGACAATGACTTTTGCGTCGATGATCTTCACGGGTGCCTCGTAATTTTTAGATGAATTGCAGAAGAACTGAGCCAACTGGTCTAACCAGTATCGCATTGAAAAATCAAATTGGCTAGACCTGAAGACGAATATTGGTTGACCAATTTAAATTGGTCAACCAGTTTTGAGGTGTGCTATGATCGCCCCACCAGTCCGAGGACCTCCATGAACCAGCCCCTTCAAGTCGCCAAGCCCGCCCTCGCCGAAGACGAATCCCATGCCCAGGACGCCCGCGCCTACCGGGTCGTCGCCAAACGCATCGAGGAAATCATCCGCGAGCAACAGATTCCCGCTGGCGGGCGCCTGCCCTCCGAGCGCGAACTGGCCGCCCGCCTGGATGTGGGCCGCGCCCTGGTACGCGAAGCCATGATTGCGCTGGAACTGAGCGGCATCGTCGAGGTACGCCTGGGTTCGGGCGTGTACGTAAATGAAAAGCTGCACATCACCCCCAACGTGAACGAGGCCGGCTCCGGCCCCTTCGAGATCCTGTCGGCACGCAAGCTGATAGAGAGCGAGATCGCCGCCGTCGCCGCCCGCATGGCCACTGACAGTGCCATCGATGCCATCCTCAACGCCGTCAACGACATGGAGCGCTTCTACAGCGACCGCAAGCGCAACGAGGAAGCCGACCGCACCTTCCACCTGGCGGTGGCGCGCGCCACCGGCAACATGGCCTACGTGCAGGTGATCGAGGGCCTGTGGAACCAGCGCGGCCGCCTGTGGAGCAAGATGGACGAGCACTTCCACACCGATGAACTGCGCCACGCCACGCTGGCCGACCACCGTCGCATCCTCGAAGCGATTGCCACCCATGACGCCGCCGGAGCCCGCCGCGCCATGCGCGCGCACCTCGAACGCGTGACCCGAGAATTCTCGCGCGGCTGGAGCCTGAAGGACTCCACCGTGCCGCGTGACCCCGATTTCCCCGGCGCCGGCAACTGACAAGCGCAAGCGGCCGGACGCTTCGTCCGGTTGCGCCGGGTCCGGCTCCGGCTGGAGCCTTTCCATCGACCTGTCTATCCATGCGACTGAACCAAGCACAACTGGCCGCGCTGGCCCACCGCAGCGCCGCGCCAACGCACGAGCACGCGCTCACCCTGCCCTCCTATGACCGCAGCCGGCTGCAGCCAGGCATCGTCCATCTGGGCCTGGGCGCCTTTCATCGCGCGCACCAGGCGCTCTACACTGAAACCGCCATCGCCGCCGGCGACCTGCGCTGGGGCATCATCGGCGTTTCCCTGCGCTCCACCGATACCCGCGACGCCCTGGCCCCGCAGGACCACCTCTACACCGTGGCCATCCGTGATGCCCAGGGCGAACGCCTGCAAGTGGCCGGCGCCCTGCTGGCTTCTCTGGTCGCCCCCGAGTCGCCGCAAGCGGTGCTCGATGCCATGGCCGACGCGCGCTGCCACATCGTCAGCCTGACCGTCACCGAAAAGGGCTACTGCTACGACCCGGCCAGCCGCGCCCTGCTGCTGGACCATCCCGATATCGTGCATGACCTGCGCTCGGCCGAGCCGCGCAGCGCCATCGGCTTCATCGTGCATGCGCTGGCGCGCCGCCGCCACGCGGGTTTGCCGCCCTTCACCGTGGTGTCTTGCGATAACCTGCCGGCCAACGGCGATACCACGCGCGGCATGGTGCTGGCGTTCGCGACCGCACTGGATCCGGCCCTGGCACAGTGGATTGCTGCCGAAGTGGCCTTCCCCAATTCCATGGTTGACCGCATCGTGCCCAAGACCAGTGCCGATGACCTGGCCCATGTGACCGGGTGCCTGGGCATGGAAGACGCCTGGCCGGTGATGACCGAAGGCTTTAGCCAGTGGGTGCTGGAAGACCGTTTTTGCGGCCCGCGTCCACGCTGGGAAGAGGCCGGCGTGACCGTGGTCGGGCAGGCCGCGCCCTATGAGCACGCCAAGCTGCGCATGCTCAACGGCAGCCACTCGACACTGGCCTACCTGGGTGCGCTGATCGGCTACGAGACCGTGGACCGCGCCATGGAAGACCCGCAGCTGGAACATTTCGTCACCACCATGCTGGCCGAGGAAGTGGAGCCGACCCTGGAGCGGCCGGGCCTGCCAACCTACCGGGCGGAGCTGATGCAGCGCTTCCGCAATCCGGCGCTCAAGCACCGCCTGCAGCAGATCGCCATGGATGGCTCGCAGAAGATCCCGCAACGCCTGCTGGGCACGCTGCGCCAGCGTCGCGCTGCCGGGCTGTCGCATACGCGCCTGTGCTTTGCGCTGGCGGGCTGGTTCCGCTACCTGGCCGGGCAGGATGAGGCTGGTCGCGACTACAGCCTCTCCGACCCGCTGGCCCAGCCGCTGCAGGCGGCGGCCACCGTGGCTGGCGGCAGCGCCGCACGGGTGGCAGCACTGCTGCGCATGACCGCCGTCTTCGGCGACGACCTGTCTGGCGACGCCGCGCTGCAAGCCACGCTGACACAGCATCTGGAGCTGATCCGCACCCAGGGCGTCAAGAACGCCATGCATACCCTGGACCTGGCCTGAGCCCAATTTTCGAACATGGACACCATGCAAGCACACCCGCGTCTCGACATCCTCGCCATCGGCGAGCCCATGATCGAATTCAATGAAACCAGTCCCGCCCAGTATCGCCAGGGCTTCGGTGGTGACACCTCCAACTTCGCCGTCGCGGCGGCCCGCCAGGGCGCGCGGGTGGCGTACTGGACGCGCCTGGGCGAGGACCGCTTCGGTCGCATGCTGCAAAGCCTGTGGCAAGAAGAAGGCGTGGCGACGGACGCGGTGGCAATCGACCCGACCGCCCATACCGGCCTGTACTTCGTCGCCCATGATGCCAACGGTCACCACTTCAGCTACATGCGCGCCGGCTCGGCGGCCAGCCGCATGCGCCCTGCCGACCTGCCGCACGCCCTGCTGCAGGACTGCCGCTTCCTGCACGTCTCCGGCATCAGCCAGGCCATCAGCGCCAGTGCCTGCGACACGGTCTTCGCCGCCATCGACCTGGCCCGCCAGGCCGGCGCGCAAATCTGCTACGACCCCAACCTGCGCCTGAACCTGTGGCCGCTGCCACGTGCGCGCGCCATCATCGAGCAGACCATCGGCTACACCGATGTCTTCCTGCCGGGTCTGGACGAAGCGCAGCGCATCGCTGGCCTGGTCAGCCGCGATGAAGTCTGGAACTGGTGCGCCCATCACGGTGCGCGCCAGGTGGTCTTGAAGTGTGGTGCCGAGGGCGCCTGGATCTGGCGCAAGGAAGATGGCGCCGTCACGCACTTGCCTCCCCTGAAGGTGGAGCCGGTGGACGCCACCGGTGCCGGTGACTGCTTCGATGGCGCGCTGGTGGCCCGCCTGGCCGCCGGCGACACTCTGGAGCAGGCAGCACGCTATGCCAATGTGGCCGCAGCCCTGTCCACCACCGGCTACGGCGCGATTGCGCCCATCCCGGTGCGTGAACAGGTCCTCTCACGCCTGGCTGCTGCCTGAACCCGCCGGCCTGAAAACAAAACGGCCCGGTCGATTGCCGACCGGGCCGTTTTGCATGGGAGACGACGACAATCAGGCCGCGTCGCGCTCGCCCACCAGGCGGCGTTGCTTGACCGAGTCGGCCAGGCCTTGCAGCACTTGCACGCTTTCTTCCCAGTTGATGCAGCCGTCGGTGACGGACTGGCCATAGGTCAGTTCCTTGCCCGGCACCAGGTCCTGGCGGCCGGCCACCAGGTGCGACTCCACCATCACGCCGACGATGCGGGTGTCGCCTGCGGCGATCTGGCCGCCGATGTCGGCGCAGACGGGGATCTGGTTTTCCGGCTTCTTGGAGCTGTTGGCGTGCGAGGCATCGATCATCAGGCGTGCCGCCAGGCCGCTCTTGGCGATATCCTGGCAAGCCGCTTCCACGCTGGGCGCATCATAGTTGGGCTGCTTGCCGCCGCGCAGGATGATGTGGCAATCCTCGTTGCCGGCGGTGGAGACGATGGCCGAGTGGCCGCCCTTGGTCACCGACAGGAAGTGGTGCGGCTGCGACGCGGCCTTGATCGCATCGACCGCGATCTTGACGTTGCCATCGGTGCCGTTCTTGAAGCCCACTGGGCAGGACAGGCCGGAGGCCAGTTCGCGGTGCACCTGCGATTCGGTGGTGCGTGCGCCGATGGCGCCCCAGCTGATCAGGTCGGCGATGTATTGCGGGCTGATCACGTCCAGGAATTCGGTACCGGCCGGCAGACCCAGTTCATTGATGTTCAACAGCAGTTCGCGGGCGGCGCGCAGGCCGTCGTTGATGCGGAAGCTGTTGTCCATGTACGGGTCGTTGATCAAACCCTTCCAGCCCACGGTGGTGCGGGGCTTCTCGAAGTAGACGCGCATGACGATTTCCAGCTCGCCCTTGTGGCGCTCGCGCTCCACGACCAGGCGGCGCGCATATTCCATGGCGGCCTTGGTATCGTGGATGGAGCAGGGGCCGATGACGACCATGAGGCGATCATCCTGGCCGTGCAGGATACGATGCAGCGCGGTGCGAGCTTCAGCCGTGGTGCGCTCGACCTCTTCGGTGCAGGCGAATTCGCGGATGAGATGCGAGGGGGGGACCAGTTCTTTCATTTCTCGGATGCGAAGATCGTCAGTGCGCGGCATTTTTTTCTCCTGGTGTGCTGTTTGTCCAGCTGGGGAATCGATCAAGTCTCGACCAAAAAAAAACCGCCATCACTGGCGGTTTTTTAGGAAATTCGGTTTGGTCTTTTTACGAACGCTTACCGCTTTTCACCGCCTTGGGGCTGGAATAGCTAAAGTAAAAATAAAAGTAAGCGTGGAAGAAAGACATTTCGGGCTTCATCGGTTAAGTGAGGCAGGTGCCCATAGTGCTATAAATCCGAACCTTTGGCAAGCGAAGGCGGAAAAATGAGATGAAGGCTCATGCACGCACAATTTGGCCAATAATCAATAACAACACGAACAATTCATATAATATTCAACGAATATAAACAAAATAACACAATAAAAAACCATCACCCATGCAAGCCCTGTCCGCCGGATGCGGCCCCGCCCGCCGTGGCAAAATTGCAAAAAAATCGGAAAACTTGATCTGGCGACGTCCTTTTCTCCCTCACCTCGCGTCGGCCGGACGAAAAAAAACGCCGGAGAAGCTCCGGCGTTTTCATGGCTGTCCAGGCAGTCGCGATCAGGCCGTACCACCCACGGTCACGCCATCCAGGCGCAGGGTCGGTTGACCCACGCCCACCGGCACGCTCTGGCCTTCCTTGCCGCACACGCCCACGCCCGAATCCAGGCGCATGTCGTTGCCGATCATGGAGACCCGGTTCAACACATCGGGGCCGTTGCCGATCAGGGTCGCGCCCTTGACCGGGTAGGTGATCTTGCCGTCCTCGATCATGTAGGCTTCGCTGGCCGAGAAGACGAACTTGCCATTGGTGATATCGACCTGGCCGCCGCCGAAATTGACGGCGTACAGGCCATTCTTGACCGAGGCCAGGATTTCCTCGGGATCCTTGTCGCCTGCCAGCATGTAGGTGTTGGTCATGCGCGGCATGGGCAGGTGGGCGAAGGATTCGCGGCGGGCATTGCCGGTGACGTCCATCTTCATCAGGCGGGCGTTCATGGTGTCCTGCATGTAGCCCTTGAGGATGCCATCCTCGATCAGCGTGGTGCACTGGGTCGGATTGCCCTCGTCATCGATGTTGAGCGAACCGCGACGGTCGGCAATGGTGCCGTCATCGACTACGGTCACGCCCTTGGCCGCGACGCGCTCGCCGATACGACCGGAGAAGGTGGACGAGCCCTTGCGGTTGAAGTCGCCTTCCAGGCCGTGGCCGATGGCTTCGTGCAGCAGGATGCCAGGCCAGCCGGGTCCGAGCACGACCGTCATCGGACCGGCCGGGGCCGGGCGCGAATCCAGGTTGACCAGGGCGGTGGCGACCGCTTCGGAGGCATATTTTTCCAGCAGCACATCGGAGAAGTAGGCGTAGTCGTAGCGACCACCACCACCGCTGCTGCCCATCTCGCGACGACCATTCTGTTCGGCGATGACCGTGACCGACACCCGCACCAGCGGACGGATGTCGGCAGCCAGCACGCCATCGGCGCGTGCCACCAGCACCACATCGTATTCGCCCGAGAGGCTGGCCATGACCTGCTTGACGCGCGGATCCTTGGCGCGGGCGATGCGCTCGACGCGCTCCAGCAACTGCACCTTGGCAGTGGCATCGAGCGAATTGAGCGGATCATGCGGCAGGTACAGGGCGCGGCCGCCGGCCGGGCTCATCGCGCCGGCCACCTTGATCTTGCCACTGCCCTGGCGGGCGATGGTGCGGGTGGCGGCGGCGGCATCCATCAGGGCGCCTTCGGAAATCTCGTCGGAATAGGAAAACGCCGTCTTGTCGCCCGACACCGCACGCACACCGACACCCTGGTCGATGGAGAAGCTGCCGGTCTTGACGATGCCCTCTTCCAGGCTCCAGCCCTCGCTCTTGGTGAACTGGAAATACAGGTCGGCATAGTCGACCTTGTGGGTGAACATGCTGCCCAGGGCCTTGAGCAGCTTGGATTCGTCCAGGCCGAAGGGAGTCAGCAGCACGTCACGCGCCACTTGCAGGGCGCCCATGTTGGGTTCAAATAATTTCATAGCGTCTTGTCGGAAGGCAAAAAGGTCAAAGCTTGCGGTGGCGTAGCGCCGGCAAGCTTTCTCGCACGTATTGTAGACGATGGGGATCAATGTCGCCGATCACAAGGCCTTCGCCTTCCGGCAACACCGCGACCACCTCGCCCCAGGGATCGACCAGCATGCTGTGGCCCCAGGTACGACGGCCATTGACGTGCTGGCCGCCTTGCGCCGAAGCCAGTACATAGCACTGGTTCTCGACGGCGCGGGCACGCAGCAGCAGCTCCCAGTGGGCGCGGCCGGTGGTATAGGTGAAGGCGGCCGGCATGACGATCAGCGCGCACTCGCCCATGGCACGGTACAGCTCCGGGAAGCGCAGGTCGTAGCACACCGACAGCCCGACCCGCCCGAACGGCGCCTCGAAGCTGCGCACCTCGCTGCCATATTCGATGGTGCGGGCCTCGTCGTAGTTTTCCTCTCCACGGACGAAGTTGAACAGGTGGATCTTGTCGTAACGCGCCACGCGCTGGCCTTGCGGACCGTAGACCAGCGAGGTGTTGAGCACCTTGTCCGGATGCGGGGCCTGCAGCGGCAGCGTGCCGCCGATGAGCCAGATCTGGTGTTCCCGCGCCAGCGTACTCATGAAGTCCTGGATGGGACCACTGCCATCGGCCTCGGCATGGGCCAGCTTGTCGCGCTCGTGGCGACCCAGCAGCGGCCAGTATTCCGGCAACAGCACCAGCTGCGCGCCCTGCTGCGCGGCTAGCGCCACCTGGCGCGCCGCGCTGGCGAAGTTCTCTTCGACCTCGGGGGTGGAGACCATCTGGATCGCCGCCACCTTGAACGCCTGCGTCATGTCGTACCTCTCGTATGCGGTAGGGGATGAAGGATGCCGCCAGTATCGCGCAGAAATGGCAAGCGCACCGGCGACCGGCTCAGGCGCCCGAATTGATGGCCGGGCCGACCTCGCGGGCCGGACGGCGCGGCGTCGGGGCTGCAGGTGCGGGGGCGGCGGGAGCGGCCTGGTTGCCGCCATTGCCCCCATTGCCGCCCTTGTCCAGCATTTCCCGGGCGCGCTGGCCATCCACCGGCGTCACCTGGCCCTGCTTGACCACGATGGGATCGCTCCAGGGGCCGGTGACCTTGTACTCGAAACTGAGCGACTTCATCACCGGATTGCGCAGGAACAGCTGTGCCAGCAAGGTACTCACGCCGACCACCGGATTGACCGCCATGGCCACCACGGAGGCGGTACCCAGGTTGAATTCCGGGATCACCACCACGTGCAGGTCCTGGCTTTCGCTGGCGATGTCGGCCGATCCGCTCATCAGCACGGACGCCGTCACGCCGGTCATCTTGAGGTTGTCGGTGGTGGCAATGCCCTTGTTGATGCTGGCCGTACCGGCCACGGTATCGAAGGCGAAGCCTTCCGAGAACACATCGCGGAAGTCCAGCGTCAGGCGGCGCGGCAACGCCTGCAGGTTGAGCACGCCCAGCAGCTTGGCCGCCCCCGGATCGACCTTCAGGAACTGCCCGGAATGCACATCCATGTGCACCTGCCCGGCCAGGCTGGCCATATCCATCGCATAGGGAGGCGCCTTCCAGCTCAGGTCGCCGTCCAGCTTGCCGTGACCGCCACGGATCGTGCCCGGATAGCCGAACCGCTCCAACAGCTTGCCGGCATCATTGATATCGAGCGCGTAGGTGAAGTTGGACGTATGGCTGTTGCCAAAGCTCATCCAGTTGCCTGCGGCACGGAACTGGGCGTCGTCGTTGGCCAGCAGCAGGCGGCTGATGCGCCACTCACGCCCGACCGAGGTGACGATGTTGCTGGCATCGAGTTCCATGCGCCCCAGCTTCTTGCCAGCCAGTTCGAACTGTTCGGCGCGGATATCCAGCGCCGGCATCTGCATGTCGCTATCGGCCTGGGCGGTGGCGGCCGGCTGCGACGATGTTGCAGGCGTCGTGGTGGACTTGGGGATGACCAGCGAGGACAGTCGTGCCGTCACCTTGCCAGGGCCGCGATTGCCACCCGGCTCTTCCCAGGTGATGCTGCCGGCCGCTTGCTGGGATTCGATGTTCATTTGCCAGGCGTTCTTGCGATGGCTCGCTTCCAGGATCAGCTTGTTGAGCTTCTTGCCGCTCAGGGATAGCTCACCGATGCGGGCCGAGACATTGTCCGGCTCCAGATACTGGGTCACGTCATTGCTGCCCAGCCGGCTGGGCCCACCGGCACTGGCGGCGTCCTTGCCGACCAGCTCGTTCTTCAGCGCCAGCCAGGCATCCACATCCAGGGCATCGGCGGCCACGGCCAGCTTCAGGCCCGAGGCCGGCACCGGCGCCGGCTGGTTCCAGCCGATGCCACCGCTGGTGACGCGCCAGTCGGCGCCGCGCGCGGCGACACGCTCGCGCACATAGCGCGAGGCAATGTTCTGGCCCAGGGCCACGCGCAGCTCCTCGCGCTCGATCAGGGGATCGGTCGAGGCCAGCGGCAGCACGTCCATGCGCATCGCCAGGCTCTCCTGCGCGCCCTTGCGCAGCGGCGCCGGCAAGTCCACACCCAGGCCAAGCAGGCTGGACTCGATCGTGACCTCGGGCTGGTGCTGGCGCACCAGCACGGTGGCGTTGTAGCGGGTGCCGCCGGACATGCGCGCCAGCAGGCGCTGCAGCGAAGGCTCGGTGTACTGCTTGCGGAGCGCCTCGATATTGATGGCCCCGTCCAGCCTGACCTGGGTAGTGCCGTCGTGCTGGGTGCCGCCGGTGATGGCCAGGGCATCGCCCAGGAACTGCCCGCGCACGCCGTTGAGGGTGAAGCCGTGCTCGTTGAACTCCACCTTGCCGGTGGTGCGGAACAGCAGCGGCAGCTCCGGCAGCAGGTCCACATCGTTGTTGGCGAACACGAATGCGCCCTGGGCGCGGGTGTCGATGGCGTGGTGCAGCGGCATCTGGAACCTCAGGTCCAGCCTGGCGTCACCGGTGGCGCTGCTGTGTTCCATGACGTTGCCGGTCCAGCGTGCCACCGGGCTCTGGTTCACATATTGCAGGAACACCGGCATGGATGCATTGGCCACGCCGTCGATCTCCAGCTCGGCCTCATGCGAATCCACATCGGCCACCCGCGCGGTCACCGGACCCAGGCGGGCACCCAGGGTGCGGGCGCTGTCGGCCTTGATCTCCAGCCGGGTACGGTCCACTGTGATGTGGCCACGGCCCTCTTCCAGCAGGGGCCATTCGGGTTCCTTGCCATCACGGCCGAGGTGGCCCGGGGTGTAGTTGAGCTTGAGTCCGTCGAAATCGCCGCTGACCAGGAACTGGCCGCGGGGCTTGTCCCCCGGCTTGGCGGTATGGAAGGGGAAGTCGGCCAGCGCGCCCTTGAGCGAGAACTGCACGTCATGCAGCCGGCCCTCCATCAGGCCGTCGGTCAACCAGTGCCGCAAAGGCTCGCTCATGTGCTGGGGCAGGTAGCGATGCACCACCTTCAGGTCGAAGGTGCTCAGCTCGCCACTGATATCGACGCTGCCCGCCGACTTGCCCTGCAGCGGCAGCACATGGCGCCCGCTCAGGCTGCCGGCCACGCCGGGCTGGGAAAACTGCATCTGGTCGATATCCACCTGCAGGTTCTGGTCCTTCAGGTATTGCCAGCGCGCCTGCATCTTGAGGGTATCCAGCGGCAGGCTGGGTTCGCTGAACATCTGCGCCGGCAGGTCGATGGCCAGCTTCTGCGCATCCAGCCGTACGGTCCCGCCCTTCTCGTTGGCGTCGATGTCGCCGCTGATGTTCTGGAATCCCGGGAAGGCCGCCCATTGCGCCCGCGCCGGCTGGGTGCCGCTCTTGCGCTGCTCTACGTGGGCCGCCATGCCCTTCATGCCGAGGCCGGCGAAGCGGCCCTGGACCCGGTAGGAACTCAGTTCCGGATAGCTGCCCTGCCACTGCACGGTGAAGTCGCGCAGCTCGCCGCGCGGGGCCATGTCGTCCAGCAGCTTGCGCTGGGAGGGCGCCAGCGGCAGGCGGGTCGCCAGTTGCGAGAGCGTCTCCAGGTTCAGGTAGGTGGCCTTGACGCTGGTGCGTTCGGCCTTCAGCGGCGAGGCCGGTTCATAGCTTTCCGACACCGTGGTGGGCGGCAGCACGAAGCCATCCGGGGTTTCGATGGAGAAATCGGTCAGGGTCACCTGATGGCCGTTGGCACCGAAGGTGGGCACGCCATCCTCGGGCGTGGCCCCCAGGCTTTCGCTGGCCGAGACGCGTCCATTGACCCGCTTCAAGGCCAGCGGCTCCAGTTGCCGCGACAATTGGGCGTTGAAATCGGTGAGACCGAGGTCGGCAGTGAAATTGGCCACCTTGGCATGGTCCAGCGACAGCCAGGCACGCACCGAGCCGGTACCGCTGTTGATGGGGATGGGATAGTCGAAATAGGCGCGCCAGACCGACAGGTCGGTACGGCGCAGGTCGACATAGAGCATGCCCTTCCAGCGCATGATGTCGGAGCTGCGGGCAAATGCCGGATGGCTGAAATCGGCCCGCACGTCCAGCGGCGCCGCATAGGCCTGCGGCGGGATGGCGCGCAGCGACAGGCGGTGGCGCAGCCAGCGGTTGTGCAGGATCAGGTTGACGTCTTCCAGTACCAGTTCGGGGGCGTTCCTCAGTTCGTCGTCCCAGCGCAGCTTGCTGTGGCGGATCACGATCTCGCGCTGCGACAGCAGCCAGTCCAGTGAACTGCCGTTGCCGCCCGTGGGCACCGGGATGCCGGCCACGAAGAACTTGCCGGCGGCATCGCGCCGGATGGCCAGGTCGGCGCCTTCGATGCTGAGGTTTTCCAGTTGCAGGCCGGCCACCAGCACACTGCTCCAGGACAGCGTGGTGGACACCCGCGGCAACGTCAGCGCGGCCTCGCCGGACTGGTCGTGGACGGTGATATGGGTGAGCGACAACTGCGGACGCAAGCCGCTCCAGGAGGCATCGATGGCGTCGATAGTGACGGCGCGCCCGATCTTCTGCGATACCAGGCGTTCGATCTGCGGCTTGTAGTGGCCGATTTCGGGCAGCACCGCATAGCGCAGTACCAGGAACAGTGCGCAAAAGACGAAATAGGCCAGCAGCAGCAGCTTCAGGGTGAAGCCCAGCACATGGTAGCTGGCCCGGTTCAGGCGAAAGTAGCTGCCCCGCGCAATACGCCAGCACAGCGCCCAACGGCCATGCCTGGGTGCGGCGTTATGTTGTTCTTGGGACATCAGGATGCAATGGCAGCTCGGTAGGAATTAAGTCGGGCGGGTGACATGATCGCATGGAAAACCTGGCCATGCCATCCGCTCCATCGCACTAAGAGCAGCAAAATGACCGATAAGTTTAAAAAGGGGCGATAGAATCCCCCATGTCCGGTGAAATCGTCAGCCCGATGTCAGGCCGTCCGTCATTTTCGGTCCATTGACAGGCTTGCCGTAGCGGTTTTACCAGCTGTTTCCTTCTTTTACATCTTGCTGCGGAGCTTTCCGATCCTCTATGTCAGTCACGCCCGTTCATCACTGCTCGCTGGTCGACGCCACGGCCTCGCGCTACTACACCCGCTGGACCCAGGCCGATCCGGCCCGCCCTGCCCTGGTGGCCGACGCGGCCGCCCAGCCGCTGGAACATGCATTCATGCAGCGCAGCCTGGAGCGCGACCTGGCCGCCGGCCTGTCGCTCAATGCCGCCATGCGCCGCCTGCGCAACCTGGTGGTCTGTACCCTGATCACGCGCGACCTCGACGGCCGTGGTGACCTGGCCGAGGTGGTCGCCACCATGACCCGGTTTGCCGACTTCGCCGTGCAAACCCATCTGGCCGCGCTGATGCAGGAACAGACGGCCCTCTACGGCCAGCCCATCGGCGAGGAATCCGGCCGGGTGCAGGAGATGATCGTGCTGGGCATGGGCAAGCTGGGCGGCGGCGAGCTGAATGTCTCCTCCGATATCGACCTGATCTTCGTCTATCCCGAGGATGGCGATACCCGCGCCGAGAGCGGCCAGAAATCGCTGTCCAACCATGAATTCTTCGTCCGCCTGGGCAAGAAGCTGATCGGTGCGCTGGCCGAGATCACCGAGGATGGCTTCACCTTCCGGGTGGACATGGCGCTGCGCCCCAACGGCAATTCCGGCCCGCTGGTGGCCAGCTTCAATATGGTGGAGGAATACCTGGTGCGCCAGGGCCGCGAATGGGAACGCTACGCCTGGACCAAGGCGCGCGCCCTGACTGGCACGACCGAGGATATCGCCACGCTGGAGGCGATCAGCCGGCCCTTCATCTTCCGCCGCTACCTGGACTACGGCTCCATCGACGCGCTGCGCTCCATGCACGGCCAGATCCGCGCCGAGGTCAAGCGCCAGGAGGCGCTGCATCCGGACCGCAGCAACAACGTCAAGCTGGGCCGGGGTGGTATCCGCGAGATCGAGTTCACCAGCCAGGTCTTCCAGCTGATCCGCGGCGGACGTGATGCGGAACTGCGCGACCGGTCCACCCGCGTCACCCTGCGCACGCTGGCGGCCAAGGATCTGCTGGCGCCCGAGGTGGTGGAGCAGTTGCTGGATGCCTACACCTTCCTGCGCGACCTGGAGCACCGGCTGCAATACCTGGAAGACGCCCAGACCCACACCCTGCCGGTGAACCCGGATGATTTGCTGCTGGTAGCGCAGATGATGGGCTACGCCCAGGTCGATGCCCTGCTGCATGAGCTGGAGCGCCAGCGTGCCATCGTGGCGGCACAATTCGACGCCATCTTCGCCGACAAGCAGTCCGGCGAGGCCGATGCCGACAACCCCGGGGTGAGCGTGAGCGACAGTGATGGCCTGGAAGGCCTGGCCGACGCCCTGCGCCTGGTCGGCTTCCCCGAGGCCGATATCGAGGATGGCGCCCGGCGCCTGCACCTGACCTGGCAATCGCCGCGCATGCAAAGCCTGCCCGAGGCCAGCCGCAATCGCTTCAATACCGTCATCAACACCTGCCTGCCGCTGCTGGCGGCACTGCACTACGACCAGTTGCCGGCGCTGGGCCGCCTGCTCGACTTCCTTGAAGCCATTGCCCGCCGCGCCGCCTACCTGGCGCTGCTGACCGAATATCCCCATGCATTGCAGCGACTGGTGCGCATGATCGGCGCCAGCGGCTGGGCCGCCACCTACCTGACCCGCCACCCGCTGCTGCTGGACGAACTGCTGGACGACCGCAACCTCAAGGCCGGCTCAGACTGGGCCGCCTTCGCCGACAACTGCCGGCGCCAGCTGGCCACGGCCGAGGGCGATACCGAGCGCCAGCTCGACATCCTGCGCGAGCTGCATCACGCGGAACAATTCCGCCTGATGGCGCAAGACCTGGAGGGTGACCTGTCGGTGGAAAAGCTGGCCGACGAGCTCTCGGCGCTGGCCGATGTGCTGGTGCAGGTGACCATCGAGGCGGTCTGGCAGACCATCGCCCAGCGCCACCGCGAGGTGCCGCAATTCGCGGTGATCGCCTATGGCAAGCTGGGCGGCAAGGAGCTGGGCTATGCCTCCGACCTGGACGTGGTCTTCCTCTACGACGACGACGACCAGGACGCGCCCGGCCTCTACGCCAAGCTGGCGCAGCGCTTCATCACCTGGATGACCAGCCACACGCCGGCCGGCACGCTGTTCGACATCGATATCGCCTTGCGCCCGGACGGCGCCAGCGGACTGCTGGTCTCGCCGGTCTCCTCCTTCGAGAAATACCAGCTCAACTCGGCCTGGATCTGGGAACACCAGGCGCTGACCCGGGCCCGCTTCTGCGCTGGCGACGCCGCCATCGGCGAGCGTTTCGAGGCGCTGCGCGAGCGCGTGCTGCGCCAGCCGCGCGATGTCGCCAAGCTGGAAGAGGAAGTGATGTCCATGCGCCGCCGCATGCGCGAGGCCCATCCCAACCGCAGCATGATGTTCGATCTCAAGCACGACGAGGGCGGCATGATCGACATCGAGTTCATGGTGCAATACCTGGTGCTGCGCCATGCCTGCGACCATCCGCAACTGACCGGCGACATCGGCAACATCGCCCTGCTGAAGCTGGCGGCCCAACTGGGCTTGATCGATACCCTGCTGGCCGGCGAGGCGGCCAACGCCTACCGCATCTTCCGCAAGCTGCAGCACCAGATCCGCCTGCAGGGCTCGGAGCGCGCCCATATCGATGCGATACGGGTGGAGCACGAGCGGGCTTGCGTGATCCGGCTGTGGCAGCAGGTATTCGGCTAGGACCGCCTGGCCGCTGGATGAATCACGCCAGCGGCTTGCGCGCGACCAGGTTGATCAGCGTTTCCTCGCGTTCGGCCTTGGGCTTGATCCCGAAGACCCGCTCCATGAGGCCCAGGTCTTCGCGGCTCCACCACAGATAGGGGTAGGAAATCGACTCCGGCGCCACCTCGAAGCCGGCGCTGCGCACCAGCGCGAGATATTGCCCGGCAGTCTTCTGCACCTCCATCGGATGGCGGAACAGCAAGCGGATGATCCACGAGTGGATATAGCGCTTGGTCGACTCGGCAAAGAGCAGGATGCCACCCGGCTTGAGCACGCGGTAGAACTCGCGGATCGCCTCTTCCTGCTCGATCAGGTGGTGGAAGGTCTGGTGGCAGAACAACAGGTCCACGCTATTGTCTTCCAGCGTCATGCTCGCGCTGGAGCACTGGATGAACTCCGCCGCAATCCCCTCGGCCTCGGCTTCGCCGCGCGCGGCCTCGATCATGGCCGCATCGATGTCCATGCCGATCAGGCGTTGCGGCGCGAAACGCGTGTGCAGCTTCTTGAGCGAGCGTCCCCATCCGCATCCCACGTCTGCCACCACGGGATAGCTGGCGCGACGTTCCGGAATGAGGCGTTCCAGGTCCTTCATCGCACGTTCCAGCACGTGCAGGGTCCAGGTCGGGGTGCGCAAGAACCAGATGCCAAAGGCGGTCTCGGGCACATGCTCCGGCAGGGCCGGAGGCAGTTGCGTCAACGGTGTATTCATATCGTTATTCGTTGTAACCGGCTGGCCATCGACCCTGCGGGCCAGGCCATGCTGCCGGGGGCGGTCGACGGTTCCCCCTGTCGACCGATGAAAAATGCCCCGCATGCGGGGCATTGGAGAATGTTACCGGCTGACAACCCCGGCGGCAAGTGCCAGGCCGGTCAATACTTGGGCGGTTGCTTGTCGTCCCGGCTGGCGCGGCGGTCGCTGGCACTGCTGCTGTCACGGGAGGAGGACGAGCTTTCGCGGTCGCGCGAGCGGCCGCTGTCGCGCGAGCTGTCACGTTCGCGGGCACGACTGCTGCGGTCGCCGTCCTTGGCATCCTTGCCATCCTTGGCGTCCTTCCCATCTTTTCCCTTGCTGTCGTCCTTGGCAGCATCGACCGGCGGCGGTGGTGGCGTGACGGTCTGGATGCCCTTGGCGGCCATGTACTCGTGCATGTCCTTCCAGCCGGCGAAGATACCCGCCTTCAGCGCATCCGGATTGCGCTGGTAGCAGTCTTCCAGGGTCTGGCCGGCCTGGCGGCAACCTGCGCCCAGGGCGATGCCTTCGGCCTTGGCCTCTTCCGGGGTCTGCTTGGGTTTGGTGAAGCTGCTGACATAGTCGCAGGCGGTCAGCGACAGGCTGACGGCGGAAATCAGGGCCAGGTTGGCCAACAGGCGACGAGCCTGGGATGAGCTTGCTGACATGCGGTCCCTCGTATGGGTCGGTTGCTCTTGTTGTCGACGGGCAATAGCACAGAAGGAGAAAAGGCCATCGCAAGCTTGCGCCTGCAACAGCCTTCCTCTTTTACAGGCTGATAAGCTATTTTCACCGCGGCAAGCACGCTTGCATACGAGGAAAAGAACCCGAATCAGCCCTGAAATTGTCGAAACCGGCCACGCAGGACGCGCCGCCGGTCTCGTACCCACCGTCTTACTTGGCCGTGGCCAGGGCGACGGTGGTGTCCAGCATACGGTTGGAGAAGCCCCACTCGTTGTCGTACCAGGACGACACCTTCACCAGACGGCCGGAGACCTTGGTCAGGGTGGCGTCGAAGTTGGACGATGCCGGGTTGTGGTTGAAGTCGACCGAGACCAGCGGATCGACGTTGTAGTTCAGGATGCCCTTGAGCGGACCGGACTCGGACGCGGCCTTCAGGACGGCATTGACTTCATCCACGGTGGTGTCGCGCGAGGCCACGAAGGACAGGTCGACCAGCGACACGTTGATGGTCGGCACGCGGATGGCGAAACCGTCCAGCTTGCCGTTCAGTTCCGGCAGCACCAGGCCGACCGCGGCAGCAGCGCCGGTCTTGGTCGGGATCATGGACTGGGTGGCCGAACGGGCGCGACGCAGGTCTTCGTGGTACACGTCGGTGAGCACCTGGTCATTGGTGTAGGCGTGGACGGTGGTCATCAGGCCGGTTTCCAGGCCGATCTTTTCGTGCAGCGGCTGCACCAGCGGTGCCAGGCAGTTGGTGGTGCACGATGCGTTGGAGATGACGGTATCCGTTGCCTTCAACACCTGGTGGTTCACGCCGAAGACGACGGTGGCGTCCACATCCTTGCCGCCCGGCGCGGAGATGATCACCTTCTTGGCGCCGCCCTTGATGTGGGCGCTGGCCTTTTCCTTGGTGGTGAAGAAGCCGGTGCATTCCAGCACCACGTCCACACCCAGCTCGCCCCAGGGCAGCTCGGCCGGATTGCGCTGGGCCAGCACCTTGATGCGGTCGCCGTTGACGACGATGGAGTCGCCATCGACGGTCACGGTGCCGGGGAACTTGCCGTGGGCGGTGTCATACTGGGTCAGGTGGGCATTGGTCTTCGGGTCGCCCAGGTCGTTGATGGCGACGATCTCGATGTCGTGCTTCTTGCCGCCTTCGTAGTGGGCGCGCAGGATGTTGCGGCCGATACGACCATAACCGTTGATTGCAACGCGAATTGCCATGCTCTTCTCCTCAAGTAGTAAAAATCAATGCAAATCGGTAGTCGGAAAAGCGACCTGCCCGCCAGCTTACGCCATTGCTCCACGTCGGCCCGGCCATTGATCCGTCTTTTCCAGACGTCCTGTTCGTTTCTTGTACGTTTCTTGTACGCTTCTTGTGTTTCTTTTGCCGTCCTGCCTGCCGTGCCTGCCCACCCGGGTGTCAGCGTCAGCTTCTCAGCTTGCGCCAGACGAAACCGGTTTCATCCAGTTCGCTGCCATCGTCCCAGGTGAAGGTCTGTTCATACAGCCGTTCGGCTCCCAGCGCCTCGAAAAATTCCCCGGCGCCTTCGTTCTTGCTCAGCACCCAGGCCATCAGGCCGGTGGCGCCGGCACTGATCAGCGTGGCCGCGACATTGGCCAGCAGGCGCTTGCCCAGGCCACGGCGCTGTTCGTCCGGCAGCACGCAGATCGCGGTCAGTTCGGCATCGCAGCCGAAGCGGGCGTCGGCCAGCGTCATGCCGGAGGCAAAACCGATGATCTCGCCACCGGTTTCAGCCACGAAGGTACAGGCCGCATCCGAGGACGCGCCCAGCACCTGCTCCCACAGCTTCACGCTCTGCTCGGGCTGCAGGTGATCCAGGTAGCTGTCCGGCACCAGGCCGCGATAGCTGGCGCGCCAGGCATCGATGCGCACGCCGGCGATCGATGCCGCATCGCCCGGACGGGCAAGACGGATCAGCACTTCATCGCCGCCTGGCGGCATGTCTTGCACTGCGCTCAAGCCAGTACTGCCTTGGCCTTGGCCACGACGTTCTCGACGGTGAAGCCGAAATGCTTGAACAGCACGCCAGCCGGCGCCGATTCACCGAAGGTGTCGATGCCGACCACGGCGCCTTCCAGGCCCACGTACTTGTGCCACAGGGCGGTCACGCCAGCCTCGATGGCCACGCGCGGGATGCCGCGCGGCAGCACCGATGCCTTGTAGGCCGAATCCTGGCGATCGAACACGTCGGTGCAGGGCATGGAGACCACGCGCACGGCGATGCCTTCGGCGGTCAGCGCATCGGCGGCCTTGGTGGCCAGCTCGATTTCGGAGCCGGTGGCCATCAGCACGACCTTGGCATTGGGGGCGTCACGCAGCACATAGCCGCCGCGCGCGATGTCCTTGACCTGGGCGTCGGTACGCTCCTGGAAGGGCAGGTTCTGGCGCGAGAAGATCAGGGTGCTCGGACCGTCGTTGCGCTGGATGGACTCGGCCCAGGCCACGGCGGTTTCGGTGGTGTCGCAAGGACGCCAGTTGTCCAGGTTGGGGATCAGGCGCAGGCTGGAGACGTGTTCCACCGACTGGTGGGTGGGGCCGTCTTCGCCCAGGCCGATGGAGTC
>NZ_JBIUZW010000022.1:0-60223 GCF_044745245.1 Herbaspirillum sp. NPDC087042 | reverse complement strand
GCTGTGATGAGCAGGATTGTGGTCTAAACATGGGTCAACTTTGGATGCAAATTTCCTGGGAAAGTGGGTCAGTTTTCAATGCAAATCAACACACACCACCTTCGGTGGCCCAGCAGGCACCGATTTCAATGATTTCCATCTCTTCCGGCGTGATGCTGCCGTCGTCCGAGCAGGTTGCTTCCAGGTCGACTACCAAAAATCGCTTTTTCATTTTTTGCCATATGACTTTTTCTGATTACAGAAAGCATACCCGATGTAATTTTTCAAAGCGGAATCTGCCAGGCTGGTCGCTGGCTCCACCAAAAAATATTGGGTGGCTCCAGATAGACATATTGCCCGGCACCGATTAAGTAAAGTGGCTGGCGCGCTTAACGGAAAAGCGGTGGTCCTACGAAGCAGAAAAATCGTGGCGCTAATTATGTGCTCGAACTTGGCACCTCGTACCGTGCCATGGATGGTGCTACTTAAAGAATACTAGGTGGCTCTTACGCGGAGAATATTCAGTTTATGCGCTCCTCTCGCGTAAAAGAGTTAGGATCTACTTCATAGCGTAGCAAGTTGGTCACGATAGATCGAAGCAGTCGACTCTTGCCGGTTCCGTTTCGGCCCACCATGATGGTAAACGTGTTCTGTTCCGAACGTGGACCGCCTTGCGATGACACGAAATTGAATTTTCGAACCGCATTCGAATAGCTGTACAGCATCGTAACCCCTCTCTTTATTCTTGCGGTAGCGTAACCTAGTTTTCGAGAAATCTCGAAGGCACTTTTCGTGAAATGGTAGTTTTGAGGACCGGGCATTTTAACTGTCCAGTTCAACTGAACTAGAAGCGCCCACGTCGCAGAACTACGTGCCCACATTCACTGAAATGCGCAACAATCAGTCACCTAGTCAGCGAAGCCACCACGTCGTTATCCTTGATGTCTGTTCCAGCAAATATGGTGTTTACCGCGTAGTCGGAGCGGACATGTCTTCTTAAGGAGCGTTCGTCTACATGTCTGGAGAGGCTACGAAGAATCAAGTACCGTCGCAGAAGACGGCTGGAAAGGCGTCGGCGATGAGTTAGTGGCTCTCCGTCAGTCCGGGACGACAGCAGCTCCAGACACTTCGCAATTGTCCATGCATTGACCCTGCGCTCGCTACGTTGCCGAGCAACGATTGGCACATTCGATTCGCTGGCATCGGGGTAACTGGAAAGGCCACGTGATTCTCGGTAGCGCTTGAGCATCGCCATGGCTGGTGCGGGAACCTGAATGAATTTCGCAGTTGGCAAGTTGTTTTGCCGAACCCTCAATTTCCAAACGCCGTCGATCGCTTGGAAATCCGACATTACGCCATCGGCGAGCTCCTGCGAGGTGACAGCCATGCAAAAGATGAACTCGGCCACGAAGAATTGCCGATCTAACGGGTCACGCGAACCACTTTGGGGTTGGGCACGCGTATGCCATTGCTGACGCATCGACTCCCATTCGTCGAGCTCATGCTGAGATGGTGCATCCACATGGGCCGTACGCAAACTTGTCTCGGGGAGCTTCAACTCGCCGATCTGCGCGCTCTTGCGCAGGCCTTTCCTCTCAAGCTCAGATAACATCCGAAGGACAACGTCCCTGGTAAAAGATAGAGTGCGTACGCTCTTCTTCCCCGGCCGCGTGGCCAAAGTTTCACCCTGCGCAAATGCCAATAGGTAGGATTCCAGGTGTGCTTGGCTGACCAACTCGAAAGACAGCTTTTGCGCCAGCAACCAGGCCTGAAGTCGGTCTAACTCACGCTGATAAGCGCGACACGTGTTGGGCGAAGCGGTATAGAGCTCCACCCAATTTGTCAGCGCTTCAATCGCGCTTTTATTCCTCGTTGCCAAGTTCCAGATCTCCTACTCTCAAGGCGTCGAGCTCAATCGGGCCAACTTGGATCTGATTGGACAGGAGCTCATATAGGTCTATCTCTGCGCCAGGTGCCTCCAGCGACAAGATAAGAGCGAAGCGAGCATTGGTCGCCGCCCGCCCCTGCTTCAATCGTTCACGCCACCAACCGATCACCGGGTAAACGGCCAATAGGTTGCGTGTTGCCAAATCAGCGGCAGTGCCCGTCCAGGTGTCCGAATGAACGGAGCCAAAGCTCTGTAGTTTGAACCCCAACTTCCAACCCAGATCTAGGTGAGCGCCTGGAACGTCGTCATCTGCTTCCAGTAGGGCATGGTTGATGCGGCCATTGAACTCCTCCGCGCTTTCGTTCAGTCGGCGCAGGGCGAATCGGAACCCGTGGGAGGCATAGCGATATTTATTTTCCCATCCACGTTTGCCTGGACTGGGTTCCACGAAATAGGACAGTGTCACTTTCAGGCGTACCTGTTGGGCGCCGAGAGCTAGTAACGTGTCCTTGGGCCAAGGAAGCTCAAATAGACGTAGCTTGTTCATCTTCCCGCGCGAATCTTCGACCTTGAACGGCTGGACGGTCGACTGAACCATGATCGTCACACCATCTCGCACACTGTGAAGGGCCTTTTCGGGGGACACAACACCATAACCGCATGTGCGTAACATCCGCAGTTTGGCTGTCTGCGACTGATCGTTAAGATATCGATTCTCTTGTGCCTGTGTCCAATCGGCGTGATGGACGATCAGGCCGCGCACGGTTTCTGGCCAGGCGTCCGGATAGGCTGTCATTATTTGCGCAGCCAAGCGGGAGGCCAAAGCGGTTGCCGCACTCGTCATATTGAAGGTGACCGTTGGTCGGCTTGCGCCTGCCCGGCTGGTGGTCAGCACCTGCAGTGTGTTCGGCTGCTCCGTCTCGTTGCCAGTAGGATCGACAGCAAGATTTCCGCCCTCGAAGAGTACTTCCGGCTTGATGGGCCACTCACGGCTCCAACCAACTGACGTCGAGCTGAATGGGCTCAAATCTCCTTGCGCTGCCATGGCGTGCCAGCCTGCATAGTCAGGATTGGCTGGTAGCGACACCTTATTGGTGAAGGCGCCAATCGTGAGGGCATTCCAAGCCTGTGCTGGTTGCTCGACTTTGTATTCCTGATTGGAGTACGGATAGTTGATCCAGAGCTCATCTGGCTGCACATTGCCGGCGCTAATAGTAAATAGGCGCCGGGTGCCTGGTGCCCGACCATCAACGACAGAGTGCCCGAACGACAATTGGTCAATTGCCGACGAATATGCGGAAGGTTCGCCGGATTCGTGCGAACTGGTCGTAACGGCTTTGCAAATCACTCGCCGGCGGTGTGGCGCAGCGATTTCGCAGCGGGCAACCGCCTGGGCGACTATTTTGCCCAGCACATTTTGATCCTGTTCAGGGTCTGCCGGCATCGGAGATATTATTTTGACCGACTCAAGCCTATGCTCAATCGCATCTGGAGCATCCTGGCTAGCTGCGGTGTGGAGGCAGCCGTACAGCGCAAGCCCTGCCATCTTTGTGCCATGCCCTTGATGATCGGCCGTGCCCCAGTCTTGATTCACGGCATGCATGTCTTCAGCCGCTAACGCTGGTTCTAAGAGCGGATGGAGTCGCTGGATGCCGGTATCCATCATAGATACTGCTACGTCTGCGTCACCGCGAACGCGGTCTTCCAGCGCTTCGACAATGGCGTCCTGCTCCAGAATCGTCATATGTTCCGGTACCATCAGGGGCTGATCTGCGAGCCTTATCTCCGCAATCAGATTCAAGACAAAGAATGAAGATGCCAGTTGGGCTTTCGTTGATCTCACGTTGACTACAATGCGCTCGGGGAAATCGAGCCTTTGCGTGGCAAGATGTATGCCGAAACGGCCCGCAGTATCTGCAAAGCGGCCATAGGCTGCTGCATGAGACAAGTTGTCTGAACGTAGCCAGATTTCCCACCAGAGCAAATCATCGTCCTCGGGAATCGTGACTGTATCGGTCCATAACGCGGCGAAAGTGGCGACGATGATAGATTGGATACTTTGAGCCAGCTCCTTGTTTCGAGGCTCTCGTGTTCTCGCTGTTTCGAGGTTGATATAGTCGTCTATCTTGGAGACAAGCGTGCTGACCTTTCCGTCTGGAATAAAGCAAGTCGCGTACATCTTGTTATCCGCTTCGCGGACGTTCAGCAGCTGAATATCGCCGCGTACGGAGTCGAGCCGCGGTAGTGCCAATTCGAGGCCAGGAAAACTCTCGAACTCCAAAATAATGCCGGGTGACGTCGGTATTTGCTGCGCTGCTATCTCGCGACGGCGCTCTGCCAAGATGGGAATGATGTCTTCAAGTGAGCGCTTCAGTCTTGTCCCATGCACTCGCCGATCCACCGGCTGAAGTCGCATCCCTTCTGCTGACCCGCCCCCACGACGCACATAACCTTGCTCGATGGTCGAGCGATTTCCCAGCCACAGATGTGGCAGACGTTCTACTTCCCCAGCCATATACCCCCGCTACTAATTATTAGTTGTTAGTAAAGGTCTTCTTGTCTTTGATTCGTTGTTCGATGGCTTTTGTCAGTGCGTCGATCGTGACGGCGCGGCCGCCGCTGCTAATGACTTCTTTCAGAGCGTCGTCGTACGCGCGCTTTCCATCAGCGTAGCTGAGGCCCGCCGACAGTGAGGCAATAGAGTCCCAAGCAATGGAGCGGAATTTTTGGGGAGTGCGTCGCTGCATCAGTTCGATGAACTCATCAGCTGTGGGAAGTGCGAACTGAAGAATGTCGTCGAAGCGCCGGAATAAGGCTTCGTCCAAAATCTTGGGGTGGTTTGTCGCGGCGACGATGATGCTTTGAGAGTTGTCCTGTTCGACCATTTGGAGGAAGGCATTCAGGATACGGCGCAGTTCGCCAATGTCGTTGTTCGTCGCACGCTGCTGGCCGATCGCGTCGAACTCGTCGAAGAGATAGACGCCCTTGACTTGCTGAATGCTGTCGAAGATCAGGCGTAACTTCGCCGTTGCCTCACCCATATACCGCGTGAAGAGGCTATCCAAACGAAGTGTGAAGAGTGGAAGAGACAGCGCGCAGGCCAAGGCGGCCGCCGTCATGGTTTTGCCTGTACCTGGGGGGCCGATCAGAAGTACCTTGCGACGGGGCTCTAGGCCATGCTCGGCCAAGAGTGCGGACTGTCGTTGTTCACGAAGAAGTCGATCCAAACGGCCACGGGTGTCAGGCTCCAGGATGAGGTCATCGAGCTGTGTCTCGGGATAAGTCACATGCACCAGATCTGCCAGCTCGCCCTTGGGTTGGCGAATTGGTGTCGGCTTGCGCGATGCAGCGACGATGACTTCCGGACTACGGGCTTTGACCTGATCGACTAGGTCACGAATTTCGCCTGCCAGCTTACTGTGGCCTGCTTTGGCTTCGCGAGCAGCAATCTGCAGCGCGAGGGTCATGAATTGATCCTCGTCCGCATCTTTATAGGCGCGCAACATCGCCTTGATTTGATCGCCGTTTGCCATTTTCTTCTCCTTGGACCTCGTTCCCCCGAACGAGTTTGATCCAATTTTTCCCGGAGTTTATCGCCTAAAGAGAGATGTGACTAGATAATCATTGATATTTTAAATATCAGTGTTTGAAAGTAAAGCGAAATCGCTCGGATGTCCAATTTTTAGCCAGGTATTAACGATGATGGAGTGTTGTTAAAGCAGAATTATTGCTTTCTATTATCCATTTACATCAAAGCCACAGAATGCTCTCATTGAGTGTTGATTTGCTCGCAGAATTGACCCGGAGGGGGGCAGTTTTCAATGCAAATCAACAGCGAGATTTCCAATTTCTTGGGCTTCGCTACCCTGTGGATATTGTGGAGGGCTGGCAGCAGCAGACATTTTTTCTCAATCAATGGTTATCGGTTTGTATCTGAGACATTGCCATATGAAAAGATGTCATTGAATTAAGTTGATGCGTCGTTATTGAGCTGGTTTATCCTACAAGGTATGCACTCTGCTATCTGAGTGAGTTTGTAACAGCGAATATCTCCGCGTACACATCATCCTTATGAAAAAGCCCGCGTACGCGGGCTTTTTGCTTTTTCATAGTTATCTGATTTTTAGGTGGCTCTTGTTGTTTTAGACTCTATTCCCTTGTTCTAGACTTTATTTCCGTGTTCTAGACTTTATTCACAAGCCCCATTGTAGTCAGCCAGAGCCATCCCCCTCACTCCACCGTCACAGATTTAGCAAGGTTACGCGGCTTGTCCACATCCGTCCCCCGCGCCAGCGCCGTGTGATACGACAGCAGCTGCAGCGGCACCACGTGCAGGATAGGCGAGAGCACGCCATAGTGTTCCGGCATGCGGATCACGTGCAGGCCTTCGCTGGAGACGATCTGCGAGTCGGCATCGGCAAAGACATACAACTGGCCGCCGCGCGCGCGCACTTCCTGCATGTTCGATTTCAGCTTTTCCACCAGCGCGTCATTGGGGGCGATCGTGACCACCGGCATCTGCTCGGTCACCAGCGCCAGCGGGCCGTGCTTCAGTTCGCCGGCGGCGTAGGCTTCGGCGTGGATGTAGGTGATTTCCTTGAGCTTGAGCGCTCCCTCCAGCGCGATCGGGTAGTGCAGGCCGCGCCCCAGGAACAGCGCATTCTCGCGACGGGCAAAGGATTCGGCCCAGGCGACGATGCTGGGCTCCAGCGCCAGTACGCTTTGCAGCGCGGCCGGCAGGTGGCGCATCGCCTTGAGGTGGGCTTCTTCCTGCGCTTCACTCAACAGGCCACGGGTTTGCGCCAGTGCCAGCGTCAGCAGGAACAGGGCGGCCAGCTGCGTCGTGAAGGCCTTGGTCGAGGCCACACCCACTTCCACGCCGGCGCGCGTGATGTAGGCCAGCTCGCACTCGCGCACCATGGCGCTGGTGGCGACGTTGCAGATCGTCAGGGTGTGTTGCATGCCCAGGCTGCGCGCGTGCTTCAGGGCGGCCAGGGTGTCGGCGGTCTCGCCGCTTTGCGAGATCGTCACCACCAGCGACTTGGGGTTGGGCACGCTGTCGCGATAACGGTATTCGCTGGCGATCTCGACGTTGACCGGGATCTTGGCGATCGATTCGATCCAGTACTTGGCCGTCAGGCCTGCGTAGTAACTGGTGCCGCAGGCCAGGATCAGGATCGAGTCGATGTCCTTGAAGACCTTGTAGGCCTTGTCGCCGAACAGCTCGGGCATGATCCCGACCACGCCGTCCAGCGTGTCGGCAATGGCGCGCGGCTGCTCGAAGATCTCCTTCTGCATGTAGTGCTGGTACGGGCCCAGTTCGACCGCGCTGGTGTAGGCCTGCACGGTGCGCACTTCGCGATCGGCCGGTTTGCCTTGCGCGTCCACGATCCATACCTTCTGCAATTGCAGGTCGACCACGTCGCCTTCTTCCAGGTAGATGATCTGGTCGGTGGTGCCGGCCAGTGCCATGGCGTCCGAGGCCACGAAGTTCTGGCCTTCGCCCACGCCCACGATCAGCGGCGAACCCTGGCGCGCGGCGATCACGCGGTGCGGTTCGTCGGCGCAGAAGACGGCGATGGCATAGGCGCCGGTGAGGCGACGCACGGCTTGCTGCACAGTGTTGAAGAGGTCGCCGTCATACATGTGGTCGACCAGGTGGGCGATGACTTCGGTGTCGGTCTGGCTCTCGAAGACGTAGCCGGCTGCCTGCAGCTCGGCACGCAGTTCGTCGTGGTTCTCGATGATGCCGTTGTGGACCAGGGCGATGCGATCGCGCGAGAAGTGCGGGTGGGCGTTGTGGGTCGCCGGCGCGCCGTGCGTGGCCCAGCGGGTGTGGGCGATGCCGGTGAAGCCGGACAGGCCGCTCTGTGCCACCTGCTGCTGCAGGTCGGCTACGCGCGAGGTGCTGCGCGAACGCTGCAACTTGCCATCCACGTGCAGGGCCACGCCGCAGGAGTCGTAGCCGCGATATTCAAGTCGCTTCAGGCCTTCGAGCAGGATGGGAGTGACGTTCTGTTGCGCTACCGCGCCGACGATGCCGCACATGGAATACCTCGTTTGAGTTGATGTGCGCTCATATTAGGCGAGTGCTTATGAAATATGATTTCTAAAAAATGAGTTTAATGAACTATTATTGCCTCTAAATATAGTGGTGAAATATTAATTCACTAAATTCATTGATATGAATTTATACGTCAATACAATCTCGCAAAACATCACTTAATATTGCCTGCCATCATGAAACTGGAACTGGACGACCTCGACCGCCGCATCCTCAAGACCCTGCAGGCCGATGCCAGCCAGACCAACCAGGAGCTTGCGGCGCAGGTACATGCGTCGCCGCCGACTTGCCTGCGCCGGGTCAAGCGTCTGGTGGAGGGCGGGGTGATCGCACGTCAGGTGGCCTTGCTCGATCCCGATCAGCTCGCCTCCACCCTCACGGCCATCGTCGAGATCACGCTCGATCGGCAGGGCGAGGAGGAGCAGCAGGCCTTCGAGGCCATCGTCGCCAATGAGCCGGCGGTGCAGCAGTGTTATCGCGTTTCGCCGGGGCCGGACTTCGTGCTGATGGTGCTGGTGCGCGACATGCCGGCCTATCATGCGCTGGCACACCGGCTGTTTGCTTCGCAGCGCAATGTGCGCAATGTGCGCGCCTATTTTTCCATCCATCGCAGCAAGTTCGAGACGGCGGTACCGGTCAGCTCGCTGGAGGACTGAATGCGTGATGCTTCTCCAGGGGGAGTGAGGAGAGAAGCGTCGGCTGCAAAGTAGGGAAGTCGAGCACAATTCTCGTGCTGCTCGCGTCTTTACGATGATTTACATTGGCTATGCTGTGCTCATCCATCAATGACACGCGGCGGCATCTGATTCTTCCCGGACGCAAGGTGACAGGCAACGGGCGAGGACGATCGGCCCGACCGGGAAGCGGTGCCGCGCATGGCGCGAGCCCATGAAAATACTATTGTTGAACGACGAGTTCTATACCACCGGTGCCAGCATCGCCATGCTGCGCCTGGCCGAGCGCCTGGTCCAGCGGCATGAGGTGCTGCTCATGCCGCGACGTGACGGGCAGGGCGAGATCCGGAACCGCTTCGAGGCGCTGGGCATCCCGATTGTCCAGAATGTCGCCAGCGTGGATGTGGTGGTGGCCAATACCCTGATGGCGGGCATCCATGTGGCCGAGGCCGGGGCGAAGGTGCCGGTGGTGTGGTGGATCCACGAGGCCGAGGTCGGGCGCGACCTGATCCTGCGCTTCCCCGAGCTGGCACCGGGATTCCGGCAGGCGGCGCACATCGTCTTCCAGACCGCTTACCAGCAACGGGTCTATCAGAGCTTCCTCTACGACAGTCCGGCCACGCAACACGTGCTGCCTTTCTGGAACGACGCGATCTATCGGCAGGACGACCTGCGACCCAAGCCCAAGGCGAACAAGCGCATCGTCTGCATCGGCACTATCGAACCGCGCAAGCGCATGGAGGACACCATTCTCGCCGTGGAGGCCATGGCGCCTGCACTGCGTGAGCAGGTCGAGTGCGTCTTCATCGGCAAGTATCTGCAGCTGGGTGATGAGGCGCGCAGGCTGGCCGATGCCGCGCCGGCGCGATACCAGTTCCTGGGGGAGCTGCCCAACGAGGAGGTGCTGCGTTACCTGGCCTCGGCCGATGCCTACGTGCTGGCCAGCTACAGCGAGTCGCAGCCGCTGACCATCTGGGAAGCGTTCGAGCTGGAGGTGCCGGTCTGCCTGTCGGACCTGACGACCTACGGCCATATCGGCCTGCAACACGGCAAGAACGTGATGATGCATCCGGTGGGCGAGACGGCCTTGCTCAGTGCCAACCTGCAGACCCTGCTGAGCAGCGAAGACCTGCGCCGCAGCCTCACGCGCGCAGCCAAGAGCCTGCTGCTGCGTACCCTGAGCAGGGATTGGGCCGACGAATTCGAGGGCATCATCGCCCGCGCCCATACCGGCGGAGAAATCCGCAAGCTCGGTTACTGAACCGGGCGGGCCTGCGCCCTTCACCGTGCTGTCATCACGGTGAGGGGCTGGCGGGGACAGACTTACTTCTTGATCTTGACCGGGCGCTGCCAGTCCGCCAGCGTCAGCTGCCGGGAGCGCGAGAGGGTCAACTGGCCTGCCGGGGCATCCTTGGTCAGCGTGGTGCCGGCGCCCAGCGTGGCGCCCTTGCCCACGCGTACCGGTGCGACCAGCTGGCTGTCGCTGCCGATGAAGGCCTCGTCCTCGATGACGGTGCGGAATTTGTTGGCGCCATCGTAGTTGCAGGTGATGGTGCCGGCGCCGATGTTGACCTTGCTGCCCACGTCCGCATCGCCCACATAGGCCAGGTGGTTGGCCTTGCTGCCCACGCCGATGACGCTGTTCTTGACCTCGACGAAATTACCGATATGGACTTCCTCGGCCAGCTCGGTACCCGGACGCAACCGCGCATAGGGCCCGACCTGGGCGCCCGCGCCGACCACGGCTTCCTCGATGTGGGTGTAGGCCTTGATATTGGCGCCGGCGGCGATGCTGGCATCGCGGATCACGCAGTTGGGGCCGATGCTGGCACCTTCGCCGATGGTGACGCAGCCTTCGAAGACGCAGTTGACGTCGATGCTGACGTCACGGCCGCATTCCAGCGTGCCGCGCACGTCGATGCGCGCCGGGTCGGCCAGGGTCACGCCGGCTTCGAGCAGCTTGCGGGCGATGTTGCCCTGGTGTACGCGCTCCAGTTCGGCCAACTGCACCTTGCTGTTCACGCCCAGGGTTTCGGCCACATCATCGGGCTGGGCCGAGACCACTTCCACGCCATCGGCCACGGCGGCGGCGATCACGTCGGTCAGGTAGTACTCGCCCTGGGCATTGTCGTTGGAGAGATTGGCCAGCCACTTGCGTAACAGCGCGGTGGGCGCGGCGATGATGCCGGTGTTGATTTCCTTGATGGTGCGCTGGGCTGCGCTGGCATCCTTCTGCTCGACGATGGCGACGATCTTGCCGTCTTCGCGCACGATGCGGCCATAGCCGTTCGGGTCCTCCAGGGTCACGGTCAGCACGCCCAGCTTGTCCTGGCCGGCCGCATCCAGCAGGCGTTGCAGCGAGGCAGTGGTGGTCAGGGGAACGTCACCGTAGAGCACCAGGGTGGAGGCGCCATCCTGCAGGTGCGGCAGCGCCTGCATCACGGCGTGACCGGTGCCCAGCTGCGGTTCCTGCTTGGCGAAGGCCAGGCCCTGGTCGGCAAAGGCATTGGGGACGGCATCGCCGCCATGGCCATAGATCACGCACAACTGGCTGGGCGAGAGCGAACGGGCGGTGTCGATCACATGACCCAGGAGCGATTTCCCGGCCAGCGGGTGCAAGACCTTGGGGAGGGAGGATTGCATGCGTTTGCCCATGCCGGCGGCGAGGATGACGATGTTCATGACTTGGCGTGAAAGTTGGACTGGCGGATGAACGTATGAAAATGGACTTGCTTAAAATGCAAAGTCTAGCATGCAGCTCCCACCCGGCCGGGCAGCGATTTGCCGAAAAACAAAGCTGAAGGGAATTTGCGCATGTGCTCCGCGCTTTGTGGGACGGCATGGCAATTACCATGGCACTCTGCGGCTTTTCGTCATCCGCATTGCCGCCAGGAAATCCTGGCCATGTGCAGCGGATGGCCGGCGAGCCTCCCTCATGACAACTGGTCCGGCCCCGGCCTGACCCTCCTGGAAACTGCATGAAGATTCTTCTGTTGAACGACGAGTTCTATACCACCGGCGCCAGCACGGCGATGTTGCGGCTGGCCGAGCGCCTGGTGCAGAACCACGAGGTGTCGGTGTTGCCACGCATCGATGGCCAGGGCGAGATCCGCAAGCAGTTCGAGGCGCTGGGCATCCCCATCGTCAAGGACCTGGCCGGCAATCCGGATGTGATCGTCTCCAACTGCATCCTGTCCGGTTCGCTGGTGGGGGAGCTGGCGCCGAAGTGTCCGGTGATCTGGTGGATCCACGAGGCCGAGATCGGCCGTGACCTGCTGCTGCGTTATCCGCAGATGGCGCAGGGGTTCAAGAGCGCCACCCACATCGTGTTCCAGACCGAGTTCCAGCGCATCGTCTATGGCAGCTTCCTGTTCGACAGTCCGGCGATGGTGCATGTGCTGCCGTTCTGGAACGACGCCATCTATCGCCAGCAGGACCTGGCACCCAAGCCCAAGGACAAGAAACGCATCGTCTGCATCGGCACCATCGAGCCGCGCAAGCGCATGGAAGACACCATCATGGCGGTCAACACCATGGACACGGCCGAGCGCAACGATATCGAATGCGTGTTCATCGGCAAGTACCTGCAGCTGGGTGACGGTCCGCGCAAGCTCTCCGAGGCCCTGCCGGAGCGTTATCGCTTCCTGGGCGAGTTGCCTAATGAAGAGACGCTGCGCTACCTGGCCTCGGCCGATGCCTATGTGCTGGCCAGTTCCAGCGAGTCGCAGCCGCTGACGATCTGGGAAGCCTTCGAGCTGAACGTGCCGGTCTGCCTGTCCGACCTGGATACCTATCGCCATATCGGCTTGAAGAGTGGCGTCAACGCCATGATGCATCCGGTGGGCAACATCGAGCTGCTGGCCTCGAACCTGCGCATGGCGCTCTACAACGACGAGGTGCGTCGCCGCATCACGCGCGCCGGCAAGAGTCTGTTGCTCAAGAATCTCACCAGCGAATGGTCGGAGCAGTTCGAGCGCCTCATCCTGCGTACGCAGACGATGGCCGAGATCCGCAAGCTGGGTTACTGAGGCAGGCGCGCCATGCCGGCATCGTCGCCGGCATGGGGAATGCAGATGCTGAAGCGGGGCCTGCCCGGGTCAGCTCAGGTTCTGGTAGAAGGCGATCTGGTTCTCGGAGAGGGTGCGCAGGTCTTCGTTGTTGAAGTAGCCGGCATACCATTGTGCCGTCAGTTCCAGGGCCGTATAGAGTTCCATCTTGGGGATCCAGTCCAGGCGCTGGCGCACCTTGGAAATATCCAGCCGCAATAAGGCCGCCTCATGCGGCGCATTGGCCTGCGGTTGCAGCTGCACCTCCAGCGGCGTCACATCGTTCTTCTGCAGCGAGTGGTTGAAGGTGGCGCACAGCTGGCTCACGGTCTGCAGGTCGGTATCGGCCGGCCCGAAATTCCATCCCTCGGCATACTTGCCACCCTGTTCAAAGAGCAGGCGACCGATCTGCAGGTAGCCCGACAGCGGCTCCAGCACGAACTGCCAGGGACGTACGGCATGGGGGTTGCGGATGCTGACCGGTTCGTCGCGTTCCCAGGCCCGGATGAAATCGGGGATCAGGCGATCCGGTGCGAAATCACCACCACCGATCACGTTGCCGGCGCGCACGCTGGCGATGCCGGTCTGGTTGTCGGGATTGCTGGCAAAGAAGGAGCGGCGATAAGCCGAGGTCACCAGTTCGGCGGCACCCTTGCTGCTGCTGTAGGGGTCGTGGCCGCCCATGGGGTCGTCCTCGCGGTAGCCCCACAGCCATTCACGATTCTCATAACACTTGTCGCTGGTGACGACCACTACCGAACGCACGCTGGGCGTGTTGCGTACCGCTTCGAGCAGGTGCACGGTGCCCATCACGTTGGTGGCATAGGTGTCGACCGGCGTCTGGTAGGAATCCCGCACCAGCGGCTGCGCTGCCAGGTGGAACACCACATCGGGCTGGACGGCGGCCACGGTTTCGGCCAGGTGTTTGGGATCGCGCACGTCACCCGTGGTGGTCTGCACGCAATTGTGCAGGCGCGCCAGGTGGAACAGGCTGGGATTGGTCGGTGCGGGCAGGGAATAGCCGCTGACCTTGGCGCCCATCATGTGCAGCCACAGCGTCAGCCAGCTCCCCTTGAAGCCGGTATGACCGGTGATGAAAACGCGCTTGTCGCGCCAAAAGTTAGCCATCAGGCAGCCTCTTACACGTATTGCTGAGAGTCGTTCGGGTGCAGAGGCGTGAAGTCGATGTTCCACGCGGATGGCGGGCGTCGGTGACGCCGTCAGCCTCCCTGTATTTTCCGTGTCGGGATCACGTTTCCCTGCGAAACCACGACTGCATGGTGATAATTGTTTTTCCCCGGGCAGTGATGCCTCGCGGCATCGGACTGCGATGGAGAGATTAAAACACGCGTGTTTTTGCCTTCAAGCGACGAAGAGGAGGGTATTTGTCGCCCAATCCGGGACTATAGCCGTATGACAACAAATATTTACTTTTGAGGCGAGACGATCAGGCTTGCCAGGAAGGCGAAAGCCGCCCTGAGAGCGGCTTTCGGAGCGGCGGGATGAAACGGGGTGTCTCGTCAGTCTAAGACTGCGCTTCCCCGGTCTGCGCAGGTCAGAGCAGGTTGATCACCGATTGCGACTGGTCGAGCTTGTCGTCGCGGTCAAACAGGGTGTCACCGCTGGCTTCCTTGCCCTGGCCCGGCTTGAACTGGGCGAAGTCGAACAGCGAGCGGTCCAGCATGTGAGAAGGCGTGATGTTGGCCATGGCCGTGAACATGCTCTTGATCCACAGGGGATGGTGCTTTTCCCACTCATTCAACATCTCGCGCATGGCCTGGCGCTGCAGGTTGGGTTGAGAGCCGCACAGGTTGCAGGGAATGATGGGGAATTCCATGGCCGCCGCGTACTTCTTGATATCGGCTTCGCGCACATAGGCCAGCGGACGGATCACCACGTTCTCGCCATCGTCGGCGATCAGCTTGGGCGGCATGGTCTTGATCTTGCCACCGTAGAACATGTTGAGCATGAAGGTATGCAGGATATCGTCGCGGTGGTGGCCCAGGGCGATCTTGGTCACGCCCATTTCCTTGGCCACCCGGTACAGGATGCCGCGACGCAGGCGCGAGCACAGCGAGCAGGTGGTCTTGCCGGGGGCGATCTTTTCCTTGACGATGCTGTAGGTATCTTCCTCGACGATGCGGTAGGGGATGCCGATGCGCTCGAAGTACTGCGGCAGCACGTGCTCGGGGAAGCCCGGTTGCTTCTGGTCCAGGTTGACGGCGATGATCTCGAACTTCACCGGGGCCACCGTCTGCAGGTAGCGCAGGGTGTCGAGCATGGTGTAGCTGTCGGCGCCGCCGGACATGCAGGCCATGATGACGTCGCCGTCCTTGATCATGTCGAAGTCGGCGATGGCGCGGCCGGTCAGGCGGCGGATGCTCTTTTCCAGCAGTTCGAAGCGACGCGAGCCGCGCACGGTCACTTCGTTGTGGCCGGGCTGGCCGGACGGGTCTTGCTGGTCCTGCGCATCAAGGCCAGCGAGGTCGGACAGCTGCACTGCGGCCGCAATGTCGTTCATGGAGCAATTCCTTCAATCGGTAGGGTGCGACGTTAGGACATCGCGATGCTGTTGCTGCCGGACGTGCAATGTTTCCACCAATCAATGGATTGGTCATCGGGCGACGTGCGGACGGAGGACCGGCATTTTCTCATGCAGCGCCGTTTTGTGCCATTTCCGTGCCATTTTCCTGTCACTTTCGCGGCTGTTGCCGGCAGCAGACGTCGCGCAATCGCCTCATAGCCCGCCTCATAGCCCGCCCCCGAGCTCGTGCCGGGTCCGTACCTGGCGGATCGCCGCGATCAGGAAATCGACGAAGGCCGCCACCGCCGGCGGCAGCTTGCGCCCGGCCATGGTCTGTACTTGCAGGGTACGCTGGTGCAGCTCACTCTCGGCCATGGCGACCAGCGCCATGCCATCTTCGTCGGCGCGTTCCTGCACCGTCAGGAAGCCGCCCAGTGCCACCGTATCGGGCGAGCGCGCGGTAAAGCGGTATACCGCGCCCAGCGAATGGCTGGTAAACACCGGTGCGAACAGCAGGCCGCGCATGCCGCAGGCGATGTCGAAGAGCTGTCGCACCGTGGAGCCTTCCTCGGGCAGCGCCAGCGGGTAGGGCGAGAGGTCGTTCAAGGCCAGCAGCTTGCGCGTGGCCAGCGGGTGGTCCTGTTTCATGAGGGCAAAGATCGGCCCCGATTCGCGATAGGCAATGGCCAGACCTTCCACCGGGCCCAGGCTGTAGGTGACCGAGATATCGGCCTCGCCATCGATGACCATCTGCGACGCCTTGGCCGCGCCCACCACATTGAGCTTGAACTGCATGCCTGGATATTGCTCGCGGAACTGCGCCATCACATTGGGCAGCAAGTCCCAGGCAAAGCCTTCCGAGCAGGCCAGCGTGACCACGCTCTGGCCGACCGCATTCAAGCCCTTGACCTCGGCCAGCACCTGTTCGACTTCCAGCAGGTTGCGCCGGGCGAAGGCCATGAGCACCTCGCCGGCCGGCGTCAAGACCATGCCGCGCGAGCGCCGTTCGAACAGCGGCACGCCGGTTTCTTCTTCCATCTTGGCGATCTGCCGGCTCACCGCCGAGACCGCCACATGCAGCCGTTCGGCCGCAGCGGTCAGCGAGCCGGTGCGGCCGACCTGGTAGAAATAGCGCAGCGAGGTACTTTGCATGGCCTGGTCCGGGAAGAGGGCGAATATTGATTTCTGTTTTAGGCAATCATAATCGTTCCTCATTGCAAAACAGGTCAAGGCCATCATGGTGCGAAGCAGCACAAACGCACGAAAATACGCGGATCAATAGTTGAACATGCACGATTATTGGGCTGGGAGTGGCTGGTGAACACAATAAAATGGTTTGCCAAAAATAGAATAAATCGTTTTAAAAATTGACATTGTTGGAAATGTCGCCGGCTCCTAGAATGGATTCCAATCGAGATCCAAGGAGCCTCTTCCATGACCCGCAGCACCGCCCTCGGCCTGGCCGCCGACTACTTCGATTCTGGCCGTTTCCTGCAGGACCTGCAGCGGCGAATCGCCATGCCGACCGAAAGCCAGAATGCCGACCGCGCCCCCGAGCTGGCGCGCTACCTGCAGGATGAAATCGCCCCGGCCCTGGCGGCGCTGGGCTTCGAGACGCGCCAGGTGGACAATCCCATCGCCGGTGCGCCGCCCCTGTTGCTGGCGCGTCGGATCGAGTCCGAGCAGGCCGTGACCGTGCTCATGTATGGCCATGGCGACGTGGTCAACGGCCAGGAAGGCCGCTGGCAGCAACAGCGCTCGCCGTGGGTGCTGGAGCAGGACGGCGAGCGCTGGTACGGACGTGGCGCAGCCGACAACAAGGGCCAGCACAGCATCAACCTGGGCGCCCTGGCGGCGGCCATCCAGGCCGCCGATGGCAAGCTGGGCTGCAATGTGAAAATCATTTTCGAGATGGGCGAGGAAGTCGGCTCCCCCGGTCTCTACGAGGCCTGCCGCGAACACGCCGACTACTTGGCGGCCGACCTGTTCCTGGCCTCGGACGGCCCGCGCCTGGCGGCATCCAGCCCGACGCTGTTCCTCGGTTCGCGCGGCGCGCTGCAATTCAAGCTGGTGCTGGACACCGGCAATGGCGCCCATCACGCCGGCAACTGGGGCGGCGTATTGCGTAATCCCGCCACGGTGCTGGCCAATGCGGCGGCCTCGCTGGTGGATGCGCGTGGCGTGATCCGCGTGCCGGGCTTGCGTCCGCGCCAGGTCAGCGAACGGGTGCGCGCGCTGGTGCGCGACTTCGCCGTGGGCAGCGACCCGGGAGATCCGGTACTCGACGCCAACTGGGGCGAGCCGGGCCTGAGCGCCGGCGAGCGCCTGTTTGCCTGGAATACGCTGGAGCTGATTGCCTTCGAGGCCGGCAACGCGCAACGCCCGGTCGGGGCCATCCCGGCACGCGCGCAGGCGGTGTTCCAGTTGCGCTTCGTGGTGGGCACGGTAGAGGACGAGGTGCAGTCCAGCCTGCGCCGGCATCTGGATGAACACGGGTTTGCCGACATCCAGATCGAGATCCAGGCGCAAGCCCCGGCCACCCGCCTGGACCCGGACGATGCCTGGGTCCGTCTGGCCACGGCCTCGATGCAGGAGAGCGCCGGCAAGCCGGTGACGATCCTGCCCAACCTGGGTGGCACCATTCCCAATCACTGCTTCTCGGAAGCCTTGAATCTGCCGACCCTGTGGGTGCCGCATTCCTATCCATCGTGCTCGCAGCATGCGCCGGACGAACATTTGCTCGGCCCGGTGGCACGCGAGGGTTTGCAACTGATGGCCGGGTTGCTGTGGGACATCGGCCGCCAGGGCAGGCAGGTGGCCGATCAGCGGGCGGCCCTCTAGTACGGCCTGGTCCGGCAAGGGTGCCGGGCCAGCGTTAATCTTGTCAGGATCGCATTCCTGGCGCGCATGCCACACCTTCCAACAGGAACAAGAACATGAACGCAGCGTCCCCATCGGCAGCACAGGAAGTTTCTTCGGCATCGCACAGCGAACCGGCCCCCATGTCGGCGGCCCGCATGCGCCGGCTGATCATCGCCTCCTCCATCGGCAATGCGCTGGAGTGGTTCGACTTCGTGGCCTACGGCTTCTTCGCCGTGACCATTTCCAAACTGTTCTTCCCGACCGGGGATGACACGGTGTCCCTGCTGGTGACCTTCGCCACCTTCGGCCTGTCCTACCTGTTCCGCCCGCTGGGCGCGATTCTGCTGGGCTGGTATGGCGACAAGGTGGGGCGCAAGCCGGCGCTGCTGATGTCGCTCTCGATGACGGTGGTCGGTACCCTGATCTGTACCGTGATCCCCACCTATGCCTCCATCGGGGTGGCCGCGCCCATCGGCATCCTGGTGGCGCGCATCCTGCTGGCGCTGTCGGCCGGTGGCGAGTTCGGCTCGGCCACCGCCTTGCTGACCGAGACCGGTTCCAAGCGCCGCGCCTTCATGGCCAGCTGGCAATTCTCCAGCCAGGGCGCTGCCGCCCTGATGGCCGCGCTGGCCGGCTTCCTGCTCAACCTGTGGCTCACGCCCGAGCAGATCGCTTCCTGGGGCTGGCGCCTGCCGTTCGCCTTCGGCTTGCTGATCGCGCCGGTGGGCCTGTATATCCGCCGGCATATCGATGAAGTGCCGATGGCGAAGAAGGCACAGGCCATCGGTGTGGATGAGGCCTCCTGGGGGCTGCAGGTCACCCGCGTGCTGGTGGCCATGGGCATCCTGTCGGTCTCCACGGCCGCGACCTACCTGATGCTGCTGTACATGCCGACCTTTGCCATCAAGCAATTGCACCTGCCGCAATCGACCGCCTTTGCCGCCGCCGCCGTGACCGGTGCCATCCTGATGGTGGGCGCGCCCTTCATGGGCATGCTGGCCGACCGTTATGGCCGCACCCGCATCATGGTGATCTCCACCGTCCTGACGCTGGCCACCATCTACTACTCCTTCGTCTGGGTCATCGGCTCGCCCAGCGTGTGGGTGATGATGGCCATCATGATCTGGGCCGGCATCCTCAAGGCGGTCTACTTCGGTTCGCTGGGCGTGGTGCTGTCCTCGATCTTCCCGCCGGCCACCCGGGTGCGCGGCATGGGCATCAGCTACAGCCTGGGCGCCACCGTCTTCGGCGGCTTCACGCCCTTCATGGTGACCTGGCTGGTGGGCAAGACCGGCAACCCGGTCTCGCCCAGCTTCTACCTGATGGCCTGTGCGGCGATCAGCCTGGTGTGCGTGGCGATCTACCACTTCCGGCTGAAAAAATACCTGTAAGGCGCAGGTGGCGCGGGAATTTTTTCCCGTGCCGCGCTAACATGGCGGTCTGGCCGCTGAATTCACCGGCAACCGCTTTACTCCAATCGACGAGGTCCTCATGTTTTCGCATCTCCCGCCGTATGCAGGCGACCCCATCCTGAGCCTGATGGAACAGTTCCAGCGCGATGAGCGCGCCAACAAGGTCAACCTGAGCATCGGCATCTATACCGATGGCCGTGGCGCCGTACCGGTGCTGCCCTCGGTGCGTACCGCATCGGCCGCCGTGGCCGAGGCTGGCGCGCCCTACGTCTACCTGCCCATGGAAGGCCATGGTGCCTATCGCAAGGCGGTGGCGAAGCTGCTCTTCGGCGCCGACCTGCCCTCCGACGATCACCTGGCCATCGTCCAGACCCTGGGTGGCTCGGGCGCGCTGAAGGTGGGCGCGGACCTGATCGCCCGTTTCTTCCCGCAACCGACCATCTGGCTGCCGGACCCAACCTGGGACAACCACATCGGCATCTTCGAAGGCGCCGGCTTCAAGACCGAGCGTTATCCCTACTACGATGCCAAGACCAAGGGCCTGGACTTCGAAGGCATGCTGGCCAAGATCGACTCGCTGCCCAAGGGCGCGGTGGTGCTGCTGCACCCGTGCTGCCACAACCCGACCGGTGTCGATCCGACCCGCGCGCAGTGGGAGCAGATCGTCGACGTGATCGAGAAGCGCGGCCTGCTGCCCTTCTTCGACCTGGCCTACCAGGGCTTCGCCGAGAGCCTGGATGCGGATATCTGGCCGGTGCGCGAGTCGGTGCGTCGGCAGATTCCCTTCTTCCTCTCCAACTCCTTCTCCAAGATCTTCTCGCTCTACAGCGAGCGCATCGGTGCGCTGTCGGTGTTCTGCCCGCAAGCCGGCCAGGCCGCCAACGTGCTGGGCCAGCTGAAGCTGACCGTGCGTCGCAACTATTCCAGCCCGGCCCGCAACGGCGCGCTGCTGGTGGCGCATGTGCTGGGCGATGACAAGCTGGCCACGCAATGGCGTGCCGAAGTCGAGGAGATGCGTGTGCGCGTGCGCGACATGCGCGAGAAGCTGGCATCGCAATTGAAGAGCGCCGTGCCCGACCAGGACTTCTCCTTCCTGCTGCGCCAGAACGGCATGTTCGGCTATACCGGCCTGACCTCGGCCCAGGTGGATCGCCTGCGCGATGAGTTCGGCGTCTACGCCGTGGGCACCGGCCGCATCTGCGTGGCAGGCCTGAACGATGGCAACGTCGCACGGGTGGCCGAGACCATGGCCGAGGTGTTGCGTGGCTGAAGTGGCAAGCAAGGCCGTGCTTGCCACGGCCGACCTGCGCCACAAGGGCTATGAGGATGTGCTGGCCCTGATGGCCGGCACCCTCTTTGTCTCGCTGGGCGTGAACATGTATACCCATGTGGGCTTGCTCACCGGCAGCACCGCCGGCCTGGCCTTCCTGGCGCATTACCTCACGGGGCTGCCGTTTGGTGTGGTGTTCTTCACCATCAACATCCCGTTCTACTACTTTGCCTTCCGCCGCATGGGCCTGCGCTTCACCGGCAAGACCTTTTGCGCGGTGGCGCTGGTGTCGGGCTTTTCGCTGATGCATCCGCACTTCATCAGCTACGGCAAGCTCGATGTCTTCTACAGCGCCATCCTGGGTGGCCTGCTCATGGGCGTGGGCTTCGTGGTGCTGTTCCGCCATGGCGCCAGCCTGGGCGGCATCAATGTGGTGACGCTGTTCCTGCAGGACCGTTACGGCCTGCGCGCGGGCAAGCTGCAGATGGGCGTGGACGTGGTGATCGTGCTGTGCTCGCTGTTCGTGGTGACGCCCAAGATCCTGCTGGCCTCCATCATGGGGGCGGTGACGGCCAATCTCATCATCGCCCTTAATCACCGGGCGGGGCGGTACATGGGCATGTAAGTGCTGTCGTACTTTTTCCGCAAAAAAAACAGGCGTCACCTTATCGGGACGCCTGTTTTTTTATGCGGGGACGATTCAGCCTGCGGGCTTGATACGGAACGTCTCCACCCCCACCGATTCGCAATCCGGATAGACATCCGGCTTCTCGGTCGACACGCGTACCGCGCGCACCTTGGGATGGGCCAGCATGGCCGTCATCACGTCATCGCACAGGGTTTCCTGCAGGTGGATATGGCCGTGTGCCATGCGTGCGGCGATGGTGGAGCGGATGAAGTCGTAGTCCACCACTTCGTCGAGGTGGTCGGCGGTGGGCGTGGTCTCGGCCAGGGGCACGTAGATGTCGACGTTGATGAGGATGCGCTGCTCCCCCTTCTTTTCGAACTCGTGCACGCCGATGTTGATGAACACCTCGTAGTTGCGCAGGAACAGGCGGCGGCAATCTTGCAGGGAAGGATGGGACTGGAAGAGCATGATCAGATCAGTAAAGGTTATTTCGCCACGAACATGACGTCGCGCGAAAGGGGAAGCAAATGCTGGCCGCCATCGACCAGCAGGGTAGTGCCTGTCACGGCGCGGGCGGTGGCCACGTAGCAGACGGCGGCGGCGATGTCTTCGGGCGTGCTGCCACGGCCCAGCGGGGTCACCTGGTGCGCCTTTCCGAACTGTTCCTCGGTCTGCTCGCCCGACACCATGGTTAGTCCCGGCGCCACGCCCACCACCCGTACGCGCGGTGCCAGTGCCTGCGCCAGCAGCGTGGTGGCGCTGTGCAGTGCCGCCTTGGACAGCGTATAGGACAGGAAGTCGGGATTGGGATTGTACAGTTTCTGGTCCAGCAGGTTGACCACAACTGACTGTTCATCTTCCGGCGTGGCCTCGAAGAGGGCCTGCGCCAGCAACACCGGCGCACCGACATTGGCGCTCATGTGGCGCAGCAGGCGCTCGTTGCCGAAGCTGGCAGCGTCGTCGAAATCGAACAGCGAAGCATTGTTGACCACGCAGGAAACCCGCCCCAGCGGCGCCGCCTGGGCCAGCAGGCCACGCACCTGGGCCTCGTCGCCCAGCTCGGCGCTGACCGCCAGGGCGCGTCGGCCCAGGGCCTCGATCTCGCGCACCAGCGTCTGGGCTTCCTCGCGGGAGCGGTGATAGTGGACGGCCACGTCCCAGCCGGCCTGTGCCAGGGCCAGGGCGATGTGACGACCGATACGGCGGGCCGCGCCGGTGACCAGCGCGACGCCTGCAGAAGAGGGAGATGCCATGTCCTTGGTTTCCAATACAATACGGCCCATGCAACTGCAACTACCCGAACCAGGCGCCGACGCACAGCTGGCGTCACATACCCTCCAGCAACTGATTGCCGGCGAGATCGCTGCCGCCGGCGGCTGGATCACTTTCGAACGTTACATGGAACTGGCGCTGTATGCGCCGCAAGTCGGCTACTACAGCGGTGGTTCGGCCAAACTGGGCAAAGATGGGGATTTTACAACCGCCCCGGAAATTTCGCCCCTGTTCGGCGCCACGCTGGCCCACCTGGCCGCCGAGGTGATCGCCGCCAGCCCGGCGGTGGAGAACGTCCTGCTGGAGTTCGGCGCCGGCACCGGCAAGCTCGCGCGCGACATCCTCACCGAATTGCAGGCAGGCGGCCAGTTGCCGGTTCGATATTTCATTGTGGAAATCTCCGCCCAGTTGCGCGCAAGGCAACAGGAGACGCTGGCTGCCTTCGGTGATCTGGTCGAGTGGCTCGATACCCTGCCGGAGCGCTTCTCGGGCGTGGTGGTCGGCAACGAGGTGCTGGATGCCATGCCGGTGCGGCTGGCCGTGAAGGGCGCCGAGGGCTGGCTGGAGCGTGGCGTGATCTGCGACGCCAGCGGCCGCCTGCAGTTCGGGGACCGTGCCGTGGCCGACTTGCCGGTCGGGCAGATTCCCGATGCCGATACCTTGCCGCAAGGCTACCTGACCGAAGTGGCGCCGGTGGCCATCGCCTTCATGCGCACGCTGGCGCGCATGGTGGCCGCCGGGTCGGGCGCGGCGGTGATCCTTCCAGACTACGGATTCCCCGCGGCAGAATATTATTTGCAGGATCGCGACCAGGGTACGCTGATGTGCCACTACCGCCATCACGCCCACACTGATCCGTTCTACTGGCCGGGTTTGCAGGACCTGACCGCCCACGTCGATTTCACCGCCATGGCGGTGGCCGCCGTGGAAGAGGGCGCCGAAGTGCTGGCCTATACCAGCCAGGGCGCCTTCCTGCTCAATGCCGGCATCGGCGAGCTGCTGCTGCGCACCTCACCCGAGGATAGTGTGCGTTACCTGCCGTTGGCCAATGGCATGCAGAAGCTGATTTCGCCGGCCGAGATGGGTGAGCTGTTCAAGGTGCTGGCCATCGGCAAGAATGTCGAATGGCCGCAGCGCATGCTGCGCCACGACCGTACCCACAGGCTATGAGGAGCATCGCGTGATACGCTGGATCGTCGTCATCTTCCTGGCCGTGATCGTCTTTTCCACGCTCTTGCCCTGGCTGGAGAAACTGGGCATCGGCCGCCTGCCGGGCGACTTGCGCTTCCGCCTGTTCGGCCGCATCTATTCCCTGCCGTTCGCCTCGACCATCCTGATTTCGGTGGTGGTCTTCCTGCTGGCGAAGATACTCTGAGAAGGACCAAGCGAGATGCGCGTATTGCTGGTGGAAGATGATCCCATGGTCGGCGAGGCGGTGCGCAAGGGTTTGCGCCAGGACGGCTTCGCCATCGACTGGGTACAGGACGGCAAGTCGGCCGACGTGGCCTTGCGCACCGAAGACTATGCCATGATGCTGCTGGACCTTGGCCTGCCGCACAAGGATGGGCTGGCGGTCCTGCGCACGCTGCGCGAGCGCGGCAACAGCATTCCGGTGCTGATCACCACGGCGCGCGATGCCGTGGCCGACCGCGTGGCCGGGCTCGATGCGGGGGCGGACGACTATCTCATCAAGCCCTTTGACCTGGAAGAACTGTCGGCGCGCATGCGTGCCCTGTCGCGCCGCCAGGCCGGCCGCGCCGAGAGCCTGGTGCAGGTGCGCGAGGTGGTGTTGAATCCCGCCACCCACGAGGTCACCGTGGGCGGCAAGCCGGTCAACCTGTCGGCGCGCGAATTCGCGCTGCTGCACGCCTTCATGGACCGGCCCGGTGTGGTGCTCTCGCGCGCCCAGCTGGAAGAAAAGCTCTACGGTTGGGACGACAGCATCGAAAGCAATGCCGTCGAAGTGCATATCCATGCCCTGCGCAAGAAGGTCGGCAGCGACTTCATCAAGAACGTGCGCGGCGTGGGCTACCTGGTGCCGGCATGAATTCGGTCCGTAACAAGCTGCTGCTGTGGCTGGGCCTGGGGCTGTTCTCCATCATCCTGCTGGCCGGGGTGGCGCTGTACTTCCAGGCGCGCGGCGAGGCCAACCAGATCTTCGACTACCAGATGCGCCAGATCGCGGCGTCGCTGCCGCGCCAGGCTTTCTCGCCGATCTCGCCGGGGCAGCAGTTCCCCGAGCTGGAAGACGAGATCATGATGCAGATCTGGGACAGTCGCGGTACCGTCATCTATCACTCCCACGCACGTGGCGCCATGCCGCGCCAGGCCGAGCTGGGCTTTGCCAATGTGCGCGGACCCAATGGCATGTGGCGCGTCTACAGCGCCCAGATCGGCAATACCGTGGTGCAGGTGGCGCAGCCGCAAAGCGCGCGCGACGAGATCGCGGCGCAGATGGCGGTCAAGACGGTGGGACCCTTGCTGCTGCTGTTCCCGCTCATCGGCGTACTGGCCTGGGTGGCGGTCAGCCGGGGACTGGCGCCGGTGCGCCGGGCCGCCGCCGAGGTGGCCGCGCGCGACATGAATTCGCTGCAGCCGCTGGCCGATGTGGGCATGCCGCAAGAGATCCAGCCGCTGACCCATGCCATGAACGACTTGCTTGCACGCTTGAAGCATTCCACCGAAACCCAGCGCGCCTTCGTCGCCGATGCGGCCCATGAGTTGCGTACTCCGCTGACGGCGCTGCGCCTGCAGGCGCAGCTGGCCGAGCGCGCGGTTGAGGAGGACGAGCGTCGCGCCGCCTTCGCCGATCTCAAGAATGGCCTGGAGCGCGCGACACACCTGGTGCATCAGCTGCTGACACTGGCGCGCCAGGAACCCGACGCGCTGAGCTTCACCGCCGTCGACCTGCGCGCCCTCCTGGGGAGTGTGGTGGGAGACCTGCTGTCGGTGGCCGAGCATGGTGGCATCGACCTGGGCCTGTCGGAGGCACAGGGCGAGGAGCACAGCAATGAAGGACCGTTGTGGGTACAGGGCAATCCGGATGCCCTGCGCATCCTCTTCAACAACCTGGTGGACAATGCGCTGCGCTATACGCCCGCAGGCGGCGTGGTCGATGTGGGATTTGATTTATCCACAGCCGGATCTTGCACGGTGGTGATCCAGGACAGCGGACCGGGCATCGCCGAGAGCGAATTGCCGCGCGTGTTCGACCGTTTCTATCGCGGCCAGCGCGCCCACGAGCCGCAGGCTGGCCGGGGGGGATTCGGCAGCGGCCTGGGCCTGGCCATCGTGCGCCAGATCGCCGATCTGCACCGGGTGCCGGTGCAATTGCGCAATACCGGCCGGGGCCTGGAGGCGCGCGTCAGTTTCCCCCTGAGTACCAACCCGGCCGGATGACTTGTGTTATCCACAGAGGTTTTTCATCTTCTTTCCTACCTTAAGTTTGTCTTAATTTTCACTGCTTAATCTTCACTCCAACGGTTGAGACCAGCGAGGCGCGCAGAGGCGCGTCGGCGGTCCCGACCATCGGTATCCAGTTCGATCAAGGAGAAGAAGATGAGCCGTCGCATTGTATTTGTTCGTAACACTTTGGCCGTCATGATTGCCGCAGTGGTCGGCGGCAGCTATGTCTATTTTCGCGGTGCCGACTTGCCGTCGGCGCAGGCGGCCGCGATCAACACCCCGCTGGTGGCCTCCAACTCCGCGCCCGCAGCCCCGGCCGGACCGGTGGTGGCGGCGGCGACCGACTTCTCGGGCATCGTCGAGCGCGCCGGTCCGGCCGTGGTCAACATCAGTGTCACCGGCAAGGTGCGCAAGGTGGCCGATGACGACGGTGGCAACGGCAACGGACTCGATCCCAACGATCCCTTCTACGAATTCTTCAAGCACTTCGGCCCGCAATTGCAGATGCCGCAGCAGCCGCGTGTGATGCATGGCCTGGGTTCGGGCTTCATCATCTCGCAGGATGGCCTGATCCTGACCAACGCCCACGTGGTCGATGGCGCACAGGAAGTGGTGGTCAAGCTGACCGACCGTCGCGAGTTCAAGGCCAAGGTGCTGGGTATCGACAAGCAGAGCGACATTGCCGTCATCCGCATCGATGCCAAGAACCTGCCAACGGTGCAGATCGGTGACCCCACCCGTGTGAAGGTCGGTGAGCCGGTGCTGGCCATCGGTTCGCCCTACGGTTTCGATAACACCGCCACCGCCGGCATCATCAGCGCCAAGTCGCGCAGCCTGCCGGATGACAACTACGTGCCGTTCATCCAGACCGATGTGGCCGTCAATCCGGGCAACTCCGGTGGCCCGCTGTTCAACCTGCGTGGCGAGGTGATCGGCATCAATTCGCAGATCTACAGCCAGACTGGCGGCTTCCAGGGCTTGTCGTTCTCCATCCCCATCGACGTGGCCATGAAGGTGGAGCAGCAACTGGTCCAGCATGGCAAGGTGACCCGGGGTCGCCTGGGTGTGTCGGTGCAGGATCTGAACCAGGCGCTGTCGGATTCCTTCGGCCTGAAGAAGGCGCAGGGCGCGCTGGTGAGTTCGGTGGAGAAGGGCAGTCCGGCCGACAAGGCGGGCGTGCAGCCGGGCGATGTGATCCTGAGCTTCAATGGTCATGAGATCGATCATTCGGTGGACCTGCCCACGCTGGTGGCCGATACCGCACCCGGCAGCAACAAGCCGCTGGAGGTAATGCGTGCCGGCAAGGTGCGTACCCTCAACGTGACGGTGGGCGAGATGAAGCAGGCCAGCAACGAGGCGCCGGCCAGCAAGGCCGAGAAGCAGGGCCGTCTGGGCCTGGCGGTGCGTCCGCTGGAGAAGGATGAACAGAAGCAGCTGGGTGGCCAGAACGGCTTGCTGGTGGAAGACGCCAGCGGCCCGGCAGCAGTGGCCGGCATCCAGAGTGGCGACGTCATCCTGGCCTTGAATGGTACGCCGGTGACCAGCGTGGCCCAGTTGCGCAAGCTGGCCACCGAGGCGGGCAAGAACGTGGCCCTGCTGGTGGAGCGCGGTGACGAGAAGATCTTCGTGCCGCTGGCCCTGAATTGATCTAAATGATCTAAACGATTTAAATGGTTTGTTGTTGCAGTGGGTAGTACCGGTAGCAGTGCGTAGTGATGAGTAGTTGGAACTTGTAGTGAGTAGCCTGTAGTACGTGGTAACAAGCAGTGAGGGATTGGCCGGACATGCGCGAGCGTGTCCGGCCCTTTTTTTATTGGGCCGATGGCGGCGGTGGCGGTTCGCCACGCCACTGGTCGTGGGCATGGTCGCGTTCCATGGCGGCGCGGTCGCCGGCGAACATGGCCTGCAATTCCTCGCGCGCCTGGACGGCCATCGAGACCATCTGCGCCTGGTTCTTGTAGTGCGGGTAGAGCGTTTCCAGGGTCTTGAGGTTGTGGGCGCGGAATTTCATCGCCGCCTCGCGCGCGCGGAAGGCGCCGAAGTCCAGCTGCTCCAGCACCTGACGGCCCATGTGCAGGGCGCTCTCGAAGGTCTCGCGTTCCAGCACCGTCACGCCCCGATCCATGAGGTCGTAGTAGTGGGTGACGTTGCGTGCCCGCGCGGCGATCTGCAGGTGCGGGAATTCCTCGCGCACCTTGTCCACCATCTCCAGCGCGGCCTGGGCATCGTCGATGGCGATCACCAGTACACGCGCACGGGCAGCACCGGCGGTGCGCAGCAGGTCGATGCGGGTGGCGTCGCCGTAGAACACCTTGAAACCGAACTTGCGCAGGAAGTCGATCTGGTCCGGGTCATGATCCAGCACGGTGGCGCCGATGTCATTGGCTGCCAGCAGGCGCCCGACGATCTGGCCGAAGCGGCCGAAGCCGGCGATGATGACTTCATGGTCCTGCGGGCCGATCTTGTCTTCCGGGCGGCGGTTGCCGCCTTCCAGCCAGCGCACCAGCAGGCGGTCATGCACCAGCAGCAGCAGGGGCGTGACCAGCATCGACAGGGCCACGACCACCACCAGCAGCGACGAAGTCTCTGGCGTCAGCACCTTGGCCGTGACGGCCGCGCCGAAGACGATGAAGGCAAACTCGCCACCCTGCGAGAGCAGGAAGGCGAAGAACAATTGCTGTCCGCGCGGGATGCCGAAGCAGCGTCCGAGCAGCCACATCACAAAGGTCTTGATGGCCAGGAATCCCGCGACCAGGCCGATGATGCGCCAGGGTTGCGCGAGGAATACGCCGAAGTCCACCGACATGCCCACGGCGATGAAGAACAGGCCCAGCAGCAGGCCCTTGAAGGGCTCCAGGTCGCTCTCCAGGGCGTGGCGGTATTCGGAGTCGGCCAGCAGCACCCCGGCCAGGAAAGTGCCCAGCGCCATGGACATGCCCACCGATTGCATCAGCAGGCAGGTGGCGATCACCAGCAGCAGGGCAAAGGCGGTGAAGATCTCGCGCATGTCGGTCTTGGCGATGATGCGCAGGATGGGGCGGATCAGCACCCGGCCACCGAGGATGAGCAAGGCGATCACCAGCACCACCTGGCCCGCATGCAGCCAGCCCTGGCCACTGCCCTGGGTGGCGGCCACGCCCAGCAGCGGCACCGCGGCCATCATGGGAATGGCGGCGATATCCTGGAACAGCAGGATAGAGAAGGCCGCCGAGCCGGCCGGGGTAGCGGTGAGCTTGCGCTCGCCCAGCGTGGCCAGGGCGATGGCGGTGGAGGACAGCGACATGCCGAGCGCGGCGATGAGGCCGATGCGCCAGGGCACCCCGACCACCAGCGCGGCGGCAAACAGGGCCAGCGACACCGCGGTGACCTGGATGCTGCCCCAGCCGAAGATGGAGCGGCGCAGTGCCCACAGGCGCTTGGGATCGAGTTCCAGACCGATCAGGAACAGCAGCAGCACCACGCCGAACTCGGAGAATTCGAGGATGTGCTTGACCTCGGTGATCAGGCGCAGACCCCAGGGGCCGATGACGATACCGGCCAGCAGGTAGCCCAGCACCGCACCCAGACCCAGGCGCTTGGCGATGGGGACGGCAGCCACGGCGGCCAGCAGGTAGACCAGGGCGATGAGGAGTTGTTCATCCATGGCGATTTCCAGTGGGGAGAGGGGAGGTCATGGGGGCAATCATGGGGGAGATGCGGTGATACGGGATCATGCCTGCAGGCCTTCCAGGTAGCGTTCGACATGCTGCTGGAACTCGACCGGGGGCACGTGATGGGCGCCATGCAGGATCAGCGGATCCTGCCACTGCATGCCGCACAGGCGCGCGGTCTGCTGGTAGGGCGGCAGGAAGTCGGCGAAGGGGTGGCCATGGCGGCCGGTGCTGCTGTAGGCCGCCGCCTCGCCGCCGGTGGAGGCCACCAGCCACAGGCGCTTGCCCTGCAGGGCGTGGCCGTCGTGGCCGAAGGCCCAGCCTCGCGCCAGTACCTGTTCCAGCCAGAGTTGCTGCAGGGCCGGCATGCCGTACCAGTGGATGGGATGCTGCAGCACCACCAGCTCGGCCTCGGTCAGCAGTTGCTGCTCGCGGGCCACGTCGATGTGGAAATCCGGGTAGTGCTCGTAGAGGTCATGGATGAGCACGTCCGGCAGGCGCGCGGCGGCCTCCAGCATCAGGCGGTTGGTCCGCGAGAGCTCGGCGGCAGGATGGGCGTAGAGGATCAGGGCCTTGGGCATGAGGAGAGCACTGGGGCTGGACGGGTAGCGGCGGCTGGCAGATGAAATTGGCCGGAACATGCATGGCCTGGTTGTTGTCTGCCAGGATGAGGGAAAGGAGTTTGCCACGAAAGCAGCGCGCATGGCTTGTATGAAACTGCTTGCCGCTGCCCTGGTCGATCTCCCTGACGGCTGCCCCGTGGGTGCCCAAAGCCGGGTAATGCGCTTATACTCAGCCACTCCCCGGGTTCTCCGTCGCACCATCGCACCCGGCTCTTGCAGCCCTGGTCGGTGACGCTCGCCGTAGTACATCCATCTTGATTACAGATTGCAGCCATGTCCGACATCCAAGACTCCGAAGCCAACCTGCCCCCTGAACGCACCCCGGCGCAGCCCGCCAATCCGGTGAAGCCCGCCGCTGCCGCTACAACCGCCAGCACTCCCGCCACAGGTGCTGATGCCAGCGGCGCCACCGCTGCCACCGCCGCTGCACAGGCGCCTGCCGCCGAGCCCGTGACCGCTGCTGCGGCTGCCGGCACGACGGCAGCACCGCCCCAGCCCGGGCCGGCCGCCCAGCCTCCGGGCAGTGGCTATTCGACGCTGCCGCCGCCGCCGCACCATGCAGGCGATGCACCCTGGGCCCAGACCTGGCGCTTCCTGGCGGCACGCCTGCGACAGCTGTCGGACAAGGCCGGCCGCCGCGTCATGCAGCGCACCTTGAAAATCGGTGTTTCGGCCCGCATCTTCCACCCTGAGTCCGGTTCCAAGGGCTTGCGCAGCAAGACCCTGCAATACCTGGAAGAGTCGATCGCGCAATGGGTGATGTCGCGCGATGTGCTGGTGTTCATGATCCCGACCGTCAATACCAATGGCCTGGTCCACCCCAGCAATATCCGCCTGCGCGACTATGCCAAGCATCTGGATGGGCTGGTGCTGCAGGGTGGGGCCGACGTCTCCCCGCAGAGCTATGCGCAGGCCGCGACCCGTCCCGAATGGAGCGGCGACCGCGTGCGCGACATGTACGAGCTGGAACTGCTGCATGAGTTCATCGAGGCCGGCAAGCCGGTGCTGGGTATCTGCCGTGGCTGCCAGCTGATCAATGTGGCCTTCGGCGGCACGCTCTACCAGGACATCGCCACCGATGTGCCTACCGCGATCCCGCACGTCAACGACCAGTACGACAGCAATACCCATGCGCTGCATTTCCCGCAGGGGTCGTCGCTGGCCAGCCTGGTCAAGACCGAGAACGCGTTGGTCAACTCCATCCACCACCAGGCGGTGCGTGATCTGGGGCGTGATCTGTCGGTGGAGGCAGTGTCCGGTCCCGACCAGATCGTCGAGGCCATCCGCTATCGCAAGGCCCCCTTCGTGATGGGCTTGCAATGGCACCCGGAATTCCACCGTGCCGGTGGTTCCGAACTGCTGGATTGCACACCCATCCTGGACAGTTTCTTGCGTTCCGCGCGCGAGACCCGCTTCTAGGCGAGGCCCTGTGGCCGGGCGCAGTCCCGGAACCTACACCGGATTGCGCCATCGAACCGGTTTTGCGCTGGCGCAAGCTTGCTGCAGGCAGCTACCCGCTGCGCGGCAGGCTCTGTAGAATCAAGCGTGTCCGCAGTGCAGCACGAGCGCACCGCGGCCATGGCAGGCAGACCTCTTGGTCTTTTCGTCTTTCCCCAATCGGCTAACAAGGAGAATCCAAATGCCACAATCCCCCGCACTGAAGACCGTCCGCAATGACATGAAGACCCTGGTCAAGGATGCCCAGGCATTGTTCGCCGAGGCTGCCGCCGCCACCGGCGAGAAGGCCGATGAGCTGCGCGCGCGTGGCCTGACCCTGCTGGAAGCCGCCGCCGAAGCCGCCCAGAGCGCGCAGGCCGCCGCCATCGAGAAGGGCAAGGAAGTCGCTGCCAAGACCGACGACTACGTCCACGAGAATCCGTGGCGCGCCGTGGCCATCTCGGCCGGCCTGGGCCTGCTGGTCGGCCTGGTCATCGGTCGCAGCAAGTAAGCGTCGCGCCGATGGCGACGCACCACAAGGACGGGCCGGCAGCGTCGGCCTCCCATGCGGCCCATCCGGGTTTGACGGCGGGCCTGCTGGGCCTGGCCAAGAACCTGCTGGGCCTGATCATCAGCCGTATCGAGCTGGCCTCGCTGGAGATGTCGGAGATTGGCGCCAACCTGGTGCGATTCGCCGTCATCTTCGTGCTGGCAGCGGTGGCGCTGTGGTTTGCCATCGCCTTCTGGTCGGTGCTGATCGTGCTGCTGGCCTGGGCCACCTGGGGCTGGAAGATCCTGGCCTTGCTGGGTTTCCTGTTCAGCGCGGCCACGGTGGGTCTGGTGTGGTATGCCCGCTCGGTGCTGCGACAGGGCAAGCTGTCCCTGCCGCAGACCATGTCGGAGCTGCGCCGGGACCGTGACGCGCTGCTGTGAGCGCTTTTTTGCGAGGATAGGCATGCAGACAGACCAAGACCAGGGCATGACCCACGAGGAGCGCAAGCGCAAGGTATTGGCGCAAGGCGCGCTGTACCGGCTGGGCGTGATGGAAGCGCGCGAGGTGGTGCGCGAGAGCCTGAGCGCGGAGTCGCTGGCCAAAGGAGCGCTGAGCCGTGTTGGTCACTTTGCCGCCTCGCTGGTGGGGGGCGGCAAGACGATGCAATCGATCAAGTCGATCGCCTCAGGCGGCCTGGGCGGCGTCAACCTGCAGTCGGTGACGCCGTTGCTGGTGACCGGTGCCTCGCTGCTGTCGCGTCGCTGGTTGCGCAAGCCCCTGCTGATGGGGGGCGTCATTGCCGCCGTCGGTGGCCTGGCGTATTACTTCAGCCAACGCGGCGCACCGGCCCAGGAGGATACTGATGCCTTGCAGGGGCCGCAGCAACCCGGATCGGGCGAGCACTGACGCATCCCCGCTCCCGGCAAGGGCATCCGGCAAGCCGGATGCCCTTGTCATTTTGGGGAAGCGCAACAGGAACATAATGGCCGCGATCAGCTCTGATCATCACCGGCCTCGGCAGGCCTGGACAACAACACTGAGAAGGCAAGAAAGGACGTGACATGAAGACTTTATCGATCGCAGCCATGGCCGGCGTACTGGCCATCACCGGCTGTGCCGACATGAGCCCGACCCAGCGTGGCACTGCCACCGGCGCGGGCATTGGCGCCGGCATCGGCGGTATCCTGGGCGCAGCCACCGGCGGTGGTGGTGGCGGCCGTGCGCTGGGAGGTGCAGCCATCGGTGGCGCCATCGGCGCGGTGGCCGGCAACATCTGGTCCAACCGCATGGAAAACCAGAAGCGCGCCATGGAGCAGGCCACCCAGGGCACCGGTGTGCAAGTCACGCAGACCGCCGACAACCGCCTCAAGCTGGAGATCCCCAGCGATATTTCCTTCGATACGGGGCGTGCCGACATCAAGCCAGAGATGCGTCCGGTACTGGACCGCTTTGCCGCCACGCTGGTCGAGAATCCGGGCACCACCGTCACCATCATCGGCCATACCGACAATACCGGCAGCGATGCCATCAACGATCCGCTGTCGATGCAGCGCGCGGCACGTACCCGCGACTACCTGAGCACGCGGGGCGTAGCGGCCAACCGCTTCAGCATCCAGGGACGTGGATCGCATGAACCGCTGCTGCCCAATACGTCGGACGCCAATCGCGCCAAGAACCGCCGCGTAGAAATCTTCGTTGCGGAGCAACAGACCAGTGCGCCCGCGCAGGCACCTGCTGGCTACAATCCGGCCGGTTACCCGCCGCCACCTCCGCCGCAGCGCTATTGATCGGCTGGTTGTCGTTGGTGTAAAAAGAAAAAGCCCCGAATCACATTCGGGGCTTTTTCATGTCGGAAGCGGCTGTGCCGGCAGCTTACTTGGCGGCGGCGTCGGCGGCTGGAGCGGCGGCGCCATCGGCGGCAGCGGTCGGGGCCTTCACTTCAGGTTCCTTGAACTTGGCGCCAGACTGGTTGGCCATGTAGACCACGGTGCGCTGGATTTCCACGTCGTCCAGGTCAGGATTGCCTCCCTTGGCCGGCATGGCGCGCAGGCCGTTGATGGCATGCGAGACCAGGGTGTCGTAGCCTTCGGCGATACGGGCTTGCCAGGCGGCGGCGTCGCCGACCTTGGGGGCACCTGCGACACCGGCGCTATGGCAGGCCGAGCAGGTGGTCTTGAAGACTTCTTCGCCCGAGAGCAGTTGCTTGGGGCCATTGGCATCACGGAAGGTGAAACCATCGTCGGAGACCGGCTTGATGCGGGCCGCGATGGCCTCGGGTGCCTGGCTGTCGGAGCCAGCCCCGGTTTTTTGGCCGTTGGTCACATACTGGACCAGCAGCACGATACAGATGATAGGGACCAGAAAACCTGCGACTACTGCTGCGATCAATTGCTTGGGAGTCTTGATGGCAGACTCGTGTTCATGCTGAGCAGAGCTCATTGGCGTCCCTCCGTAATGGTTCCTCGAAATTGGGGCGGAAAACGTCGCTTCCCTTTGTATCGCCTGGGCATTGCGTGGAACTAGGATCAGGCAGGGCTTTCATTGCGCTCTCTCGCCGAACTCTTGATTATAGTCACAATGCTTTCCGTTTGACACGGAAAAACCGCCAGCGCCATGGACGTCCTGTCGGAAAGGCGGTATCCTTCAGGCCTTTCCGGGGTTCGCCCCGATTCAGCGCGGCTGTAGCTCAGTGGATAGAGTATTGGCCTCCGAAGCCAAGGGTCGTGGGTTCGATCCCCGCCAGCCGCGCCACCTTCCTTTCACCGCCCCTCGCTTGTGAGAAGGGAACCATAAGTTTGCCGTTTGGCAGCCCTATGCTTCCAAACTACTCTGGCAAAAATATGCTTCCACCTCTGCCGAGGTGCTGCGACCGCATAACTTAATCCTGTTCACAGACAAAGCAAGTCAACGCAATTAACTAAATTGCAACGCATTCCGTTGGGAAAGATTATGCTGTTATTTCAATTAATATGCCTTGCGCAATATCAATTGGGGCATCGGACTTGTTTCTATAGTCACAAATGAAAAACGGTCCATCGAGTGGGCTGTTTCCATATTTCGTTTGTCTTGTGGGGGGGGACCTTTACCCAAAGGATTGGCTCGCTTGTTCTCAAGCGCGATGAAGAGTCGATGATTCAGCGGGCGGATTTGACGAATTCCAGAATTGCGGTCACTGCATATTGCAGCGCTAGCTAAGTCATGAGGTGCAGCAGGCGATGATGCCGGTGAAGTCGGCCAGGCCGATTTGATCGATATCCTTCTGCAATTCGGCCATACGCGCGGTGCTATAGCTTGCCGTTGACGTACAGCGCAACGCCACAGGAATCGTAGCCGCGGTATCCGAGGCGCTTTCCGCCTTCGAACAGGATGGACCGTAAAATTATATTTCTTATCGGGTTTCTAAGCTTGCAGAGCTCAATGCTGAATATCTGATGAAACTTGAACCCGACGACCTGGATCGCCGCATCCTGAATGTGCTGTAAACAGATGCCAGCCAGACCAACCACCAGTTGTCGGAGTCGGTGCATGCCTTGCCGCCGACTTGCTTGCGCCAGGTCAAGCGTCTGACCGAAGCGGGGTGATTGCGCGCCACGTGGCCCAGCAGGGATTTGCCAGCTAACGGATGCAGCACCTTGGGCAGTGCCGATTGCATGCGTTTTCCCATGCCGGTGACGAGGATGACAATGTTCATGTAAGAGCGTGTAGGGAGCGAAACGAAAGCAGAAAATCTAGCATGCAGACGGCCATTGGCCTCGCCCTTGTCCAAATGCAAAGGTGAAGGTCATTTCCGCGTGTGCTTGGTCTTTTGCGTGGCCGGGCGGCACTTATGATGACAGTCTGTACGGAATGGGCCTGATGTATCGGGCGCCGCGCACAGATTGCAAATTGGCATCATTTTGATGGATCGGTGGCCATGGTAGCAGGCAACGAGAACGGATTCCGGCCGGGCCGGAGCATCCATGGAAGCAGTGAATGAAAATTCTATTGTTGAATGACGAGTTTTACACCACCGGCGCCAGCGCCGCGATGCTGCGGCTGGCCGAGCGGCTGGTACGGAATCACGAGGTGTACGTCATGCCGCGCATCGAGGGCGAAGGTGAGATCAAGAAGAAGTTCGAAGCGCTGGGCATTCCTATGGTCAAGAACATCGGCAGCGCCGATGTGGTGGTGGCCAATACTCTGACGGCCGGCGCGCATGTGGCCCAAGCCAGACTGGATACCAGCGCATTGTCTGCATTGGCACGATCGAGTCGCGCAAGCGCATGGAATACACCATCCTGGCGGTCAATGCCGTGGACGCCGACCTGCGCAACGTCATCGAATGCGTCTTCATCGGTAAATACCTGCAGTTCTCGGACGGTGCGCGCCAGTTGGCCGAAGCGATGCCGGATCGCTACCGTTTCTTGGGCAAGCAGCCCAATGAGGAGGCGCTGCGCTACCTGGCATCGGTCGATGCCTACGTGTTGGCCAGCTACAGCGAACCGCAGTCGCTCACGCTCTGGAAGTCCTTTGAGCTGGATCTTCCGGTCTGCTTGTCCTACCTGGAAACTTATCGGCACATCGGCTTGCGCCATGCACAGAATGTCATGATGCATCCGATGGGCAATCTTGAAATTCTGTCTTCCAACCTGCGTATGATGTTGACCAGTGGCGATATGCGGCGCAGCGTTACGCGCGGGCAAGAGATTGTTGCTCAATCATCTGGCCAGCGACTGGGCCGATGAATTCGAGCGCATCATTTAGCGGGCGCAGATGCAGGCTGAGATCAAGAAATCGGGCTATTGATTGTGGTTATGAAATGGCCGGAAGCTGTTTCGCCGTTGCGACGAACTAGGCTGGGCTCATATAGAGTTTTTAATTGCAAAATAAGCTAATTGTGGGAAAGAGGGACGGTAAAAGAATATGAATCCAATTTACTTGCATTTGGGTTGTGGAACGAAAAAATTTCCAGGGTTTGTCAATATCGACCTGGACACACCCGGCGCGGATATGCACCTTGACCTGACCAAGCCGCTGCCCTGGGATCAAAGCAGTGTGACAGGCATCTATAGCGAACACTTTATCGAGCACATCACCCAGGCCCAAGGTATCCGCCTGCTCATGGAATGCCGGCGCGTATTGAAACCGGGAGGCGTGGTGCGGATCGCGACGCCGGACTTGACCGAGATCGTCGATCACTATAAAGATGACTACGTGCATCCGGACTGGATCAATTTCGACATGGATTGGACTGCCAACCGCTGCGAGCGCATGAACATCGCCTTGCGCTGGTGGGGGCACCAATGGGTCTATGACGAAGAAGAACTTATGCGCATCGGCAAACTGGTCGGATTGAACGTGAAGGGGCGCTACAAGTTCGGAGAAAGTTCGGATCCGATGCTCAGCAATCGCGAGTACCGCGCTTCATCGACTCTGATCATTGAGTTCGAGAAACCCCAGCGTCAGGTTGGAGTTGACGAGAATCCGCTGGTAAGCATCGTGATTCCAGCCTACAAACCGCGCTTTTTCAGGGCGGCGCTGGAAAGCGCTGTCAACCAGACCTACCGCAACCTGGACATCTTGATCTGTGACGATTCCGAGGCGAACCACATCGAAGACATCTCGCAGGAGTTTGCCAGCAAGGATGCGCGGGTGCGCTATATGCGCAACCCATTGCGCGGATTGGAGACGGGGCGGGAAAACCACCGGCTATGCGTACGCGAGGCGAAAGCGGATTTCATCAAGTTCCTCAATGACGACGATTTGCTGGCACCGCATTGCGTGGAGCGCTTGCTTAATTGTTTCATCCAGAACCCGGATATCACGCTGGCCACCTCCAAGCGCCAGCGTATTGATGCCAACGGCACTTACCTGGCGGATATTTCGGCCACCCAGGCACCGGTGACCCAGGATTGCATCATCGATGGATTGTCGTTGGGAGTAGGTTTGATTTCAACGCGGCTCAATTTTGTCGGCGAGCCGAGCACAACGATGTTCCGGAAGTCAGAACTGGTTGACGTCTTCCCGGATTTCGGTTCGATCGATCGTCGGAAGATCGACGGCATCTTCGATGTGTCGATCTGGCTCAATCTTCTGACCCACGGCAACGCGGTTTATCTGGTCGAGCCTCTCAGCTTCTTCCGTATTCATGGTGAGCAGGCCCAGGTCGTCTATGCCGATGTCTGCAACGCGGGTTCTGAAAAAGGCTGGGCGACTATACGCTACGCTTGGCAGCGGTTAGGTTTGCTGCAGTGATTTCCGACTGTGCGAGGGGGCGAGAATTACCGTTTCCCCTTCGTGCACATCAGGAAGATGCTGGAGCAGAGGTCGGGGTAGACCTGGCCCAGCTTATAGCATCCTTCTAGATATTCGCGAGAAATGATGTCGGTGCCGAGCAGGCGATCCCACTGGAAGTTGGCCAGTGCCTTGAAGAAGATTCCCGAGCGATGTGCCACGTTGAGCCCGGCTGCAGTGGCATCGCGTTCCAGTGTATCGAGCGTGTAGGTGCAGCGATGCCCGTGCTCGGCTTCCGCTGGTGTCACTGCGGCATTGTGCGAGATCAGTCCCATCTTGACGGCGATCTGTCGTGAGGGTGCATTCGCGTTGGGGCAAGCAAGGAAGAAGCGCCCATCGTCGGAGAGCCACTCGTCGTTGATCCTGCGCAGGACGGCGACAGGGTCATCCAGGTGCTCTAGTACATGGGTGAGGACGATATTGTCGTATTTCCTATCGAGGGAAACCGTTTCGAACATGTCGTGAATGAAGTGGACTTTCCCGCCCAGCGTCGCGCGGGCCTCATCGATCGCCTCGCCGGAAGCCTCGATGCAGGTGACATCATCGAAGTGAGGCAGGAAATGTCTTGTGAAATTGCCTTTGTAGCTGCCGAGCTCGAGCAGACTGCCTTCTTTGAAGAATGGTGCGAAGGAGCGCAGCATGAACGGGTGCATGACGTCGAAATCGAAGCTGTACGCATACTTTTCATGCACCGCATTCGTCTGGTCGTCCAGTTCTTTGTTGAAGTCTCTGAGGTCGGTCATATCAATCGTTTCGGTAAGGGGTGACGGGAGCGGATTCAGTCGTCCGGATCGAGTACGGCAAGACCGAATCCCGTCTTTCCAAAGTCATTGCCGTTATACATCAAATACACTTTTCCATGGCGTTGGAAGATGTAGGGATACGTTTGCATCTGAGAATCCCAGCCATCTTCGGAAACGTCGATGCCGACTTGCGCGTCGTCGCGAATCCAGGTGATGAGGTCGTCAGAATAGGCATAGCCGATACGGTACGCCTTGCTGTGGTCCGTGCGAAATCCGACGGCTTCCCGATAGCAGAAAAACATGTGATGACGGCCGTTGAAAAAGGCTACCGTCGGCAATGCCTGGCATTCATCGGCGTTGAGTTTGTCGGCGACGATCTGGCGGTTGTCCCTGGTCCATGCGATGCCGTCAGAGGATATGGCATGACCGATCTTGTAGACGCGATCTGGAGGCGTATCCGGGCCCGGTTGGATCCAGCGAATGCCGTAGATGTACCACATATGGTAGGCCTCGCCGTAACGGAGCACGAAGGCGTCCGCCACCAGAAAAGGCTCATGCAGCGATGAGGTCAGCACCGGCCCGGCGCCGTATTTCTGGAAGGTTTCCCCGCCGTCGCGGCTGATCGCCAGACCGATGGAGGCATCGGCCGACACCGAGACCTTTCGGTTCCAGCCGGTGGTGTAGGCAAGTATGCGGTCGCCGTCGCGCAGTACATTCATCGGGAAAATCCCGTGCTCATCGAAGGCGCCCAATTCACCCAGCGCAATGACCTGATCCGCGCATACCTTGCGAATGGTCTTGAGGTCGTCCTCGAAGTCGACGTAGCTGATATGGCTAAGGTATTTCTGTGTCGCATCCAGCTCGCGGGTAGAGAAGTAAACCCGGACGAAATCGTCGAATTGCAGGATCTGCGGCGATTGTGCGAACTCGCGCGCATTGTTGGGCAGCCGGTGCTGTGTCGGGTCGAAGATCTTGCCGAGTTTTTTCCACTTCATTTGGCAGCCTTGTGTCGTCAATTTTGTTCCAGTTGCGCCAGCCCGAAACCGAAGCGGCCGATCTCATTGCCTTGGTAGAGCATATGGAGCCGACCGTCGAGATCGAAGACATGGGGATAGCTGACCGATTCGGCATCCCATCCGGAGTCAGATGCGATCAGCCCAGCCGCCGCATCATCGCGCGTCCAGTTGAGCAGGTCTTGCGAATGGGCATGGCCGATGCGGTAGCCCTTGCCCTGCGCCCGGAAATCGAGCGCGTAGCGGTAGGAGAAGAACATGTGGTATCGGCCGCCATGGAAAAATACGTCCGCCCCGGCCTGGCATTCGTCTTCTTCCAGCAGGCTCTCCAATAGCGGGCGCCCGATCTTGTTCCAATGGATGCCGTCGGCCGATGTCGCCATACGAATCTTGTAGACCGGCTCGGGGCGGCCGGCGGTCTTGACCCATTTTGTACCCGCCGAGTACCAGAGATACCAGATATCGCCAAAGCGTCGAATTTTGGGACTACCCAGCACGAACGGTTCGTCTGGCGAATAAGACAGCACCGGTCCGCCGCCACCGTAGCGCCGGAAACTGTCGCCGCCGTCGGTGCTGATGGCCAGTCCGATGGCCGCATTGAATGGCACCGATTCGCAACGGGTCCAGCCGGCATAGTAAGCGCGGATCTCGTTGCCATGACGAATCGACGATACGGGATAGGTGCCGAATTCGTCGAATTCACCACGTCCGCCCAGCGGCAGGACCGGTTCGGGGGCGATGTGCAGGATGTGGAAGAGGTCGCTCTTGTCCAGGTCGATGTAGGCCATGCGGCTGACATATTGCCCGTTTTCCGGTTTTGGCCGGGAGGAAAAAAATACCCGCAGGCGATCGTCGAAAGCGACCACTGAAGGCGCCTGCGCATATTCATGCATCCAGCCGTTGCCGCCTTGCAGGAGCGGGTTGAACAGCGGGCCTAGCTTTTTCCATTTGAACATGGGTGCTTCCGTCATTTCATCATTGGTCCGGGGTGTCTGCAAGGCGCCGCAAATTGCGTGCGCCGGTCTTCAGGCCGCCGTAATAGTAGTCGTTAAACCCTGCAGCATCCATGAGCGCGAATACCTTCTCGAAATCGTAATGGACGCGGTGCAGCGTGATCTCGCCATCCTCCCATACCGCAAAGGCGGCACGCGGGTCGCCATCGCGCGGCTGGCCCACGGAGCCTGGATTGCAATAGGTCTTTTCGCCGAAGTGCTGCAAGGTCTGGATGTGAGTGTGGCCCGACACGAAGATGCTGCCTTCAATGCGGGCGAAATATTCTTGGCTGGGTTTCAGATATTCGTCGATGGGATCGGCCCAGCCGCCATGTACAAGATGCATGTTCTGCACCCGCAACTGAACCGGAAGAGTTCTCAGCCATTCCATGTTTTCCGTGCGGAACACCTTGCGCTGGTAGACCAGGCAATCGTTGACGCTACGCGAGCGGGGGCAGAAGCCGCCGCTGGCCATGTACCAGTCGTGGTTACCCATGATGGCGGGGATATTGCGTCTTCTCAGTTCTTCGCAGCATTCATTGATCTGCGTATAGTAGCCGACGATATCGCCCAGGCAATAAATCTCCTGTGCTCCCATGGCATCCAGCGCCTTGAGCACTTCGGTCAACGCTTCGTAGTTGCCGTGGATATCAGAGATTAGTCCGATCTTCATAGAAAATAAAATCCTCTGTGTATCTCACCGCCTTGCCCCGGCGGATGGTGGGCTGAACAGGAGCTTGCCCTTCTAAGAGCCAGGCCACCGCCATGTCCGATTCGTTGTAACCGAACGCGGTGCGGATCGAGGTGGAGGAAGAGATCCGCGGATTGATTTCAAGCAATTTGAGCTGGCCGGCATGAAGGCGGAACTGAAAATTCGTCGGTCCCAGCGGCTTGAAGATTGCACACAAGATCCGCAACGCCTCCTCGATGCCGGGCGGCTCCGCTACTTCGGCTTTGTCGGTGAAGCCATCCTTGGACAACTTGCGCCGCAAGGTCATGTAAGCGCGATAGCCACCCTCGCCATCGCAGAATGCGGAGGTAGTGTATTCCTGCTCGTCGTCGCCGACGATGGGTTGGGCCATCAGTATGCCACCCATATCGTTGCGCCAGGCAGCGAAAGACGCAGCATCGGCAACACGTACGATGCCTTTCGAGCCGAAGCCGCGGCGCGGCTTGAGCAGGAAGGGGCTGCCGAAGGTTCCAACAAGGCGGTCGAAATCGTTCTCCAGGGAGCTGTCGATGGTGTACTGCGGGGCCTGCGCACGCAGCACTTCATAGAATTTCCACTTGTCGCGGCACAATTGAACCAGACTGGTGCGGTTGAGCAGGATGCGGCACCCGGCGCCTTCAATTTCGGCGGCGTGCTGCTCCCATGTGTACATATCGATTTCGATACCGGGAATGATGAGATCAATCTCGTGCCTGGCGATGGTGTCCTTGAGCCAGGTCAGGTAGTCGGGCGCAGCGGTCGGCGGCGCCTGTTCGAAAACGTCGCAGAAACCGGGCGCGACCGAATCGTCGTACATGGCAGTGCCGATCAGGGTCAGTTTCCGGCCGCTGCTGCGCAAGCTCTTGAGTACGCCATAACCGACAATGCCGCTGGCGCCAGACACGAGGATCTTCTTCATATCGGCAATGTCCAGGACGAGGCGATGTCAAGGATTCCTGCCTGCATCGAGATGCCGGGCTGGAATTGCAGTTTCTCGTACAGATCCGAACCCGGAGCAGAACGGCCCGCTGGGATCACATCGTCCGCAATATTTGGCTTGTCTGGGAGGAAACGTATGCGCCTTGGTTGGCCGAAGGCATCAAACGCCAGCGCAGCGATTTCCGAACACGAGACCGGAGTCGCTGGAAGGCAATCATACCTTCCAGCGATGCGATGCCGGACGACCAGCGCAATGATTTGCGCGATGTCGTTGATATGCAGGAACCAGCGGCGCGCGTCGTTGCTGCCGTAAATGGAAATTTCTTCACCCCGCTGGGCTTGCTCGAGCAATCGGTAGAGGAAGGGCTGATGACGGCGAAATCCTTCCCCCTTGCCATACAGGCGTGCCGGTCGCAAGACGGTCAGCGCCAAGTTGCCTGTGGCACAACTAAGTTCGGCCAATTCGTCGGCATGTCGCTTGGATAGGGAGTAGGGGCCGAAAAACGGAGAGTCCGCCTGCAGATCGGCAAACATGCTGGAAATTTGCACGATATGGCCAACGCCCGCTTCAATGGCAGCCTGGCATAGCCGTAGCGTACCGATGGCGTTGGTCGAGGCGGCTGCCAGGATATCGGCCTGGGTGTTGCCGCCGAAATGCGCAGCGGTATTGATGACGACATCGGTGCCGGCGGGAATGGCGATCGATTCGGCGCGCTGTTCGAGATCCAGGTGGACATCGGCACCGCTGCGGCCTGCGGTCGTCACTTCACCCATGCTTTCCAGCAGGGGAATCAGGGTGTGGGCGACCGAGGAGGTGGCGCCGACGATGAGCATTTTCATGTGCAAGCCCGGATCTGCGACAGGATGCCGCAGCTCAGTTCGGGATAGTCGATACCGATCTGGCACATAGCATCCAGCACGCCTTTCTCCAGATGCAGCGATTGCAATTGCTGGCTGGTGAGCGGCTTGAGGAAGATCCCTTCCATGTTTTCCACCGCATAGCCAGCGGCGGCCACATCGTTGCGCAGCGAATCGACAGTGTAGTAGCGTTTGTGCCCGAGCAGGAGATCGTAGTCGGACAGTTTGGCGATGTCCGGCAGCATACCCATTGCTTGCCCGAAGCGGCGGTTGAGCACTTCGGCGTTGGGGACGGCGATGAACATCTGGCCGCCAGGTTTCAGGAATTTTCCGAAGCGCTTCATGATGTCGACCGGGTCGTCTACGTGCTCGAGGATGAAGCCCATGACGATCAGGTCGAAGCGTTCTTCGGTGTCGAAAGTCTCGAAATAGGTTTCCACTAGCTCTGCCTTGCATGCGGGATAGAGTTTGCGGAAATTGTCGATGACTGCGCTCGATCCCTCCAGGACCACATGGCGTTCGAAGTTTTGTGAAAACAGGTTAGTGCTGAAACCGTGGCCCAGCCCCAGCTCAAGGATCGTGCCTCGGTTACCGGCTAGGGAAACAATGCGCTGGGGATACCAATTGAGCAGAATCTCGTTGTCGAAATCGAAAGGGCTTTTCCTTTCATAGGCCGCAACGTAGTTGTCCAGAAGATTTGTCATGATGTCTTACTCGTCTCTGTAGTCAGATAAGATCATATTCCCGATTCAGGTGCTGCTTGATGCTCTCGGCGCCGTTGAACATGAGGGCATCAATGATGGACAGCGAAGGGACGAAGTTCCCACCGAATTGTTGGTATTGCAAAGGGTGCGGCCGGAGGAATTCCAGCTTGAGCCCGTGCGCGGCAAAGGTGGTTTTGTCGTACAGATCGATGCCGCCCATAGGATTGATATAGGCGTCGGCGTCGGCCGCGCGGCAATAGGCGATGACCTTGTCCTGCCCCTTCAAGCCGGGTGCGATCTCCAGCGTGGACGATACGACAATGGGTGTAGCGATGCCCAGGCAGGCGCACACCGCTTTGACAGAGTGGTGGATGAAGCCGAACAGGTTGCTTTCGTCGCTGGCCATGATTTCCTCGAGCAGGGCCGAGCCCTGGTCGAAAAAAGGCGCCTTGCGGTAAGCCTCGCGGAACTGGTTGAGGAACTTGGCCTTGTTGAAATCCGGGGCGATGCGCCGCTCTCGAACGTCGAGATAGTCGGACGCCTGCGTCAGCGGTAGCGAGAACATCGCATCGGCGCTGTTGCGCAGGAAGCGGTTGCGGTTGATCCAGCCCTTTTTCGTGTATTCGATGTTGTCGTAGATGACAAATAGATCCGCGGCTTCGATCAACTGGAAATAACCGAAGTACGGCAGAAAATAAGGCTGCATCACCGCGATTTTCATGGTCGCCTCGATGCGCTTCTAATGATGTCCACCACGCGGTCTTGGTCCTCCTCGGTCAGGGACGGATAGATAGGCAGAGCGAGGATACGACGTGTCATCTCGGTGGCCACCGGTAGGTTGTCGCCCGGCGCGGATGGCAGGTGGCTGTAGGCTGGGAATTCGGAAATTAACGGATAGAAGTAGCGCCGTGCATAGACTTCGCTGGCGCGCATGCGCTGATAAAGCTCATCTCGGTCGATCGGGAAGCCGGGGTTGATGAGGATGGGGAAGTAGGCGTGGTTCCACTGCGTTTGTTCCGGCGGCAGCAGGCAGCTCACATGGGCCACGTCCCTCAGCAGCTCGCGATAACGCTGGTCGACCCGCTGGCGTTCGGCGAAGATGCTGTCGAGGTATTGCATTTGCAGCAATCCCATGGCGGCGTTGACCTCGCTCATCTTCGCATTGATGCCGGGTAAGGCAATGGTGGTTTCGTCGATCGAGCCGAAGTTCTTGAGCTGATCGATTTTGAGTTTGGTCGCCGCATCCCGGGAAATGATGGCGCCGCCCTCGAAGGTATTGAAAACCTTGGTTGCATGGAAGCTCAGCACCGCCAAGTCGCCATGCGCCAGCAGCCCTTGAGAGCGGTAGCGCACGCCGAAGGCGTGGGCTGCATCGTAGATCACCTTTAATCCGTGTTTGTCGGCGATCTTCTGAATTGCCTCCACTTTGCAGGGATAGCCGTAGCAATGAACGGGAAGGATGGCCTTTGTGTGTTCGGTGATGGCCGCTTCGATCTTGGCCGGGTCCAATGTGAGATGGTCGGGCTCGATGTCAACGAAAACCGGGGTGAGCCGGTTCCAATGCAACGCATGGGTGGTTGCCACGAAGGAATATGGCGTGGTGATAACTTCGCCGGCAATTTCCAGTGCCTGTAGCGCGGTAATCAGCGCCAGCGTGCCATTGGAAAACAGAGAGACGTGTTCGACGCCGAGGTATTGCGCCAGCCGTTGTTCCAGCTCCTCATGGAACGGGCCGCCGTTGGTCAGGATCTGGTTGTGCCAGATCTTTTCAAGATAATGGTTGAATTCTTCGAGTGGCGGCAAGAAGGGGCGCGTGACATAGACGGGTTTTTTATTGTCCTTGGTCATGGATGTGCTGCTCCGGATTGCGCCGCCGACGCGAGTCGGCCATAGGTCTGGTCGTACAGGAATGCCTTCGAATGCAGGTCGAAGCTTTCCTGAACTTCTTTCTGCGCGGCTTCAGCCAGTGCGCGGCGTTGCTCGGGCTGTTCGATCAGTGCGGTAATGGCATCCAGCCATTCGACCCCGGAATTGCCCAGCAACAGACCGGTGTGGCGGTGTTTTACCACTTCGTTATATACCGAAACATCGCTGAACACCGAGGCAATACCGGCAGCCGAATAATCCAGCCACTTGATATAGCTCTTGCACTGGTTGTACTCATCCGCGGCCAGCGGGATCAGGGCAATATCCCAGTTCCATTGGCGCAGTTGCGCCGCATAGTCCACATACTGGTGAACAAATGGACGGAAGGTCGCCAAGGGATGGTCGATCCAGCCCTTGGGGCATTCCCAGCCAACAAAATCGATGTGCAGGCGTTCCCCATAACGCCCCACCAGCGCGCGCAGCGCTTCGTCGACCAGCGCGAAGTTGGATGGCTGGATCGATGAGCCGAGCAGGCCGATATTGATCTTCCCATGGCCGCTCTCCTGCGGCACCGGGCGGTAGAACATATCGAAATCGATATAGTTGGGCAGCACATGCACCGCTGGATTGAGGCCGCGATACTTGCCCGCCAGGAATTCGGTCGAGACTACTACCGCTTTGGCATGTTTCACGGCGTATTCAATGCCTTCTTTCCAGCTTGCGCCTTGCTGTGCTTCCGGGTGGTCGTACGGAATGTCGTTGAGCAGGTCATCCGACTCGTAGACGACCGGCACGTTCAAGGTGAAGATGGCTTGCAGCGTCTGTAGTGACATCAACCCCGGCGTGAAGCGATGCAGCACGATTAGGTCAGCATGATCCAGTGCATCGGTTTGTAACTTGCCGTTGTTGATGCCCCAGACCAGCTCCCAGTCGTCCTGCAAGTGGGTGAACGGACGGATCAGGCGGATCTGCGGGCAAGGGCTCCAGGTCGATTCCACCGAATAGACGACTATGCGTTTCCTGCGCTTGACCGGGGCCGCCGCCGCGGTGCTGGACATGGGTTGCGCCACCGGAGTGGTTTTGAGTCCCGGCATCAACGGGGGAGCCGGCGGGGGTAGAGTGCCCCCCTCCGCCGCTGGATTAAAGCGGCGCTGACTGGCATTGATAAAGGTTTGCAATTGATCAACGAACGCCGCTTTGCCTTGCGCATAGGCGTCGTTGGCCAACGGTGTTGCCAGTAGCGGTATGCTGGCGCCAGCCAGCCCGGTGCGCCACGCCACTTGCATCTCTGCTGAAGTTTGCACGCTGGTCGGCGCTAGCAAATAGCGCACGATGTGGTTCGCGCCCAGCGGATTGTCAGTGATGCTGCCGGGATAGACGACGATGGGAGGGCGTCCGGCGCGCAGGTGGGCTTCGATGCGATCCTGCGTCAAGCGCGGTGTGAACAGCGCGCCATTGCCTTCTTCGGTAACATAGGCTTCTTCGCCCGCCAGATTGAGCGCGTGGCACAGATGGTGCAGCGCATGTGCCTCGTCCGTATTCGCGGCGTAGGCCGGGCCATGGATGTAATAAGGGAAGTTGAGGCGGGCGAACAGATCTTGTTTCATGTGCTACTCGGGTGGCCGGGTTTGCGAGGCAGTATAGCAGTGCGTTTTGGCCGTGGATTGGACGAATTGGCGGTAAAGATGGCGACAAATCGTCGGATCGGGCCGATTCCGCCGAGGCCGCAAAAAGACAAATTGGAACCGATAAACCGTGCAGACCGGCGGATATCCTGCTGGCAAAGCCGGTAACATATCTTCTTCGCCGGAGGGCATCCATTAGCTGATGGAAACGCTTTCCGCGTGGCCGCGCCAGGTAGGCAAGGCCGCTCACCATTCAGTGTTAGGGGCAGAAATTGAAAGTCGTCATTCTTGCAGGCGGCCTGGGTACGCGGCTCGGGGAAGAAACCGATGTACGTCCGAAACCCATGGTCGAAATCGGTGGCAAGCCCATCCTGTGGCACATCATGAAGGGCTATTCGCAGCACGGCTTCAATGAGTTCGTGATCCTGCTGGGCTACAAGGGTTACCTGATCAAGGAATTCTTCGCCAACTACTTCCTGCACCAGGGCGATGTCACCATCGACCTGGCCGACAACAAGGTCGAGGTGCACCGCAACAAGTCCGAGCCCTGGAAGGTCACGCTGGTCGAGACCGGCCTGCATACCCAGACCGGTGGCCGCCTGCTGGCGGCGCGCGACTATCTCAAGGACGATGATTTCATGCTGACCTATGGCGATGGCGTCTCCGATGTCGACGTCACCGCGCTGGTACAGCATCACCGCGCCCAGCAGGCCCTGGTGACCATGACCACGGTGCAGCCGGAGGCGCGCTTTGGCATGGTGCAGACCGACGAGGCCGGCCTGATCCGCGATTTCCGCGAAAAGCCGCCGGGCGACCTGGGCTGGATCAACGGTGGCTTCATGGTGTGCCGCCAGGGCGTGTTCGACTACCTCAAGGAAGGCGAGGCCACCATCTTCGAACGCGCCCCGCTGGAGCAGATCGCCGGCGACGGCAAGCTCTTGAACTGGCCGCACCATGGTTTCTGGAAGTGCATGGACACGCTGCGCGACAAGATCCAGTTGAACCAGATGTGGGACCAGGGACAGGCACGATGGAAGACCTGGGACTGATGAGCCCGGCCGGGATGCTGCCATGAACCTGCGCATTGAGCCCACCGGCATTGCCGGTGCGGTGCTGGTCTCCAGCGTGCGCCGGGGCGATGCCCGCGGCAGTTTCGCGCGCTGGTTCTGCGACGACGAACTGGCGGACGTGCTGGAGGGTAGCCGCATCGTGCAGGTCAACAATTCGGTCACCGCCGAGCTCGGCAGCGTGCGGGGCATGCACTTCCAGCATGCACCCCATGCCGAGAAGAAGCTCATCCGCTGCCTCGCCGGTCGCGTCTTCGATGTGGTGCTGGACCTGCGCGCGGGCTCGCCCACTTTCCTGCAATGGCGTGGCGTCGAACTGGCCGCCGGTGACGATCGCGCCCTGCTCATTCCCGAGGGCTGCGCCCATGGCTTCCAGGTACTGGAAGAAGACGCTGCCCTGCTGTACCTGCATACCGCCGCGTATGCGCCGCACGCCGAGGGCGGCGTGCGCCACGATGATCCGCGTGCCGCCATTGCCTGGCCGCTGCCGCCGCGCAACCTGTCGCCACGCGATCTCCAGCATCCGCTGCTGGCCCCCGATTTCGATGGAATTCCGCTATGAAATGCCGCCACTGCCAGACCGAACTGCATGACACCTTCATCGACCTGGGCTTCTCGCCGCCCTCCAACGCCTACCTGACGGAAGAGGCGCTGCGCCGGCCCGAGACCACCTATCCACTCAAGGTGATGGTGTGCCGCCAATGCTGGCTGGTGCAGACCGAGGACTACACCCACTACGACCAGCTCTTCGCCACCGACTACGCCTACTTCTCGTCGACCTCCACGACCTGGCTGCAGCACGCCGAGCGCTATGTGGACATGATCGCCGCGCGCCTGGCGCTGGGTGCGCAATCGCTGGTGGTGGAACTGGCCGCCAATGATGGCTACCTGCTGCAATACGTGCAGCGCAAGGGCATCCCGTGTCTCGGTGTGGAGCCGACCACCAGCACCGCCGATGCGGCGCGCGCCAAGGGTATTCCCATCGTCGAGGAATTCTTCGGCGTGGCCCTGGGACAGCGCCTGCGTGCCAGCCACGGTGCGGCTGACCTGATTGCCGCCAACAACGTGCTGGCCCACGTACCGGATATCAATGACTTCGTCGGTGGTATGGCCGCCTTGCTGGCGCCGGAGGGAACGGTGACCGTCGAATGCCCGCATCTGCTGAACCTGATCGCGCAATCGCAGTTCGATACCATCTATCACGAGCATTTCTCCTACCTGTCGCTGGTGGCGGTGCAGCGCGTGATGCGCGCGCAGGGCTTGCGCATCTATGACGTGGAGGAATTGCCGACCCATGGTGGCAGCCTGCGCATCTATGCCTGCCACGCGGATGCCGCGATCGTCGCCACGCCGGCCGTGGAATCCATGCTGGCGCGCGAACGTGCCTTCGGACTGGAAAGCATCGACGGCTACGCCGGCTTCCAGGCCCGCGCCGAAGAGATCAAGCTGCAATTGCTGGGCTTCCTGCTGGAGCAAAAGCGTGCCGGCAAGAAGGTGCTGGCCTATGGCGCTGCCGCCAAGGGCAATACCCTGTTGAACTACTCCGGCGTGCATCCCGACCTCTTGCCCATGGTGGCCGATGCCGCTCCTTCCAAGCAGGACAAGTACATGCCCGGCAGCCATATCCCCATCGTCTCGCCGCAACGCCTGCTCGATGAGAAGCCCGATGTGGTGCTGATCCTGCCCTGGAACATCAAGGATGAGGTGGCCCAGCAACTGGCCGAGATTCGCAACTGGGGTGGGCGCTTCGCCATCGCGGTGCCGCACCTGCAGGTCTGGTGAGGAGCATGGCGATGAATGTGACCCTGTTCCAGATCAGCGGACCGTCGAATTCGGCCGCACCCGGTTTCCAGCAACTGGTCAGCACCTTGCCTGGCCGCTGGGGTGAGTTCTCGGCGATGCGCCGCTTCTTCCGGGAGCAGCCTATTGATGATGAAAGCTGTTATGGCTTCCTGGCACCGGACTTCGTCGGCCGGACCGGACTGGATGCGGCCGCCGTGGCGGCCTTGGTCCAGTCCCAGCCACAAGCCCAGGCCTGGACCTTCTGCCCCGTGACGCTGGAGGCGTGCGGCCAGCTCAACCTGCTGCTGCAGGGCGAGCAACAGCTGCCGGGATTTGCGCAGACCGCGCAAGCCTTCCTGCACAGCCTGGGGCTGGAGCTGGATGTCGCCCATTTCGTTCCTCGCTGGGAAAACAACGTCCTCAATGGCTTTGTCATCGCCCGGCGCGCCTTCTGGCAGACCTGGTTTGACCTGGCCGAGCGCCTGCACCTGGCTAGCGAGGATCTCGGCAATGCCATGCGCCAGGCCCTTGAGACCGGGGGCGCGGCGGGAGAGCCGGCCAAGGCCTTGCTGGCCGATCGCCTGGCCTCACTGGTGCTGGCGCTGGACCAGCAATTGCAGGTCTGGCATTGCCCGGTGGAGCGCATGCCGGCAGCCCGGCCCTTGGCGCCCGCCGATATCGCCAGCCTCGAACAGTTGCGTACCGCCTATGCGGGCAGTGGCGCGGCGGCGGACCGCCAGCGTTTCGAGGCCGATGTCCGGCGGCTGCAGCAATCATTGCAATCGCAGTCCCCGACGCCGGCGACAGCCTTGCCGTCGGCAGCGGCCATTTCTCTGGACAGCCTGCGCTCCGCCTTGCAGGCAATGGCCGGGACGCCGGCGGCAACAGTTGCTGCAGCTACTCCAGCTGCTCCGGCGATGCCAGCCGCGCCCCTGCAGGCCGACAATGCCGCCGCCCAGGCCGCACGCGGCGAGCTGGTGTTCGGATGCATGACGCACGTGCCTTTGCCGATCAAGTTTCCTGATTATGTGCTGCCCATCTACCTGGGTGAGTCCCAGCATGATGGCGCGCTCAACCTGCGCGACCTGGCGCCCGAGTGGGTCCCCTACCATCCCATCGTGGCTGGCATGCTGGGCAACTTCGCCTTGCGCAGGCTGATCCTGCGCGACTATCCGAAGGTCAAGCGGGTGGGTGTCTGCCTGTATCGCAAGTTCATCTCGCGCGAGCGCATCAGCGGTGTGCCCGCCGAGGACAACTGGATGATGGACGTGGTCTCCGACAAGGAATTCGCGCGCGAAAGCCTGGAGCAGATGATGGAACCGGGCGACCAGGAGTTCCTGGTTGGCAAGACCTGCGGCTTCAATGCCGGTGGCCAGAGCGCCGGTTACCTGTCGCACTACGCGCTGGCCCATCACGCCGAGGACCTGCTGCGTTTCGCGGCCGCCGCCACCGAGCTGGGCGTGTTCGGCAAGAGCGAAGCCGAGCAGTTCTTCAACGAGAAGGTCTTCTTCATGGGGGGCGTGGAAATGGGCGTGTTCCCGGCCGAGTTCTGGCTGCGTGCGGTGGGCCAGATCGAAGCCGTGATCTGGTACTGCGTGCAGCACTACGATACCCGTCGCGAGGGCTACCAGACCCGGGCCTGGGCCTTCTGCGCCGAGCGCCTGGGCAGCTACCTGCTGCTGCGCGAACTGCGCGCGCGCTATGGTGATCCCGGCTACATGCGTTTCTTTGGTCAGTTGAACCTGATCACGCGCGGTGACCAGGTCAAGTACATCCCCAGTCACTAGGATTGCCGTCCATGAAAAAGGCGCCGCCCTCCCTTGCGGGAATAGCGGCGCCTTTTTCGTGGGGCCTCAGTCGGGCAGCAGCTGGCCCTGATCGAGCCGGTAGTGACGGATGATCTGGCGCAGGCAGGCCAGTGCATCGTCGTCCCACTGCGGCAGCGCCAGACCGAAGGTGCGTTCCAGCTTGCCGCAGTCCAGGCGTGAATTGAGCGGGCGCTCGGGCGGTGTCGGATAGGAGGAACTGGGCACCGGCGTGATGTGTTCCAGCCCCTTGAGCTTGACCGCTACCCCCTGCGCCATCAGTTCGCGCGCAATCAGCGAGGCATAGCCATGCCAGGAGGTCGCGCCGGCGGCGGTGAGGTGGTAGAGGCCGCTGGTGGCCTGCACTTTCTCGCGGCCACCGTTGGCGCCGGCCAGCATGCGACAGCAGACCGCTGCAATGGTGGAGGCCCAGGTCGGCGCACCGAACTGGTCGCCGACGATGGTATAGCTTTCCTTTTGCTGCGCCAGCCGGATCGCGGTCTTCATGAAGTTGTTGCCGGCCAGGTTGTACACCCAGCTGGTGCGCAGGATCCAGTGTGCCGCGCCGCTGGCAGCAATGGCCAGTTCACCCTCGCGCTTGGTGGCACCGTAGACGTTGAGCGGATGGGTGGGCATGTCTTCGGTGTAGGCGCCCTCATGGCGGCCATCGAACACATAGTCGGTCGAGAAGTGCAGCAGCGCCGCCCCCAGCCTGGCCGCTTCCTCGGCCAGTACGGCCGGTCCCTCGGCATTGATGCGTCGTGCCAGGTCGGGTTCGGATTCGGCCTTGACCACGGCTGTATAGGCCGCCGGATGGATGATCAGGTCGGGTTTGGCTGCGCGCACGGCCTCGCGCAGCGCCAGGGGTTGCGCCACATCCAGTTGCGCACGCGTGGGCGCGATGACCTCGATGCCGCTGGGCATGGCGCGCAGGCGTCGCAGGAACTCGCCACCGACCTGGCCGCTGGCGCCGGTGAGCAGGATGCGCATGGATTTCATGGTGGCTCCTATCAGGACAGGCTCATGACTATTCGAATACCTCGGCCACCTGGAAAGGCGTGCCGCGCTTGTCCTTCTCCGACATGACCGGTTCGCCCTGCAGCTGCCAGTCGATGGCCAGCGCCGGATCGCTCCAGAGGATGGAGCGCTCGTGCTCGGGCATCCAGTAGTCGGTGGTCTTGTAGAGGAACTCGGTATCGTCTTCCAGCACCGAGAAGCCATGCGCGAAACCGGGGGGAATCCACATCTGCAGCTTGTTCTCCTCGCTCAGCACCGAGCTGAACCACTGGCCGAAGGTCGGCGAGCTACGGCGGATGTCGAGTACTACGTCAAGCACCGCGCCGCGGGTCACGCGGACCAGTTTCCCCTGGGCATGCTGGATCTGGTAATGCAGTCCGCGCAGCACGCCGCGCGCGGATTTGGAGTGGTTGTCCTGGACGAAGCGAGCCTCGACCCCGGTCTTTTCCAGGAAGGCACGCTCGTTGAAGCTCTCGTAGAAGAAGCCGCGACTGTCGCCGAACACGCGTGGTTCGATCAGCAGTACGCCGGACAATGAAGTGGTCTTGATTTGCATGGGATGTTAACTTGGTCTTGCCTTAATAGCTCATGTCGGTGAGCAACTGGAGCAGGTATTGGCCATAGGCATTCTTTTTCAGCGGTGCCGCCAGCTTCTCCAGCTGGGCGGCATCGATGTAGCCACGGCGATAGGCGATCTCTTCCGGACAGGCGACCTTCAGGCCCTGGCGCTTTTCGATGGTGGCGATGAACTGGCCTGCTTCCAGCAGCGAATCGTGGGTCCCCGTATCGAGCCAGGCGATGCCGCGTCCCATCAATTCCACCTGCAACTGGTCACGCTCCAGATAGGCCCGGTTGACGTCGGTGATTTCCAGTTCACCGCGCGCCGATGGCTTGATCGAGCGGGCGATGTCGATCACTTGGTTGTCGTAGAAATACAGGCCCGTCACCGCGAAGTTGGATCTGGGTTGCGCCGGTTTTTCCTCGATGCCGATGACGCGGCGCTGGCGGTCGAACTCGACCACGCCATAGCGTTCCGGGTCCTGGACGTGATAGGCGAAGATGGTGGCGCCGTCGGTGCGGGCATTGGCTTCGCGCATGGGAGGTTCCAGGTCGCGACCGTAGAAGATGTTGTCGCCCAGGATCAGCGCCGAGGGATCGTTGCCGATGAAATCACGACCGATCAGGAAGGCCTGCGCCAGCCCGTCCGGCGAGGGTTGCACGGCATAGCGGATGTTCAATCCCCACTGGCTGCCGTCACCCAGCAATTCGGCAAAGCGCGGTGTGTCCTGTGGCGTGGAGATCAGCAGGATGTCACGGATGCCCGCCAGCATCAGGCTAGACAGCGGGTAGTAGACCATCGGCTTGTCGTAGATCGGCATGAGCTGCTTGGATACCACGGTGGTGGCCGGATACAGCCGCGTCCCCGAACCGCCGGCCAGGATGATGCCGCGGCGCTTGCCTGCCTGTGTCGTGTCGCTCATATCAATGCTCCCGGAGGATGGTCGCCATATTGCTTTTGCAGCCAGTTCAGGTAGGCGCCGGAACGCACCTGCGCCACCCAGTCGCCATTGGCCAGGTACCACTGCACGGTCTTGCGGATGCCGCTCTGGAAGGTTTCCGCCGGCTTCCAGCCCAGTTCGCTTTCCAGTTTGCGCGCATCGATGGCATAGCGGCGGTCGTGCCCGGGGCGATCCTTGACGAAGGTGATCAGGCTGCGATAGCTGCCTTCCGCCCGGGGCGAGAGTTCGTCCAGGGTGTCGCACAGCGTATGCACCACATGCAGGTTGGCCTGCTCGTTCCAGCCGCCGATGTTGTAGGTCTGGCCAGGTGTGCCGCGTGCGAGCACCGTGCGGATCGCCGCGCAGTGGTCGGTGACATAGAGCCAGTCACGGATCTGCTGGCCATCACCGTAGATGGGCAGCGGATTGCCGGCCAGGGCATTGGAAATCACCAGCGGGATCAGCTTCTCGGGGAAGTGATAGGGACCGTAGTTGTTGGAGCAATTGGTGGTCAGCGTGGGCAGGCCGTAGGTGTGGTGGAAGGCCCGCACCAGATGATCGGAGGCAGCCTTGGAGGCCGAGTAGGGGCTGTTGGGCGCGTAGGGCGTGGTTTCCGAGAAGGGCGGGTCGGCCGGTTCCAGGCTGCCATAGACTTCGTCGGTGGAGACATGCAGGAAGCGGAAATCGGCCTGCTCGTCCTGCGGCAGCGTCTGCCAGTAGCGCAGCGCCTTGCTGAGCAGGTTGAAAGTACCGTTGACGTTGGTGCGGATGAATTCGTCCGGGCTATGGATGGAGCGGTCCACATGGCTCTCGGCGGCGAAATGCAGGATCGCGCGCGGGCGGTAGCGCGACAGCAGCGTCGCCATGGCGATCTCGTCGCAGATGTCGGCCTGCACGAAGGCATAGCGCGCATCCTCGGCTACCGAAGCCAGGTTGTAGGGGTTGCCGGCGTAGGTCAGCTTGTCGATGTTCAGTACCGGCTCGGCACGGTCATCGCCCAGCCAGTCGAGGATGAAGTTGCTGCCGATGAAGCCGGCACCGCCGGTCACGAAGATCATGGTCGAGGCCCCGCTCAGGCGTTGAAACCGTTGGGATTCATCTGTTGCCAGCGCCAGGAATCGGCGCACATGGCTTCCAGGCCCAGGCGGGCTTGCCAGCCCAGCTTGCGGCGCGCCTCGGCCGGATCGGCGTAGCACGAGGCGATGTCGCCGGGACGGCGGGCCGCGATGGTGTAGGGAACCGGCTTGCCGGAGGCCTGTTCGTAGGCCTTGACCACATCGAGCACGCTGTAGCCGATGCCGGTACCCAGGTTGACCGCGAAGCATTGTGGCTCGCCCAGCGTCTGCAAGGCAGCCAGGTGGCCGGTGGCCAGGTCCACCACGTGGATGAAGTCGCGCACGCCGGTGCCGTCCGGGGTGGGATAGTCGCCGCCCCAGATGCTGAGCTTCTCGCGACGGCCGATGGCGACCTGGGCCACGTAGGGCATGAGGTTGTTGGGAATGCCGCCCGGGTCTTCGCCGATCAGGCCGCTCTCATGCGCGCCCACCGGGTTGAAGTAGCGCAGCAGGCCGATCTTCCAGTCGGGATGGGCGCGGAAATAGTCGCGCAGCATGTCTTCCACCATGATCTTGCTGCGGCCATAGGGATTGCTGGCCGACAGCGGATGCGCTTCGGTCAGCGGCAGGTATTGCGGATCGCCATAGACCGTGGCCGAGGAGCTGAAGACGATGGTCTTCACGCCCGTCGCCTCCATCGCTTCGAGCAGGCGCACGGTACCGACCACGTTGTTGTCGTAGTACTTCAACGGTTGCTCGACCGATTCGCCGACGGCCTTCAGTCCGGCGAAGTGGATCACGGCCTCGCATTTGAATTCGCGCAGCACGCTTTCCAGTTGCTCGCGATTGCGGATGTCGCCCTTGACCAGGAACAGCGGACGACCAGCGATCTTCTGCACGCGCGCCACCGACTCCGGGCTGCTGTTGCTGAAATTGTCGAAGACGATGACTTCATGCCCTGCCTTGAGCAATTCCACGCAGGTGTGCGAGCCGATGTAGCCGGCACCGCCGGTGACGAGGATATTCATAGGGTTCCTGGTTCAGATTTTGCGACAGCGCGATTATGTCAGACTCTGGTAAAAGGCAATCTGGTTCTCGGAGAGCGCGCGCAGGTCTTCATTGTTGAGATAGCCGGCATACCACTGGGCGGTCAGTTCCAGTGCGGTCTGCAGCTCGGTACGTGGCGCCCAGCCCAGTCGCTGGCGTGCCTTGGAAATGTCCAGGCGCAGCAGCGTGGCCTCGTGCGGGGCATTGGCCTGGGGCTCCAGCACGACCTGCGCCGGCTTCACCTCATGCTGTTGCAGCGCGTGGTTGAAGTTGTTGCACAGCTGGCCGACCGATTGCGGATCGTTTTCCGCCGGGCCGAAGTTCCACGCCTCGGCATGTTTGCCCGCCTGCTCGAAGAGCAATTGGCCGATCTGGAGGTAGCCCGACAGCGGCTCCAGCACGAACTGCCAGGGGCGCACCGAGTGCGGGTTGCGGATGCGCAGCGGCGTTTCCTTTTCCAGCGCGCGGATGAAGTCGGGGATCAGGCGGTCGGCGGCAAAGTCGCCGCCACCGATCACGTTACCGGCGCGTACGCTGGCGATGCCGGTCTGGTTGTCGGGATTGCTGGCAAAGAAGGAGCGGCGATAGGCCGAGGTCACCAGTTCAGCCGCGCCCTTGCTGTTGCTATAGGGGTCGTGGCCGCCCATGGGGTCGTCTTCCCGATAACCCCACAGCCATTCGCGGTTCTCGTAGCACTTGTCGCTGGTGACCACCACCACCGAGCGCACGCTGGGCGTGTTGCGCACGGCTTCGAGCAAATGCACGGTGCCCATCACGTTAGTGGCATAGGTGTCGACCGGGGTCTGGTAGGAGTCGCGCACCAGCGCCTGGGCGGCCAGGTGGAACACTACGTCGGGCTGGACCGCGGCCATGGTGTCGGCCAGGTGCTTGGGATCGCGCACGTCGCCGGTGGTGGTCTGCACGCAATTGTGCAGCCGCGCCAGGTGGAACATGCTGGGATTGGTGGGGGCGGGCAGGGAATAACCGCTGACCTTGGCGCCCATCATGTGCAGCCATAAGGTCAGCCAGCTCCCCTTGAAGCCGGTGTGACCGGTGATGAAAACGCGCTTGTCGCGCCAAAAGTGAGCCATCGGCAGCCTCTTACACGGATTGCACGGAGTCGTCTGGCCGCATGGCGGGGTTGGTGCAACGGAGCGGCCATGTGGCGTCGCGCGTCACCCTTGCACGATCCTTGTCATCATTCCTGCCGGCAACCATGCCGCAGGGCATCTGCAGCGACGTCCAGATTAGAGCATGCCGGCCCCGCCGCACAAGCGTGGATCAGCAGGGTTTTTGTTGTTCATTCCCCGGGATGTACAGAATGGCAATAAGCGCCTGGCGCACACTGCGCGAAGATGCCGTATTTTTACTGCATGAATCCCCCTTTTGGCAGCTGCCACAGGATGATCGACTCATTTTTTACATGCCGCGCTGTGTTGCAGCATAAGCCGTCAAAAAGCGAGCTTGGTCATCAGACAACCCCGGTCTTGCTGACACGCTGTCAGCGCATGCGCAGCATGATTGCGAGCGTTTTTGCAGTTGCGGTAAATCATTGAATTTGCGGGATTTTTTTCTGGCCTCTGGCCCCCCTTCTTGAGTAAACTGCGGCTGTCACCGAAATGTCAGCGTTGCCGGCCAGAGGCATGGCAAGCCTGGGTATTTTCAGTGTGAGAATCTAAAAGATGAAGGGGAATGAGGGTAGGGGTGTTGCCGCAAAGGTAACAACCTGGTCCGGGCAAGTTGCAGGCAGCCGCACATGTTTGCTGCGTTGCAAAAAATGGAAGTGGCTGCTTATTTGCCACAACTCGCTGCGAAGTGCCTGAGATAAGCCCTTGATCTGGCTGCAAAAGGTTTGACTAACCGGAAAACCAGCCTTTATAATCGCCGGGCTTTTAAGCTGCCGTCTGCTCGTAAAGAGTGCGGCGCATGCACGAAAATGGATAGATATGCTGCGCATCATTCTCTTGCAGCTCGTCACCACGGTCGTCGCTGCTGTGGTGGCAGGCATGCTGGGGGGACTTCCAGCGCTGTGGTCCGCCTTGCTGGGCGGAATCTGCTGCGTGGTTCCCAATGCCCTGTTTGCCCTGCGACTTTACGTCAGTGCACGTAAGCCCGGTGGTACCAACCCGATGGCGTTTTTCTTCGGGGAATTTATCAAGATTGCTACGACCTTCGCGCTCATGGGCGCGATCGTTTGGTTGTACCACGGTGTCAATTGGCTCGCATTTATGCTGAGCTTCATCGTGGTGCTTAAGAGTTATTTCATTTTACTGTTTAGACACCGACCATGACCGTAGAAGCCGCTGAGCACGCGCCGACAGCCTCCGAATATATCGTCCACCACCTCGGACACCTCTCCACGCATCACCAGACCAAGATCGTCGATTTCTCGATCCTGAACATGGACACCGTTTTCTGGTCCGTGTTCTGCGGCGTGGTTGGCTGCTTCTTGATGTTCCTGGCTGCCCGCAAGGCAACCTCGGGCGTGCCGGGCCGTTTCCAGGCCTTCGTCGAGATGGTTGTTGAAATGGTCGAAGACCAGTCCAAGGCCATCGTCCACGGCGATCGCACCTTCATCGCGCCGGTCGCCCTGACGGTCTTCGTCTGGGTGGCACTGATGAACTCGCTGGACTTCCTGCCGGTCGACCTGGCCTCGGGCCTGATGCGCCTCGTCGGCCTGGGCGAAGCCCACCACCGTATCGTTCCCACCGCCGACCTGAACGGCACCCTGGGCATCGCCCTGGGCGTGCTGGCACTGATGCTGTATTACAGCGTCAAGATCAAGGGCGCTGGTGGCTTCATCCACGAACTGTTTGCAGCACCCTTCGGCATCTGGCTGGCACCTTTCAACCTGCTGCTGAACATCATCGAATTCGCCGCCAAGACCGTGTCCCTGGGCATGCGACTGTTCGGAAACTTGTATTTTTGATATATTTTGTTAGTGCTTATTGTATTGATTGTTTGTAAAGGGATGTGTTTATGTTTGTTGTGGCATTTTATTT
>NZ_JBIUZW010000021.1:2327-80481 GCF_044745245.1 Herbaspirillum sp. NPDC087042 | reverse complement strand
GGATATGAGGGGTCGTATGACCGGGTGGCTGCCTTCAGCAGGCAATGGAAGGTGGGTCAAATGGAGAGGGTCAAATCTGCGAGCAAATCAACACCCAATTCGCAGAATGGCATTGACTTCGATTCCAAGGGGCGTACCAGCTTATTTCGTGGGACATGGAAGTCAAAGCCATGACAGCCGCAATCGCATAGGGCGACGACACTCCCGACGCTAATTTGCTCGGAGACGATCTCTCGTTCAGGTATCTGCTGCTCCTTCACGAGATCAAGCCATGCTTTTGCAGCATTCAAGCTGTTAGGCATTTCTTATCACCTTCCTGTCAGTTTCATTTGGTCCGCTCCTGGCCGTTTTCGGCATTCAAATGAACTGCCAATCCTCAAGCCAAGTCATCCATAGATGATTGCCATCTCTGCGCATTATCGGGCAGGTCTTGCGCCCAAAAGGCCAGCGGACAAGACCACCAGTCTCAAACAAGCCACTGATGTCGCCATCATTAAAACAGGCGCGGAAGCAATAGCCCCCGCGCCCGGCCATCATGTCAGCCTGATGAAGTCCACATCATCAAACAGCTTGCGCTGCAGCTGCTGGAAGGCTGCGCCATATTGAATGATCGCATCACTCACGGCCAGGACGCCGAGGAAAGGAGAACTCCAGTTGCTCTGGACGCTCAACACCTTGTCATAGACGACCACGCCAGCTTGTCGCACCACGAATCTCGACGCCAGTTCGGCAACGCCATCCCGGAAATTGAGCTTGATCACCGTGACTTCGATGTGCTTCTGGGCATCCTTGTCATAGTGCTGGGCCGACGTGAGTTCCTTTCTCAGCCCCTCTTCAAGAAACGCCGACCAGCCACCCTGAGGCGGCATCGCCGAATACGCACGCACACTGGCTGAGGCCTCCAACGGCGCGTTGACCGATGACGTGCGGTATCTCGCTCCGGGAGCGAGCTTGGCCAGTGCCACCTGGTTCTGCAAGCTGACCTGATAGACCGGAAGCGGCTGCGTCACGCAGCCGGCAAGCGTCCATGCCGACAGCAGCGCAACGATCCCGCATCGCCAGGCCGAGGCATAGCGACTCATCTTCTCGATCGGCTTCATTGGGCGAGATCCGAGACATTGCCGAGATCCCTCAGCCCCTTGCCGATCATCTGCCGGACCACCTTGTCGAATGCCTGCATCAGCGTCATCGGCGCCAGGCCCGCGGGTCCGGTGGCATTGCCGACAGTGGTGACGATGGAGTGCTTGACCTCGGTGGCGACATTGTCATGACCAGGTTCGATATAGGTGATCGTGCAGATATAGCCATCTGCCACGGTGGAGCCTGCCAGACCCAGCGTCAGGCCGGTCACGAATCCCTTGCCGCCCGGGTTGTCGGTCAGGGGGACGTTCTGGATCAAGACCGAGAGCTTTCTGCCGGAGGCCACGGGCTCGTAGGAAACCGAACTGAACATCCCGGATCTGGAAATCTCTTCAAATACCTTGGGACGTGTGGATTCGGTGGCGCGCGCATTCGAGACGCCCTTGGTCTGGAATTCAAACAATAACTGGATAGGCTGTGGCGCAGCGGATTTCTTCAGGTCGGCGTAATTCGTATCGCCCAGGCTGTTGTCGACGTAGGCGTGGATGCTGACGCAAGCCGACAGGGCAAGACTGAGGGCGACCAGGACGAGTGCATTGAAAAGACGTTTGAACATTGCAATCCTTATTTTCGATTTGTGATGGATCAAACTGCGATGAAAGCGCCAACAACTGTTCCTCGCCGAGCTCACCGAGGGAGATGCAACGAAGCCTTGCCGCCGCTGAAATTTCCAGCGGATGCGTGCGTACTGTAGTGAATGAGATCGAGAAGACACCTTTCCCCAAAGGCTGTCATTGTTCCCCAAGGCGATTTACGCCTTCCCCGTCTGAGTTATTTTTTGTTGACGTTGGCTATTCTAGTGCAAAACCAGAATAGCTTAGTGACGACAAGGTATTGCATGGAGAGCCCCCTCCCGCTGGCATCGGAGCACGCCAGAACGTGCATGGCTCAGCGCGCTCCGGTCAGTGTGAGGAAGCTGTCGAGGATGTGGAAGTGGTCATCGAAGAAACGCTCCTCCATCGCCGCCAGCTGTGCGATCGACGTCCATACCGCCTGGGCGGCGTCGTCGGCAGCCTCGACTTCCGGCAGATGCTCCAGGCGCAGGTCGAAGTAGTAGGCATGGGTGATGGTGCGCCCGCGTGCGCTGCGGTCAGGGTGGTCGAAGATCCTGACGTCCACCAGCGCGTCTTCCAGCGTAACCGGCAGCACCGCCAGATTGGTCTCCTCGGCCAGCTCGCGCAGCGCGGCCTGCAGCAGGCGCTCGCGCTGGTCCAGGAAGCCGCCCGGGATGGCCCACAGGCCGCGTCCCGGAAAGCCCTTGCGCTGCACCAGCAACACATGATCCGCCGCGCGGATGACGGCGTCGACGGTGGTGAAGATCGGCGGATAGGGGGCCGCTGACCAGGCCGCCTTGTACTGTTGCAGCTGGCGATGCTCTTCGGCCAGCGCCGCGTAGTGCGGCAGCAGCGACCAGGTGCGCAGATACTGCCGCACGCTGGGCGGCAATGTCTGGGCAAGCACGTCCATCGTCACCTCCATGTCTTCGGCCTCGAACCACAGGCGCCGGATATCGGTGGCATCGATGTCGCCGGCCCGCTCCAGCGCCTCCAGAGTCCAGTGCGGGAAGTGACGCAGGTAGTAACTGGAGGCATCCTTGAAGTGTCCGACCAGGACGATGCGCGCCTGCTCACCCGCCACTTCCTCGACCAGACGCCGGACCTCGGCCGACCAGCGCCGGTCGTCGTAATAGTCTCGCGTAGCAACGAAGCGCACGCGTTGCCGTTGCGCCTGCGGCAAGGCTCCTGCAATCATGGTGGCGCGCTCCTGCCAGGTCAGCGGGTTCTTGGTATTGCGTGCGTGGAAGGCCGAGCCGAGCACCACGATCACTGTCGGTGCGCGTTCCAGCGCGCGTTGCAGCAGATGCAGGTGGCCGTTGTGGAAAGGCTGGAAGCGCCCGATCAATACCGCCGCATCCGCCGCGCTCTCCGTTCCTGCCTTGTCTTGCGCTGTCATGGTCGCTCCTTGTTAGTATTTGACTGCGATGGGAATCTGCCGCCCGCTGCCAAAAGCGCGCGCCCGCACCCGGATCACCGGCGGCGACTGGCGGCGCTTGTATTCGTTGCGCGCGGTCAGCCGGCAGATGCGTTCGACCAGCGCGGCCCCCTCCCCGCTTGCACGTAGACTCTCGACAAAGTCCTCGGCCGCACGGGCTTCCGGCGCCGGCAGGCGATCGCCTTCGATGTGCCACTTGAGGATCTCGTCCAGCACCTCGTAGGGCGGCAGGCTGTCAGTATCGCGCTGGTCCGGCGCCAGTTCGGCCGAGGGCGGCTTGTCGAGCACGGTGGCGGGGATGAGCGCGCGGCCGGCGGTGGTGTTCAGGTGACGCGCCAATGCATACACCTCGGTCTTGTAGAGATCACCGATCAGGCCAAGACCGCCATTGGTATCGCCATACAGCGTGCAATAGCCAACCGAGATCTCGCTCTTGTTGCCGGTCGTCAGGAGCAAGGCGCCGAAGCCGTTGGAATACTCCATGAGCACCGCGCCGCGCACCCGCGCCTGCAGGTTTTCCAGTGGCAAGCCACGCAGCGGCGCGCCAAAGGCCGTGGCGAATCCGTCTTCGAACTCGCGCACCAGATCGGCAATGGGGTGACGGAACAACTGCACACCCAGGGTCTGGCACAGGGTCTCGGAATCGTCTACCGAGCCTGCGCTGGAAAACATCGACGGCATGGTCACCGCCACTACGTTCTGCGGCCCCAGTGCCTCGGCCGCCAGCGCGATCGTCAGCGCCGAATCGATACCGCCCGACGACCCTACCACCACCCGCTCGAAGCCACAGCGACGCGCATAGTCACGCAGGCCGAGGATGATCTGGCGGCGATAGAACTCCGGTGTCGGCAATGCATCCTCCACCGGCCGGGACGCGTTGCTGCCGTCGTCGCGCAGGAAACGGCCATCCTCGAACGCCAGTTGCTGGAAATCCGGCGCGAATCGCGCGGCTTCGAATGCCAGCCCCTGTTGCGGCGACATGGCAAAGGAGGCGCCGTCATACACCAGCTGGTCCTGTCCACCGACCTGGTTGACGTACAGCAGCGCCATGTCGCGCCGCAGGCAGGCGGCCTGGAACAGGCTGTGGCGCTGGGCGCGCTTGCCGACATCGGAGGGGCTGGCATTGATGGACAGCACCAGTTGTGCGCCGGCGTCCGCCAGCTTCTGGAAGGGATTGACGCGATAGCTGCGCAGATCGTCGTTCCAGCCATCCTCGCAGATCAGGAAGCCCACGCGCACACCCTTGAGTGGCAGCACGCACGCCACTTCCGGGCCGGCCTCGAAATGGCGGCCATCGTCGAACACTCCATACACCGGCAGTAGTTGCTTGTGATATTCCGCCACGATGACGCCTTCGCGTACCGCCAGAAGCGCATTGAACAGCGGCTTGCCCGGACCGGGATTGCGGCGCACTGCGCCGATCACCGCGGTCAGGCCGGGTAGCGCGCGGGTGGCGACGATGATGCGTTCCAGCGCCGCGTCCATATTGCGCAGGAAACGCGACTCTTCCAGCAGGTCCCCCGGGTAGTAGCCGCACACGGCCAATTCGGGGAAGGCCACCAGGTCGGCGCGACCGGCGGCGGCGCGTTGCATGGCCTCGATGATCTGTGCCGCGTTGCCGTCGAAATCGCCGACGGTGGGATTGAGCTGGGCAATGGCGATGCGAAGCATGATGGCTCCTTTCTGCCGCCTCAGGCGGCGGCGCTGATACCGAACAGCTGGCGCAGATAGGCCAGGAAGGTCTCGTCCTTGCAGATGGTCTTGCCCGGCGAGTCGGACAGCTTGGCGACCGCCTGGCCGTTGCAGGAGGTGAGCTTCATGACGATGTTCAGCGGTTCGATGCCGGTGTCGTTGCTGAGATTGGTGCCGATCCCGAAGCCGGTCATGACGCGGCCGGAGAAGTGCCGGTACAGCCTGAAAGCCTCGGGCAGATCCAGACCATCGGAAAACACCAGGCGCTTGGTGCTGGCATCGAGGCGCAGCTTGCGATAGTGCGCCAGCGCCTTCTCTCCCCATTCGAAGGGGTCACCGGAATCATGGCGCAGGCCATCGAACAGCTTGGCGAAGTACAGGTCGAAATCGGCCAGGAAGGCATCCATGCCGACCACGTCGGTCAGCGCAATGCCGAGGTCGCCGCGATACTCCTGCACCCAGTCTTCCAGCGCGGCCGTCTGGAAATCACGCAGGCGAACGCCAAAGGCCTGGTAGGACTGCAGGTATTCATGCGCCATGGTGCCGATGGGTACCAGGCCGTACTTTTTGGCCAGCCATACGTTGGAGCTGCCCTTGAAGTAATCCGGCACTTCCCGCGCCAGGGTGGCCACCACTTCTTCCTGCCACTGCCCCGAATAGCGCCGACGCACACCGAAGTCGAAGAACTCGAAGGGATAATCTCTCGCGGGCTCGCGGCCGAACTCGCGCAGCAGGGCGATCTTGTCCTGCAGGCGGCGACGCGCTTCATCCAGCGTGGCGGCATGGCCAAGGCGGCGGAAGTAGAGCTCGTTGACGATGTAGAGCACGAAGATCTCGAAGCCCATCACATGTACCTGCGGGCCGCTGGCGACGATGGACAGCCCGTCGCCCTCGACTTCCACGCGGATGAACTTGCGCTGGAAGCGGAACAGCGCGAGGAAGTCGATGAAGTCGCTCCGCATGTAGCGCAGGCCGGCAAGATAGGCCAGTTCATCATCGGTGAAGCGCAGCGAGCACAGGTGGTCCAGCTCGCGCTCCACCTCCTCTTTCAGCTCGGCCAGCGGAAACTGTGGCCGGTTGCGGCAGACGAAGACGTATTCGGCCTGCGCGCCGGGGTGGCTGTGCAGCAGCGCCTGCCACATGGTGAACTTGTAGAGGTCGGTTTCCAGCAGACTGCGGACGACGGGCGCCATGATGCGCACTCCTTTCGTAGGGATGATGGGCCCGGCGTTCACACACCGGCCCCGGTCTTCAGACGTTGGCTTGCAACTCGGCCAGCACCTCGGCCGCGCTCGCCAGGCGCACGCCGGCGGCGGCCATGGCGTCGAGGAAGGCGCGGTACTGCGCATCGAAGCCTGCCACCGGACTCATGCAATCGGTGACCAGCACCAGCCTTGCGCGGCCGGCAGCGTCGAGGTGTTCGACGATGTGCTCGGTGGTGGCGCGCACGCAGTGGCTGCCGGCTTCACCGGTGATGTAGACGCGGTCGGCAAGGGCCAGCCCGTGGATGAAGTCCTGGTTGAGCTGGGTGTCGGGATCGTCGGCGTCCGGCACTTCGGCCATCACGGCCGAGTAGTGTTCGGTCCACGGATTGCTGCCCTTGGCCAGCTTGGCGACGGTGCCCAGGGTCGCCTCTTCCCAGCGGTTGTAGGCGGCGCGCACGTCGGCGTGCACGGCCCCGCCCCAGCTGCCGATCTCGCAGTGCACCGGCCAGACCATCAGGCGGTAGCGGCCAGCGCTTTCCAATGCATCCAGGTAGGCCAGCACGCGCGGCAACGCCTGCGGATCGCGCGGCAGATAGCTGCCGGCACGCACGTCGGCGGCGTCAATCTGGGTGAACGGCTGGACCGCGCCGCCATCACCGGCCTGCCAGAAGGTCGGGTGAGCGATGTCCAGCCTGTGGTGGGAATCGATGGTGATGCTGATGGCGGACAGGCCGCGGCCACCTTCATCGATCAGCCGCGCCACGCGCTGCATGTCGGCATGCGCGCCGGCCACCGGCAGCGCCGGTTGCTGGGGCGTGCCGCTGAGCGGATCGGCAGGAAGGTAGGCGGCGGGCAGGTCGCAGAAATCGTTTTGCGGATCGATCACGAGGAGATGCAGATTGCGCTTCATGGCTTCCACCTTTCGGGTTGCGGTGAAGCCAGTGTAGAACACTTAATTTAATTTTGCAACTAAGCTAGTCGAAGGGACTTCTTTCATTCACCCGCATCCTTCCTATTCCACAAAGAAAATATTTCATGGATAACAATAAATAGATTCACAATGACACTAAGTGCCATTAGACTGCTAGCGTAATCAGCGGCGAGGAGGAAAATTGAATCAGGTGATCTGCACGGTGGACGTGGTACTGCTGACGCTGTTGGCCGATGGGCTGGAGGTTGCACTCCTGAGGCGCGAGCACGCGCCCTTCAAGGGGGTAGCCGCCCTGCCGGGTGGCTATATCCACGCCGATGCCGATACCGATGCGCGCGATGCCGCCCGGCGTGTGCTGCTGGACAAGACCGGCATCGAAGCGCCGTACCTGGAACAACTGGCCACCTTCTCCGGCGCCGCACGCGATCCGCGCGGCTGGTCGGTCTCCATCGTCTACTATGCCCTGGTACCGGCGGCCATGATTACCCAGGCCGAGCGTAGCGACGTGGTCCTGGCCAGCGTCGATCGCCTGCCGCCCCTGCCCTTCGACCATAGCGCCATCATCGAGACCGCAGTATCGCGCCTGCGCAGCAAGAGCCAGTATTCCTCGCTGCCCTGCCATCTGCTGGGCAAGGAGTTCACCCTGCCGCAGTTACAGCGCGTCTATGAAATGCTGCTGGGCGAGCCCATCAACAAGGTGAGCTTCCGCCGCAAGATGAGCGAGATGGACATGCTCGAACCCGCCGACGGCCACTTCGACACCGCCGGCGCGCACCGACCGGCCCAGCTCTACCGGCTCAAGCCCGCTTTCCATCGACAGTTGCGGCTGGTGGAGCGTGGCTTCTGAAGCGTTCGCTCCAGATGTGCTCTGCGCAGCTTCCCGCCAACACAAACCCGCCATGTGCGGGTTTTCTTCTTTTGCGCGCCGGTCCGATTCAGGCTGCTCGACGCTTCAGGCTGCCTGTCGTCGCCAGGCGCTGGGCGACATCCCCAGGCTATGATTGAAGGCGCGACTGAAATGACTCTGATCAGAGAAATTGCAGCGGGTGGCGACCTCGGCCAGGGTGAGTCCTGAGTTCCTGAGGTAGTCCTGGGCCAGTGCGATACGTTGCGACAGCATCCATTGATGGGGCGTCTTGCCCGTGGTTTTCTTGAAGGCCCGCATGAAATAGCTGGTCGACATATTGCACTGACGCGCGATATCGGCAATCGAGCATTCGCCATGCATCTTCGATCGCAACAGCGCCTTGGCCCGTTCCGCATGCACGTGCGACAGCACGCCGGATCGGCCCTTCGCCGCCACGCGTCCACCGAAGGCATGGACCAGATAGACGGCCATGGCACTCAGGATCTGGGTCACATACAGGGTGCTTTCCCGGCTCGCTTGTGCCAGCGAGGGCAGCACGGCATGGGCCAGATGTTGCAGCACCGGGTCTCGCCTGGCTGTGACCGGATGCAGGTCCGTCCTGGCAGGATCGAAGCGCTCATCGGCCAGGGAATCGAAGGAGGCTCTCGAAAATTCGAACAGCGCGAAGTCGAACGGTGTATCGACCTCCGCTGCATAGGGATCCTGCAGGTCGCGCAGATAGACATCGCCATCGGCGAAATGATGCAGTCCCGCCAGCTCACCCTGGGTGATCCTGCGATGGTGGCCGGGGGCCATCGCGATGCCGAGAAGGAAGCCATCGCCCGCAGCGGTCGGAGCGAGCTGCAGCATATCGGTACTGCGGCAGGTCTTCCGGTAGATTCCCATCCCTTCGCGCTGGAACAAGGTGCCAAGCTGCACGTGATCAGCCCTGCGCTCATCGTGCCTGGCCGTCGGATCGAGGGCTGCCGCAGTGGTGGTGGTGAAAGAGGTGGTCATCGTCTTGGGCCTGGCAGGCGCATATCGCGCGAAGCGATAGGGCTGCGTGTCTGATCGGATGACTGGAAGTGTGCCGCCACGGGGCGAGCGAGGCTCGCCTGATCGGGCCATGAGCTAGCACATTCGGGCCATGATCACGCCCTCCGGACGGACCTCAATGCGTCTTGCGGCAATCGCTGGGGACCACGCCGAGATGCTTCCTGAACAGGCGTGCCAGATAGGACGGCGAGTCGATACCCACGGCCAGCCCGGCCTGCAGCACCGACATGCCACGCTCGCCGATGAGCTTGCGGGCCTGCTCCACGCGTTGCCGGTTGGCGTAATCGATGATGCTCTCGCCGGTGATGTCGCGGAACAGGCGCGTCAGATGCCGGCGTGACAGGTGGAACTGCCGGCAAAGCATATCGATGTCGTGATGCAAATCCAGCCGATCGCAGATGAACTGCTGCACCTGGCGAATCAGCAGGATGTTGTGGTCGGGCTTGCTGTTGGCATCGACGCTGTCCGCGCTGGCGACGATGCGCATGCACTCCTCGAACAGCAGGTGATTGAGGTGGTACAGGCGCTGGCGTTGCTCCAGTGCATCCGGCGAGGATTGCATGGAGGCTTCGATCCTGTCGTAGAGCATCAGGATGGCGCCCAGCACATCACTGCGGCCCCACAGGCCATGGGTGGCAACGGCCGCCTGCAGGTTCGTTCCGGCATGTCGCGGGCCGTAGTGATTCAGGTAATCCGGTTCGACATACAAGGTGAGATGGCTTTCCTCGCCAAAGGCGGCCGAGGTCGCATGCGCGATATCGGTGCCCACCACCGAAAACGACAGGTTCGACAGACGCTGGTCCCGCAAGCCATCCTCCGTCGACAGCAGCAGGCTGCCGCGACGCGGGAGCAACAGCATGGGGCAGTCATGGGAATGCCAGTTCATCGCATAGCCCGCACCGCTGCTCATCTCGCAATGCAGGACATCGGGATGCATCGCGGGGATCTTGTGAGAACGTCTGGTCGTAGGGTGTGCGAGGTCACTGGAGCGCATGGCAACTCTCGGTAGCAGAGGGAGGACAGGACGCCGATATTACCCTGTCTGCGACGACAGCGCCTAGGCCAGCGTGACCGATCCGCCCAGAAAACATCCGACGGGAGCGGCGCCTGCCCCGCCACTGAGGTCGAAACGCACATGGATGTCGGAAGGACAGCCCATCGCCCGCCCCTGATGAACCAGCAGGGAGCCGGCGTGCGCTGCGGCCATGCCGTAGTACAGCAAGCCGAAGGCGAGCGCCGAGGCGGCGATGCCGGTGGCGGCGTCCTCGGGATAGCCTGAGGCTTTGGGAAACTGGCGGGCATCGAACTTGCGCCTGGGCCGGGTCGGCCGCAAACGGATACAAGCCGGTGGAATCGATGCGCTCGCACAAGCGCTCGATGGCGGCCGGATCCGGGCGAGCCGCATCCAGCACGGCGGGATTACGTAGCGGGATCAGGGTCTTGATCCTGCTGGTACAGGCATTGAGGAACGGCAGATCAAGGGCATCCTGCGGGCGCAAGCCCATCGCTGCCAGGATCTCGCTGCGCAACTCGGGGAAGGGCATCTCGACCACGCTGCCCGTCGGCTGCGAGATCTCGACCGAGGTCTCGCCCCCGGGCAGTTCTGCCACGAAGGCCTGTACGCTACCACTCAAGGTCTGGATCGCCAGCGGATTGGCCCCCAGGCGCCCACGCCTGGCCAACAGCCAGACCGCGCCGATGGTGGCGTGACCGCACATGCTCATCTCATGGCGGGGGACGAAGTAACGCAGGCGGAAATCATGCTGACCGGGGTCATCCGGCGAAAAGACGAAGCCGCTTTCGTGGCCATGGGTGCGCGCGATTTCCAGCATGTCCGCCTCATCCAGCCCATCGGCCGAGATGACGATGGGAGCGGGGTTGCCGCCGCCTGCTGCGGAGGTAAAGACCTTGACTACTTCTACATGGTGCATGGGAGGCTGTCATTGCGGAGGTTGGATTGCCTGCAAGGCTGACGCCGAAGGCGGGCCAGCGCTCACGCGATCAGGCCATGCGCGGCGATGATCGGGCCAGCAAGCTGGCCCAGCCCAACCCCTCCCGCGCCCGCCCTCGCCTGCTCATGCATAGCGCGAACCGGTCCCCGACGCCACCCGCAAGGGCCTGTCCAGCTGGCCGATCCAGGCGCCATAGGTCTGGTCGGCCACGATGCGCAAGGCATCGATGTGCGCGTGCAGCTCCTTGAGGATCTGCGCTTCGCTCTGCACCGCCGGCCCATCGGCACGGCATAACTCTGCTCGCCCGCTGGCGCACCAGTTCCGGACACTCTCGGCGGTCACTTCCAGATGTCCCTGGAAAGCCCATTGGCGTCCACGGCAGAAACCCTTGTTCAGGCAGTGGCTGCCGTACATCGTGCGCGTGGCGCCGGCAGGAATGTCGAAGCTGTCGTAGTGCCAGTTGAAGATCGTCGCCTGCCGGGGCAAGCCCATCAGTTGCTGCGCACGCGGGGTCACCCAGATCTGGCTCCAGCCGATGTTCGGACAGACATGGCGACGCACCCGCGCGCCCATGGCCCGCGCCAGCATCTGCGCGCCAAAGCAATGGCCAAGGACCGGCACGTCACGCCGGATGGCGTCCTGCAGCAGGCACAGCTCATCGGCAATCCAGGACTGGCTCTCGTTGACGCTATGATCGCTTCCCAACACGACAATCCCGCTGAAGTCGCTTGCGTCGACTGGCGCAGTCCCCTCGTCGGCGGGATAGATGAGCTGATAGGCAATGCCCTTGTCTTCCAGGTGATCGCGCAGCACACCTGGTCCTTGCGTTGTTTCGTGCTGGAGAATGGCGATGGGCCTCATGGAGTCTTGGCCTGCTCTGGCAAGCCGGTAGTGAAGGAGCCCTCAATCTAGAGGTCGTCACATAAAAACCGGATTCCATTTGAGGTGTTTTGCATAAAAACCGCATAAACAATCAAGCCTGCACAACCCGGCCTGGTGTGGATTTTCGTCCCGCCGCGCGACGAGAAATTTCCAAATGACAACAAGCCGACGGAGGTTGCAGATCGGTCTTCTCAGGAGCTTCCCGATACCGCATTGCGGCTGACACGGATATAAATGCGGGGACTTGATTGGGGATAGACATGCTTAGTGACTACGCCGAGGATATTGCCTCGCGCTATATGCAGTTCATCGGCAGACAGGCCGACCTGGCCGAGCGAGGGGAACTCGTCGGCGACCTGGTGCGTTCGGCCGTGCGAGGCTGCCTCATCGCCATGCAGGCCGCCGGCGCTGAACCGGAGGATGTACGCCTCATCCTCGGTGACCTGATCACCGAACACATCGGGCAACTCCATGTCGGACAAAACAAGGCCCGTTGGGTCCTGGGCGCGGTGCGGCACCACATGGAGTTCCTGCTCTTCCTTGAAGAAAACAACGAGCGGACGAAGGAGCACTGCCATGTCCAGGGGCAGGCATCGGGCCTTCACTAGCCCCTCGAATGCGCCGGCCATCAGGCTTTACCTGACAGAAAAACCCCGAGTTTCAAACAAGACTCATTCTCTTATATTGGACAAATGCTGAGCCATGCCGTCATCGGAGGGTCCGAAGGAAGCAAGCTCGCTTATCCAGTCTAGGAGAATGTATGCCTGCTTTCAGAAACCTGAAAATCGGAACCAAGCTGTCGCTGGGTTTCGCCTCGCTGCTCGTACTGACGGTACTGCTGTCTGTCATCTCGCTGAGCAGCATCCGCTCGCTGACCAATTCGATCAAGGCGGCTGATGCACTCCAGAGCGAGAAACTGGCGCCCCTCTACCAGGCCCGGGAAGCGCTGGACCAGACCGGCATCGCGGCACGCAATGCCTACCTGTTCCACAACGAAACCGACGCGCAAAAGGAACTGGCCATCGTCGACGAGCAAAAGAACCTGTATCTCAAGGCCATCAAGGAACTGGAACCGCAATTTGCCGGCAATGGCGCCTTCGACAAGATGCGCGCAGGACTGCTGCAGATGGCCGAGGAACTCAAACGTCCGCGTATTTACCGCGAGAGCGGCAAGACAGAGGAGTACCGCGAATTCCTGGTCAGGGAGTGCAGCCCGCTGCGACGCCAGATCGTGCTGGACATCGGCAAGGTCATTGCCGACGTCGAAGCCGAGAACAATACCGCACGTGACGATACCGAAGACCTGGCCAAGGCCGCCGCCATCACCGTCACCATGCTCACCGCCATCGTCGCGGCGATCTCGGTCCTGATCGGCATCATGATCACCCGCGGATTGCTGCGCCAGCTTGGTGGCGAACCCTCCTACGCTGCCGACATCGCCCAGCAGATCGCCGCCGGTGACCTGACCTGCGACGTCCAGACCAAGGCCGGTGACAATGGCAGCCTGCTGTTCGCCATCAAGAAGATGCGCGAGAGCCTGGTCTCCATCGTCGGACAGGTACGCCAGGGTACGCATACCATTGAACTGGCTTCCTCCGAGATCGCATCGGGCAACCTGGACCTGTCCTCCCGCACCGAGCAGCAAGCCGGTGCGCTGGCCGAGACCGCCTCGGCGATGGAAGAACTCATGACTACCGTCCAGCAGAATGCCGATAACGCCCGCCAGGCCAGCCAGCTGGCCGTATCTGCCTCGGAAGTGGCCAGCCAGGGGGGCGATGTGGTCAGCCAGGTGGTCAACACCATGGAGGGCATCAACGCCTCCTCGCGCAAGATCGTGGACATCATCACCGTCATTGACGGCATCGCCTTCCAGACCAATATCCTGGCACTCAACGCCGCCGTCGAAGCGGCGCGCGCCGGCGAGCAGGGACGCGGCTTTGCCGTAGTCGCCTCGGAAGTACGCAGCCTGGCGCAACGCAGTGCCACCGCCGCCAAGGAGATCACGGCGCTGATCAACGATTCCGTATCGCAGATCGCGCGCGGCAGCGGCCTGGTCGAGCAAGCCGGGCAGACCATGGAAAATGTCGTGACCAGTGTGCGTCGCGTGACCGACGTGGTAGCCGAGATCTCCCACGCCAGCCAGGAGCAGAGCCACGGCATCACGCAGATCAACACCGCCATCACGCACATGGATGAGGCCACCCAGCAGAACTCCGCCCTGGTGGAAGAAGCGGCCGCGGCGGCCAACTCAATGATGGAGCAAGCCAGCACCCTGGCGGGCCTGGTATCGACCTTCCGTCTGGATGCGAACCAGGAGGCTGCCAGCCAGCAGGCTGTGCGCGCCGTTCAGGTCAAGGCGCCACCGTTCAGGACGATCGCGGCGATGAGCTAGCAAGCCGGAGCAAATCCCGCCAACGATCCAGCCAGGGATCGGGGAACCTGGGCGTCATCGTCATGCATTGAAGTGGGACATGGCCGCTAGGTGGGGATGCCCACCACTTCTACACGGCCATCCCGCAGCACCAGCGCCTGACCATCCTGCAAGGTGCGATAGGCCATGGCGCGCTCCTGGTAATAGCGAATCTCCGCGTCCATGGCAGTCGACTCAGGGTGATCGGAATCGACGTGCACCACCACGGCGAACGGCAGCAGGCCCAGGCCCTCCCACACCACCTCAGGAGCATATCCCGCTGGCACCTCCACCGGATCGCTGGCGCCCGTGAGCGCCCCCAGGGTCGTGGAGGCAATAACGGCTGCGGCGCTGAAACCGGCATAGACGATCTGGTCGCGGCCGAGCAACTCGCTCAACAGGAGATCGCAGCCGCTTTGCCGCATCGCCCGGCGCAGGATGAAGGCATTGCCGCCATTCACCCAGAGCAGATCGATATGCGCCAGCGCATCGCGCAGCCGCTGCGGATGACCGAAGTAGTCCCGCAGATCCAGCTCCCGCACCTGCAAACCCAGGGCGGCCAGCTTGCGCGACTGGCTCTCCAGCCATTGCGCACGCGCGGCCTCCCGGTGATCGAGGGCGTTGACGACAATGGCCGCGCGCGTGCGACCGGCCATCAAGCCAGTGATGTTTTCTGATGCAGAACCGAGATCGTAGGACGACAGATACATGCGCATGAAAGACACCCGTCAATGAGGAAAAAGTTTGCTACCCACACAGCCAGTGGCCCATCAGGCTGCTAGATGGATGACATGATGATACGCGGTGCGAGATCGTGCGGGCCAGCCTTCTGGCAGACGGACATTTTCATCCTGAAGCGAACGGGGCGTTAGAATGTGCCATCCCCAGCCTCTTCCACGCCCATGAAACAATGGCTAGACATCCGCCGCGACCAGGATCATGGCATCAACAGCATCAGCGCCCATTTCCAAGGCCATGCCTACGATCCCCATGACCACGACGAAATGCTGGTCGGTGTCACCCTGCAGGGTGTGCAGCGCTTCCGCTGTGGGCGCTCGCTGCATGTGAGCACGCCCGGCAAGGCCATCCTCATCGAACCCGGCGCCATCCACGATGGCAATGCCCCCGACGCCAGCGGCTTTACCTACGCCATGCTGTACCTGCCGCAAGCGTGGCTGGCACCGACACTGGCCCAGCTTGGCCTGCCGGAGTTCTCCCGGCTGACCGCCTTTCGCCACACCCTCAGCGATGACCGGCAGCTGAGCACTACCATCCACCAGGCCTTCCTGGCGCTGCACGAGGGCCATGGCCGCCTGGCCCGCGACCAGTATCTGGACGCGCTGCTGGTGCGCCTGTCCGGCCATCTCGATCCCACGGGCGCCAACGCCCTCTCGCCGTCGCCGCAGATACAACGGGCGCGCGAGCTGCTGCACGCCGACATGGCCGCCGACATCGGCCTGACCGAACTGGCCAGCCAGAGCGGCATGGACCGCTTCCGCCTGAGCCGCCAGTTCAAGGCGGCCTATGGCTGCGCGCCGCACGCCTACCTGGTGCAACTGCGCCCGCGCGCCGCGCGCCGCCTGCTGGCGCAGGGCAGCACGCCGGCCGAGGTGGCCAGCGAGGTGGGCTTTGCCGACCAGAGCCACCTGGGCCGCTGGTTCCAGCGGGTCTACCGGATCTCGCCGGCAGCCTATCGCCGGGCCTGCACAAACGTTCTAGCGTGAGCCGGGTCGGCTTCCTATCATGGCCGCTTTGCATCCATGACAGGAGTCCCCATGTTCGATACCCGCATCGCCATTCTCGTGCGTGATGATCTGCCGATGTGGCAACGCCTCAACGTCACCGCCTTCCTGGCCACCGGCATCGCCGGCGCCGCGCCCGACGCCATGGGCGCGCCCTATGTGGACGCCACCGGGCATCGCTACGCCAGCCTGTGCGGCCAGCCCATCCTCATCTTCGCATCGTCCCTGGAGGGATTGCAGGCAGCGCGACGCATCGGCGTGGAACGTGACATGCTGATGGCGCCCTATGTGTTCCCCATGTTCTCGACCGGCCATGACGAGGCCAACCGGCAAGCCTTCCTGGCCGAGGATGTGGACAACATGGATCTGGTCGGACTGGCCCTGCGCGGCAGCAAGAAGGCCATCGACAAGGCGACCAAGGGCTTGCGTCTGCATCCCTGAGGTCCATGCCCTGAGCCGCAACGTGCAGCACCCGGCAAGCCATGGCCGCGCTGGCTGCAGCGGCCGACCAGGAGCGCTGAACAGCGGCGGCCCAAAACAAAACCGGCCCTTGCGAGGCCGGTTCAGTCGGTTCAGGCGATACTGCGTACTGCTCAGCCAGCCTGCTTGGCGTCCTGGATGGATTGTTCCAGTTCGATCAGCGATTCGATGGCAGCGATGAGCATGCCGATACGGTGACGGCGGTAAATCAGGCGTTTTCTCGAGCGGTTGTTCATGTTTTCTCCTACGACCAGCACCATGCTGGCTCTTGCAATGACAAAGCCGCGTCGGGCGCGGCGGGACTTGTTCTGGCGATGGCCGCGATTATAGCCGACCTGGCCGCCTCCAGCCCCCTGCAGTGTCGTCACCTCACCACAAGGGCAGGTCGGGCTTGCTAGAATCGCAACCAGCCCCCTCCCCCATCAACGTTTGTACAAGGCAACATCGACATGGCCGATTCCGGTGATATCCGCTTCCTGCTGGCCATCCGCGACAGCGGCAGCCTGCTGGGCGCGGCGCGCAAGCTGGGCGTGACGCCCTCGGCGGTGACGCAGCGCCTGCAGGGGCTGGAGAAGTTGCTGGCGCTCCGCCTGGTCGATCGCAGCGCGCGCCGGCTGTGCCTGACTACCGAGGGCGAGCTGCTGTGCCGTCGCGGCGGTGAACTGGTGCAACAGTTCGACGCCCTCTTCGAGGACTTGCAGCAGCAGCGCCAGGCGCTGGCCGGCAGCCTGAAGATCAATGCGCCGCTGGGCTTCGGCCGGCGCTACCTGACCGGCATCATCGCCGATTTCCAGCAAGCCCATCCCGACATCGACATTGCCCTGACGCTGTCGGACCAGCCGCTGGCCGAGACCATCGCCCGCTTTGACGTGGTGGTGCATATCGGTGAGCTACGCCTGTCCAACCTGGTCGGCCATGCACTGGCCCCCAATGCGCGCTTGCTGTGCGCCTCGCCATCGTTCATCCGGCGCCATGGCATGCCGGCCTCGCCGGAGGCACTGGCACAGTTACCCTGCATCGTGCTCAATGAAAACAATGAAGACGTCTCGCTCTGGCATTTTCGCCGTGGCCAGGTCAGCCGCAGCGTGCGGGTGTCCTCGCGGCTGAGCTGCAATGACGGCGAGGTGATCCGGCGCTGGGCCTGCGCCGGGCGCGGCATCATCCTGCGCTCCGAATGGGATGTGGCCGACGACCTGGCCGCCGGCCGGCTGGTGCGTTTGCTGCCGGGCTGGAAGGCACCGGATGCCAATGTCATCGCGCTGACCCATGACCGGGCCGGGCTGCCGGCGCGCATCCGGCATTTCACGCAGTTCCTGCAGGAGCACTTCAGGCCGGTGCCGCCCTGGAGAAAATGAACGGTATTTGTTTAGCCAGACTAAATCCAAGAGTTAGCCAGGCTAAATCCAAACCGGAATGGTCGCACCTATAATCGGCGCATCCTGTTTTCATCTTTCATCCTTCCTCCGGACTGGCTTGAGGCCGTCAACTACCATCATGAACCTGAGCACCGTGGACACCCCGGCGGCGGTCATCGACCTGCCGCGCATGCAACACAATATCGCCAGGATGCAAACCCACCTGGATAGCCTGGGCGTGCATTTCCGCCCGCACGTCAAGACCACCAAGTGCATGGAGGTCACCCGCGCGCAGCTGGCGGCGGGGGCGTGCGGCATCACGGTCTCCACCCTCAAGGAAGCCGAGCAGTTCTTCCAGGCCGGCGTGCAGGACATCCTCTATGCCGTCACCATCGATCCCGCCAAGCTGCCGCGCGCGCTGGCGCTGATCCGGCAGGGCTGCCGGCTGCAACTGGTGGTCGACAATCCCGCGGCAGCCCAGGCGCTGGCAACATTCGGCCGCACACACGAGCAGGTCTTCGATGTCATGATCGAGGTCGATACCGACGGTCACCGCTCCGGCATCGGCCCCGAGCAGGACCTGCTGCTGGAAGTGGCGGGCCTGCTGCATCATGGCGGCGCCCGGGTGGCCGGGGTGATGACCCATGCCGGCTCCAGCTACGAGCTCGATACGCCAGAGGCGCTGGCCGCGCTGGCCGAGCAGGAGCGCGCCCTGTGCGTACGCGCCGCCGAGCGCATCCGCGCTGCCGGCTTCCCCTGCGACACGGTCAGCGTGGGTTCCACCCCGACCGCGCTGGCCGCCACGCACCTGGAGGGCGTGACCGAGGTGCGCGCCGGGGTCTATGTGTTCTTCGATCTGGTGATGCATAACGTCGGCGTCTGCCGCAGCGACGACATTGCGCTCAGCGTCCTGACCACCGTGATCGGCCACCAGCCCGAGAAGGGCTGGGCCATCGTCGATGCGGGATGGATGGCGATGAGCCGCGATCGCGGCACCGCCAGGCAAGCGCGGGATTTCGGCTATGGCCTGCCCTGCGCGCTGACCGGTGAGCCACTGGAGGGCCTCGTGCTCAGTGGCGCCAACCAGGAGCACGGCATCCTCTCGTCCCTGGCCACGGCGGCTGGCGCGGCACCGGAGGATATCGTCACGCGCCTGCCCATCGGCACCCGGCTGCGCATCCTGCCCAACCATGCCTGTGCCACGGGAGCGCAGTATCCGTATTATCATGCGCTCTCGCCAGAGGGCGAGTTGACACAATGGGGACGTTTCCATGGATGGTAAGACAAGTACATTGACCCGCCCGGGCGGCCACTACAGCCACTTCACCGAGGCTGCCGGCCTGGTATTCATCTCCGGCCAGTTGCCCATCACGGCCACCGGCGAGAAGCTGGCCGATGCCAGCTTCGATGAGCAGGCGCTGCAGGTGCTGGACAATGTCGGCCGGGTGTTGCAGGCGGCCGGTTGCCGGCTGGATGACCTGGTACAGGTACGCATCTATCTCGACGATATCGAGAACTGGCCGCGCTTCAATGAACTCTACGCGCAATGGCTGGGCGAGCACCGCCCGGCGCGCGCCATCGTACCGACGCCGCCGTTGCACTATGGCTTCAAGATCGAGGTGGAGGCCGTGGCCAGGGCTGGCGCCTGAGCGGGTGCGGCCTTGCGTCGCACCGATTGTCTTGGCCGGTGTTATGGCCGATAATCGCGGGCATGAACGATACCGCACAACGCCCCGCCTTCCCCGACCGCCTCTCGGTCGATCCGCGCAGCCCGCATTACAATGCCGCCGTGTTCGAACACGATGTCGGCATCCGTCTCAATGACAAGGAATTCACCAATGTCGGTGAATATTGCATCAGCGAAGGCTGGATCAAGATTCCTGCCGGCAAGGCACTGGATCGCCGTGGCCAGCCCATGATGACCAAGCTCAAGGGACGGGTCGAACCCTTCTATCGCTGACCTGCCGTCGGCATTTCCTCAAGAGAACCAGGCCCGCATGACGGGCCTTTTTTCCGGGCGGCATTTCTCATGGCGTGGCCGCCAGCTGTTGCGCCCGCCAGTCCCTGGCCGAGACCCCGTTGGCCTGCTTGAACTTGCGCACGAAATGGCTCTGGTCGTGGAAGCCGATGGCATTGGCAATCTCGGCGATGGAGAGTGCGCTGCCGGCCAGCAAGGTCCGGGCGCGTTGCAGGCGTATGCGCGTGATCCATTCGCACAGGGTATGGCCGGTGCTGGCCTTGAAGACGCGACTGAAGCAGCTGCCCGACATATGGCAGAGGCTGGCCAATGTCGCCACGGCAATATTTTCCGACAGGTGTTCCTCGATGTAAGTCTTCACCAGGCGTTCCTGCTCGGCAGTCAAGTGGCGGTAACGCGGGCGGGATGGCGGGATCTGTCGGTTCACGCGGGAGGTTCTTTCTCAGTCGGCCGTGGCGGGGCCCTATCTTGCCACAGCCGGCTTACCTGAGCCTGGGCTTGTCGTCGCCCACGGCCGGGTCGATGCGCAGGTCGGTCTCGAAGCTCTGCAGGATGGCGCGCAGCTCGCCGCGCTTTTGCATCAGCTCCAGCTGGGCATTGATGCGCGGCAGGTACTTGACGCAGGGGCTGGTCTTGCTCAGGGCGATGTAGTTGTCGGTTTCACTGACGAAAGGGCGCAGGGGCGTGAAGCGATCCGCCTGGCCGCTCTGGTTCAGATAGATGACGCCGCTGTAGTAGCCCGTGATCAGGTAGTCGATCCGCCCGGAGTCGAGCTTGGTGAAGTTCATGTAGGCCTTCTGCGCCGTCTCGATCGTCAGGTTGTCGCGCATGAATTCATCAAAGCCGCCACCGAACTGGTTGCCCAGCGTGATGGCGCCGCGCTTGCCGACCAGGTCCTTCCAGCCGGCAAACGGGAAGCGCCGGTCGCGCGCGACAAAAATGGCGATGGGATTGGGAAACAGCGGCACCGAGGTGAAGGCCAGATACTGCTGGCGCTCGGGCGTGTTCTTCAGCGAGGCGATCATGGCCACCTCACCGCTCTCGGCTTCGCTGAGCACCCGGTGGAAGGGGCCGACGTAGCGCACCTCAAAGGGAATGTCGAGCGCTGTCAGCGCCCGCGTGGCAATCTCGATGCTGGCGCCGGTAAGGCGCTTGCCATCGTACCAGTGCAGGGGCGCATAGTCGGAGTCAGCCGAGACCACCAGCTTGTTGCATTCGGCGGCACCCGCCGCAGGCGACATCGTCACCGCAGTCACTGCCGCTACCGTGGCCAGCAGGCAGGTCGGGAAAAAATTCTGCATGAAGTCTCCCGCATCGTTTTACTTTGTTTTCCGGTTCAGCATAACCCGGTTACGGTCCGGCCCCCAAATGAATTTCTCGTCAGTGACGAGCAACCGGCTTTTTTGCGACAACGGCCCGGAAACACTGGTCACCTGACAAATCCGGCGCAATGCCGGTGAGGAAATATCTGGTAACGAAGCCTGTGTCCGCTGTCAGCATCCAGTCTGACAGGCGCGCTCCCGAAGATTGACGCAACGGTGAGCGGCTTGGCGACGCGCTATCCCTTGCTGCGAGGGAGCGACGCACCGATGAGCCCGGCGCTGCGCAGGCCGGGAGCCGGCCAGGAGCACGGTGCGCAACGGCACGGGCAGCCAGTTCTTCTGTCGGAGATGCGCGAATGCGCTGACAGGAACATGCAGTCATCGCCGACTGCCACCCGGCCCGGCGCTTCCTATGATGACTCCACGTTTGCGCAGATCGCGCAACGGCTATCCAAGGATAAAGGAGAACAGCCATGACCAAGACCATCCTCGGCGCCGCCATCCTGGCCACCGCCACCCTCGCCAGCGGCGCCTATGCGCAGTCCTACGACCAGGGCGGCACCGGCATGCAGGCGCCCCCGCAGCAGCAGTACGACTCCTCGCCCGCGCAGCCGCAGTATTACAACTACCAGGGCGAGCAGACCAGCCCACCGGCCGGCTACCAGGAAAGCGGACAGAACGGCCAGTACATGGATCACAAGGGCTATGAGATGCCCAGCGGACGCCCCAACAACTACGCCCGCGAACTGAAGGACGGCCCGATGGGTACCTCGCCGGGCGCCTGATCGCTGACGTCCCACGTCCTCCCCGCCCCGGCGCATGCGCCGGGGCTTTTTCATGACCGGGCAGGCGCTTCCTGCATGCCGTAGAATCGCGCTTTTGCCGTGGCGCATGGGATGCGCCGGCATCCCTTCCTGGTCTGGCAATGAATCATCATGAAATCGGCCGTGGCATCGGCCTGTCCGTAGTCGCCTCGGCACTGTTCGCTTTCCTCTCCGGCTATACCCGGCTCCTGGCACCGCTCGATGGCAGCGACATCTTCGCCTGGCGCATCCTGGGCACCGCCCTGGTAGCACTGGCCCTGATCGCCTGGCGCGGCCAGCTGGCGCAGCTGTGCCAGGCCCTGCGGCAATTGCTGGGCAGCCCTTCGCGCTGCCTGCTGCTGGTCACCATGGCGGCCCTGCTCGGTTTCCAGCAATGGCTCTTCCTGTGGGGCTCGGTCAATGGCCGGGCGCTGGAGGTATCGCTGGGCTACTTCCTGCTGCCGCTGTCGATGGTGCTGGTGGGCCGTTTCTACTATGGCGAGCGCATGGACCTGCTGCAACGGCTGGCCGTGCTGTTCGCCTGTGTGGGCGTAGCACACGAACTGTGGATGACGCGCGCCTTTTCCTGGCCGACCCTGGCGGTGGCCCTGGGGTATCCCCCCTACTTCATCCTGCGCCGGCGCATCCGTCTCGACTCCCTGATGATCTTCGTGACCGAGCTGCTGGTGCTGGCACCGCTGGCCTTGCTGATGCTGGGCATGGACGGTTCGGCCATGGCCACGCTGCAAAGGCCCTCCATGGTGCTGCTGCTGGCCGGGCTGAGCATCATCAGCATGGTGGCGCTGACCTCCTATCTGCGTGCCAGCAAGCTGCTGCCCATGGGTCTGTTCGGCATCCTCGGTTACGTCGAGCCGGTGCTGCTGGTGCTGGTAGCCATGGCCGTCCTGGGAGAAACTCTACAATCCTCGCAGCTGGGGACCTATGCGCCGATCTGGCTGTCGGTCGCGCTGACGGCCTTGCACAGCGTCAAGCTGATGCGACGTCAGGCCACCTGAGGCCCGCCCCTCGCGCCGGCACCTAGCGCCCGAATTGGACGGTTTTTCACGAACTAATCTTGCCCAGCTACGCCGCGGCTTCTCCCTATACTGAAAGAGAGGACGGCAGCGCCATCGACAACGCTGCCCGAGGGGGGAGACAAGCATGCGGCCGATACTGGCAAAAGCCGGGCAAGTCGCGCGCCATTCGCTGGCGCGCCGCGCCAGGCTGTTCGTGATCCTGATCTGTGCCGCCATCGCCAGCGGCCACATCTGGCAAAGCTGGGAGGCCAGGCAGGCGCACCTGGAGAGCGCACGCATCTATTCCGGCAACATCGCCAAGGCGCTGGCGCGCCATGCCTATGACGTCTTCCAGGCCACCGACGGCCTGCTGCTTGACGTGGGCGACCGGATCAATACCGTCGGCATCCACAGCACCCAGCTCACGCAGCTGTTGCCGGTCCTGCGTCGCCTGTCCGCCGAGATGCCGCAACTTGACGGGCTCTACGTCTACGATGCCGAGGGCAACCGGGTCGTCAGCTCCTCGCCCCCCAGGATCGCCGGCGCCAACAACAGCGACCGCGATTACTTCATCTACCATCGCGACCACACCGATCCTCGTCCACTCATCGGCAAGGCACTCATCAGCCGCAGCACCGGTCACTGGATCATCCCGATGTCGCGCCGCCTCAATCATCCCGATGGCAGCTTTGCCGGTGTCCTGCTGGCCACCCTGGAAGTGGAGCACTTCAACGAACTGTACCGCACCGTCGATATCGGCCACGGCGGCTCCATAGCCCTGATGCTGCGCCAGGGTACCCTGCTGACCCGCTTGCCCTTCGACAGCACCTTCGTCAACCGCGACTTCAGCGATGGCAAGGTCTTCAAGGATCTGCTGCCGGTAAGCCCGAGCGGCTATCTCGAGACGGTCTCGCGCCTGGATGGCGTGGAGCGCTACCTGTCCTACCAGGCCGTGGAAAAATATCCGCTGGTACTGGTGGTGACGCTGGCGCGCGACGAGGCCATGGCCGAATGGCGGCAACAGACCGTGGTCTATGGTGTCGCCGTGTTGCTGTTGCTGATGATCATCGGCCTGTTCGGCTGGCGCATGATCGGCCAGATCGACCTGCGCCTGGCTGCGGAGGTCAAGCTCCTGCAGGCCATGCGCGAACTGCAGCAGGCCAACCACCGGCTGGAGATGCTGGTCCATCAGGATGGCCTCACCGGGCTGGCCAACCGGCGTCATCTCGATACCGTACTGGAGAGCGAATACCGGCGCGCCATGCGCAGCGGCCGCGCCCTCTCGGTGGTGATGATCGATGTCGATTTCTTCAAGCAGTACAACGATCTCTACGGCCACCAGGCTGGCGATGAATGCCTGCGACGGGTGTCGGGAGTGCTGCGGGACAGGCAGCGCCGTCCGGGCGATCTGGCAGCGCGCTATGGTGGCGAGGAAATGCTGATGCTGCTGCCCGACACCGATGCGGCAGGCGCCTTCGCGGTGGCCGAGAAGATCCGGGCCGGCATCCAGGCGCTGGACATTGCCCATCGTGGCAACCCGGTGGGCGTGGTGACGGTCAGCGGCGGGGTCTGCGCGCTCGAACTGCTGGCGCCGCAAGACATCTCGGTGGAGCAATTGCTGGGCAGCGCCGATGCGGCGCTCTATGAAGCCAAGCATGGCGGGCGCAACCAGGTGAGACTGGCAGCACCCGGCAAAACGGCGCCCGCAGGCGCCGTCCAGACAGGCACTGAGCAGGAGAAAGGCTAGCCCTCCTCCTGATCTCCTGGCTTATTGCTGGTGATACGAAGTCACGCGATCGACTTCATTCTTCGAGCCCAGGAACACGGCCACGCGCTGGTGCAGCTTTTCCGGCTGGATGTCGAGGATGCGCTGCTGGCCATCGGTGGCGGCGCCGCCCGCCTGTTCGACGATGAAGGCCATCGGATTGGCTTCGTACATCAGGCGCAGCTTGCCGGGCTTGTTGGGTTCGCGGGCGTCGGCCGGGTACATGAAGATGCCGCCGCGGTTGAGGATGCGATGCACGTCGGCCACCATGGAGGCGATCCAGCGCATGTTGAAGTCCTTGGCGCGCGGACCGGTGACGCCCTCCAGCATTTCATCCACATAGCGCTTGACCGGCGGGAACCAGTGACGCTGGTTGGAGGCGTTGATGGCGAATTCCTTGGTGTCTTCGGGAATCTTGATGTCCTTCTGGGTCAGCACCCAGGCGCCCATCTCGCGGTCCAGCGTGAAGCAGTGCACGCCGTCGCCGGTGGTCAGCACCAGCACGGTCTGCGGGCCATAGACGGCATAGCCGGCGGCGACCTGCTTGGTGCCAGGCTGCATGAAGTCCTGCTCGCTGGGTTCGGTCATGCCTTCGGGGGCCTTGAGCACCGAGAAGATGGTGCCGATGGAGACGTTGACGTCGATGTTGGAGGAGCCGTCCAGCGGATCGAACATCAGCAGGTATTCGCCCTTGGGATAGCGGTTGGGGATGCGGTGGATGGTCTCCATTTCCTCGGAGGCCATGGCCGCCAGGTGACCGCCCCATTCATTGGCTTCCAGCAGGATCTCGTTGGAGATCACGTCCAGCTTCTTCTGCACTTCGCCCTGCACGTTCTCGCTGCCGGCGCTGCCCAGCACCTCGCCCAGCGCGCCCTTGCCAACGGCGTGCGAGATCGACTTGCAGGCGCGACCGACGACTTCGATCAACAGGCGCAGCTCGGACGGGATCTTGTTGTGCAGGCGTTGCTGCTCGATCAGGTGTTGGGTCAGGCTGATGCGTTTCATGGTGGTCTTCCTTGTTTATAAATATATAAAAAATATGAGAATCAGTTGGCCAGCGCCTTGCTGATGACTTCCAAGACATCGCGCGAGAGCTTGGGCGCGGCGGCCACCTGTTGCAGGGCCAGGCGCATCTTTTCCTGCAGGGCCGGCGTGTACTTGCGCCAGCGGTCCAGGCTGCGCGCCAGGCGTGCGGCCACTTGCGGATTGCTGGCGTTGAGCGCGATGACCTGCTCGGCCCAGAAGCTGTAGCCGTTGCCATCCAGGGCATGGAAGGCCGAGGGATTGCCGTTGCAGAAGCTGAAGATCAGGCTGCGCGCGCGGTTCGGGTTCTTCAGCGTGAAGGCCGGGTGCTCGCCCAGCGTACGCACGGTGTTGACGTCGGCATCGCGGGCCGTGGCCTGCAGGCTGAACCATTTGTCGATGACCAGGGCTTCCTGCTCGAACTCGGTGTAGAAGCGCTGCAGCGCCTCGCTCTTGCCCGGCGCGGCACTGTTGAGGACGGCCGCCAGCGCAGCCAGGCGGTCGGTCATGTTGTTGGCATCGGCATCCTGCTGCTGCGCCAGCGCCATGGCCTCGGCATCATCGAGCTCGGCCAGGTAGGACAGGGCCACGTTCTTCAGCGCACGGCGGCCGGAGGCTGCGGCATCAGGGCTGTAGTCGCCCGGGGTCTGGTTGGCCTGATAGGCCGCCAGCAGGTCCTCGCGCAGTTCGCGCGCCAGCGAGCGGCGCAGGAACTGGCGTGCCACGTGGATGGCATGCGGATCGATGACTTCCATCTGCTCGGCGATCATGGTTTCCGAGGGCAGGGTCAGTGCCAGCTCGCGGAAGGCCGGATCCAGCGTGGCATCCCTGAGCGTGGCGCGCAGCGCTTCGGCCAGGGCGCCGTCGTGCTCGATGTTGCTGAGCACCGTATCCACCGCCACCACATGACCCGACTGGCGCGCAGCCTGCACGGCCACGGTGAGGCTCAGCAGGCGACGCATGGCCAGGCGCTGGCCGGCTTCCCAGCGGTTGAAGGCATCGCTGTCGTGGGCCATCAGGAAGGCCAGATCGGCATCGCTGTATTCGAACTGCAGCACCACCGGCGCGGAGAAACCACGCAGCAGCGACGGCACCGGCTTTTCGGCCACGTTGGTGAAGCTGAAGCTCTGCTTGCTCTTGGTCAGTTCCAGCACGCGGGTGGTGGCACCGGCCTTCTTCTCGCCTTCCAGCGTCAGCGGCAGGTCGCGGCCCCGGGCGTCCAGCAGGCCCACGGCCACGGGGATGTGGAAGGGCTGCTTCTTCTTTTGTCCTGGCGTTGCCGGGCAGCTTTGCTCCAGCGTCAGGGTCAGGGTCTTGCGCTTGGCGTCGTAGTCCATGCGGGCCTGGACCTGGGGCGTACCGGCCTGGCTGTACCAGCGCTCGAACTGCGACAGGTCGCGGCCATTGGCGTCGGCCATGGCGGCGCGGAAGTCGTCGCAGGCCACGGCCTGGCCGTCATGGCGCTTGAAGTAGAGATCCATGCCCTTGCGGAAGCCTTCGCGGCCCAGCAGGGTCTGGTACATGCGCACCACTTCGGCACCCTTTTCGTACACGGTGACGGTGTAGAAATTGTTGATCTCGACGTAGGAGTCGGGACGCACCGGATGCGCCATCGGGCCGGCATCCTCCGGGAACTGCGCCTGGCGCAGCACGCGCACGTCATCGATGCGCTTGACGGCGCGACCACTGTCGCTGCCGATCATGTCGGCCGAGAATTCCTGGTCGCGGAAGACGGTCAGGCCTTCCTTCAGGGAGAGCTGGAACCAGTCGCGGCAGGTGACGCGGTTGCCGGTCCAGTTGTGGAAATACTCGTGACCGACCACCGCTTCGATGTTGGCGAAATCGACATCGGTGGCGATGCGCGGATTGGCCAGCACGTACTTGGTGTTGAAGATGTTCAAGCCCTTGTTTTCCATGGCGCCCATGTTGAAGTCACCCACGGCGACGATCATGAAGCGGTCCAGGTCGAGGTCCAGGCCGAAGCGCTCGACGTCCCAGGTGATGCTGTTCTTGAGCGAATCCATGGCGTGCTGGGTCTTGTCCAGATTGCCGTCTTCCACCCATACCTGCAGCAGCGCATCGCGGCCCGAATGCAGGCGCACCGTTTCTTCCTGGCAGACCAGCTGGCCGGCCACCAGGGCGAACAGGTAGGAGGGCTTCTTGAACGGATCTTCCCACTTGGCATAGTGACGGCCGTCAGGCAGCTCGCCCTCTTCGACCAGGTTGCCGTTGGAGAGCAGCACCGGATAGCGGGCCTTGTCGGCACGCAGCATCACGGTGAATTTCGCCATCACGTCCGGGCGATCGGGAAAATAGGTGATCTTGCGGAAGCCCTCGGCTTCGCACTGGGTGAAGAAATTGCCGTTGGAGACATACAGGCCCATCAGCGAGGTATTGCGCTCGGGATGGATCAGGGTCTCGATTTCAAGTTCGGCCTTGGCCGGAGCGGCGGGGATGGTCAGTACGCCAGCGGCCAGGCGGAAATCGCCCCGGGCCTCGGAGAGCGTCTTGCCGTTCACGCGCAGGGCCACCAGTTCCAGCTCCTCGCCGAAGAGCACGAGGTCGCGGCCCTTGGCGGCCGGGTTACGGGTCATGGTGATGCGGGTGGCCACGCGGGTGGCCGCCGGGTCGAGGTCGAAGCCCATCTCGACGGTGTCGGCCAGGTAATTGGGAGCGGCGTAGTCTTTACGGTAGATCGTCTGGGGCGTATCGGTGCGCATGGAAGCCTGTCCGGGATAGGAAATGGAGATGAAAACGCAGGTAAAAAGCGGTTATAGCGGGTTATAGCGGGTTATAGCGGGTTATAGCGAGTTATAGCGCGTTATGGCAAATGCGCGCACGCTGCAAAAGAAAAGCTCAAATGCAGCAAAGCCCCGATTTTACCAATCATCCCGCCGGGCGCGGATGGAAATCAGCCCGACGGCTCCTTGACAGACCTGTTCATGCGGCGATGGTTCGCTGTGACCGCTGGCGACGGCGCCGCACTACCGCACTACAATAGCGACATGGCGCCGTGCGCCAGAATGGGGCAGCAGGTGCAAACGGCAGCAAACGGGAGCAAACGGGATAAAACAACCCGCCCGACGGTCCTACCCTGCGCACGCCGCCCCTTTCCCAACCACAGGCAGCCCAGCCCGACGCCCGGATGGCCTTTTTGACTGGAGTATCTTCATGAAACGCTGGCTCTACCCCTTCCTCGCGGCTGCCAGCCTGCTGCTGTCCGGCTGCGCCTCGGTCATCGAGAGCAATGTCACGTCCTTCCATGCCTGGCCGCCGCAGGCAGCGGGGCGCGCCTATGTGTTTGCCCCCACCCCCGATCAGCAGAACAACCTGGAATATGACAACTACACCGGCCTGATCCGCCAGGAGCTGCAAGTCCTGGGATTTACCGAAGCCCAGGACCGCCAGGCGGCCCAGTTGAGCGTCAATGTCAGCTATGGCATGAGTACCGAGCAGGTGGTAGTGACCCGCCCGGCCTATGATCCCTTCTTCTATGGACCGCCACCAGGCTGGGGCCGCTTCGGGCCACATCCCTATGGTTTCTACGGCCCCTACGGTCCCTATGGCCCTTTCTATGATCCCTTCTGGAACGGCGGCCCCATGCAGACCACCAGCTATCCGGTGTTCCTGCGCCGGCTGCAGATCGGTATCTCGTCGGTGGCCGATGGCAAGAAGCTCTTCGACGTGGTGGTCGACAGCGATGGCAACCGCGCCGGCCTGTCCGCCGCCATGCCCTATATGGTGCGCGCGGCGTTTTCCGGCTTCCCCGGCCCCAGCGGGGTGACGCGGCATATCTCGATGAAGGTGGGCAAGAACGGCCAGCCGGCCGACTGAGCGCGCTCAGTTCAGGAAGCGGCCACCGCTGCCGATGGCGGTCAGGTCGACGAAATCCGAGCCATTGTGGTTGCCGCGCCTGAAATGCAGGGAAAACCCGCCGCCGTCATAGTTCTCGGGCGTGATCGTCTCCAGCGCCCTGATCAGGCCGTCGCGGCTGAGATTGCGTCCGGCCCGCCGCAGGCCCTCCGTCAGCGCACGCGCGGCGATATAGCCTTCCAGGCCGACGAAGTTGCAGGCCGCGCCGGGGGTATGCGCGACCGCCTTCTGGTATTCGTAGACGATGGGCAGGCTGGCCTTGTTGGGAAAGGGCACCACCTGCGTGATCTCTATCCCCGCCCCGCCCTGCCGGATGCGCGCCGCCAGCGACACGCTGCCCACGAAGGAATAGTTGGAAAAGCCGCCCAGGTAGCCATCCCCGCGCATGCGCGAGATCAGCGCGGCGGCAGGCTGGTAGGACACCACCAGGATCACCACATCGGGCTTCATCTTCAGCAATGCCTCGGCCGCTGCCTGCACGTCCACGCTGTTGCGCTCGATGGCGGCGCTCCCCACCAGCGTGAGTCCGTAGCTCAGCGCACGCTGGCGCAGGGTATCGAGCATGCTCTTGCCCAGTTCGTCGTTCTGGTAGAACACCGCGACCTTGCGGCGCCCGGTGCCCTGCAGCTGGCGCAGCAGGAAATTGGTTTCCTGCGCGTAGCTGGCGCGGACATGGAAGATCTGGCGATTGAAGGGTTCGCGGAAGACCGCCGCTCCCGACAGCGGCGCAAACACCGGAATACCCGATTCCTTGATGGCCGGCATTGCCGCCAGCAGCGTGGGAGTCCCCGAAAAGCCGAACAGCGCAAACACCCGGTCGCGCCAGACCAGTTGCTGGGTATTGGCCAATGTGCGCTCGGGTTCGTAGCGATCGTCCAGGCTCAGCAGGCGCACACGACGTCCGTGCACGCCGCCACGGGCATTGAGTTCTGAAAAATAGGTCTGGGCGCCGACCAGGAAATCCCTGCCCACTTCTGCTGCCGGGCCTGAAAAAGGCGCCGATTGGCCCAGCAACACTTCGGTCTGGCTCACGCCGGTTTCTGCCGCCGACGCCCCCGCCAGCAAGGCAATGACCATGCCCAGGCAGACTCGCAGCCTGGCGTGCGAACTCCATCCCATCTCCCTCTCCCGCCAAAAAAGTTCACCCCTGCTGCGCCATCGGGAAGCACTTCCACACGATGGGCACCAGGGGTGCATTTGACGGCCAAGCAGGAAGAAAATGCGCCATTGGCGCATTTTTGGCGGCAATTACCGATAACTTGCGAGAGTCACCCCGAAGTAATTCGACTTCATCTAAGAAAAATAGGCTTCGCTGGCAAAGGTGATGACCACGATCAGCAGCACCGCGCTGATCAGCACCACCAGCAGGCGGCCGAACTTGGGTGTGCCATCGCTACCGCTGGCCTGCTCCGGCGGATGGTGCATCGGATTACCCTGCCCGCTGTCGTGTTGTGGCTTGTCCATGGCGGCTCCGTGGGGCGATCAGGGAACCAGGATGGTGGAGCCGGTGGTCTTGCGACCTTCCAGATCGGCATGGGCCTGGGCCACGTCCTTCAAGGCATAGCGCTGGTTGATCTCGATGCTGACCTGGCCGCTCTCGACCATGGCGAACAGGTCGGCCGCCGTGGCGTCGAGTTCGGCGCGGGTGGAGGTGTAGTTGCCCAGCGAGGGACGGGTCAGGAACAGCGAGCCGCGCGAGGCCAGCTCGGAGACCGCGAACGGCGCTGCCGGTCCGGAGGCATTGCCGAAGCTGACCATCATGCCGCGCGGGCGCAGGCAATCCAGCGAGCCGATGAAGGTGTCGCGGCCGATGGAGTCATAGACCACCTGGACGCCACGACCACCGGTGATGTCCTTGACGCGTTCGACGAAGTTCTCGGTCTTGTAGTTGATGACGTGGGTGGCGCCATGGGCCTTGGCCAGCGCGGCTTTTTCATCGCTGCTGACGGTGCCGATCAGGTTCACGCCCAGGGCACGCGCCCACTGGCAGGCGATCAGGCCGATGCCGCCGGCGGCAGCGTGGAACAGGATGGTGTCGCCCGGCTGGACCGCATAGGTCTGGCGCAGCAGATATTGCACGGTCATGCCCTGCAGCATCATGGCGGCGGCCGTGTCGAAGCTGATGGCGTCGGGCAGCTTGACCAGGATGTCGGCCGGCATCACGCGCGCTTCGGCGTACGATCCATTGGGACGGCCGGCATAGGCCACCCGGTCCCCCACCTTGAAGTCGCTCACACCAGCGCCCACGGCTTCGATGGTGCCGGCGGCTTCCTGGCCCAGGCCGGCTGGCAGTGGTTGCGGATACAGGCCGGAACGGAAATAGCAGTCGATGAAGTTCAGCCCCACCGCCGCATGGCGGATGCGGACCTCGCCGGGGCCGGGCTCGCCGACCTCGACGTCGACATATTCCATCACCTCGGGGCCGCCGGTCTTGCTGATGCGGATTGCTTTTGCCATCTGGGTCTCCTTGTTGTCGGGTTCGCGCTGGGCGCAATGCGGGGAAATTCGTCAGTGGGGCAGTATAGAACGCCTCAGGTCTTCTTGCGCGAGAGCAGCCACATCCCGGCCAGCACCAGCGAAGTCCCCAGCAACTGGATGCCGGTGATGGGTTCGTCCAGCAGCACGGCCCCCATGAACAGCGTCGAGACCGGTCCCACCAGTCCGGCCTGGGCCGCCGTGGGCGCGCCGATGCGGGCCACCGCGACCATCGTCAGGAACACCGGCAGCACGGTACAGAAGACGGCATTGAAGAGCGAGAGCTGATAGACGCCGGCAGCCTGGGTGAACAGTTCGCCGGGACTGCGCAGCACGAAGAACTGGATCACGCAGGCCACGCTGGAGACGCACATGGCATAGGCCACCAGTCGCACCGCCCCCACGCGACGCACCAGCTCGCCCGAGGAAATCAGGTAGATCGAATAGCTGAAGGCCGAGCCCAGCACCAGCAGGCTGCCCAGGATGACATCGCTGCCGCCGGCATGCAGGTCATGCTGCAATACCAGCACGGTGCCGAAGTAGGACACCAGCAGCGCTGCCCATTCGATCCAGCCGACCTTGCGCTTGAAGAAGAAAAAGGCGATCAGCATCACGAAGGAAGGCGTCAGGAACAGGATCAACCGCTCCAGCCCGGCCGAGATGTACTGCAGGCCGAGGAAGTCGAGAAAGCTCGACAGGTAGTAGCCCATCAGGCCCAGCACCAGGATGCGCAGGTAGTCGGCGCGCGCCAGCGGCGGCTGGGTGCGGGCTTTCCAGACGGCCACGACAGCGAACATGGGGAAGGAAAACACCATGCGCAGGGTGATGACCATGACCGCATCGACCTGATAGCGGTACATCAGCTTGGCCACGATGGCCTTGGCGGAGAAGAAGATGGCGCCGACGATGGCGAGGACAAGTCCGCCCAGGAAGGCCTGGCGCGGCACGGAATGGGGAGTGGCAGCGATCATGGCCGCGATTGTAAACCGTCCGCCGGCATGGTGCCGGGGACGGTCGCTTCGGTAGCGATCAGGAGCGCATCAGCGCTTCTTCATCAGCGAACCCAGCACGCCGCGGATGATCTCGCGCCCGACCTGGGAACCGATGCTGCGGGCGGCCGACTTGACCATGGCTTGCAGGGGCGAATCGCTGCGACGGCTACCGCCACCATTGCCGAAGATGCCGCCGGCGGCATCCTTGAGCAGGTCACCCAGGCCGCCGCCCTCCTCCTGTGTCGTCTGCGGCGCAGGCGCACTCGCGGGCGGCATGCGGCTGCCGCCCGTGGGGCGTGGTGCCGGCGCCGGAGCCGGCGCGCTGCGACCGGCCGAGGCGCCCCAGGCATTGTCGTCCGCCGGGGCCGGAGTCGGTTCGGTGGCGGCCGGGGCAGACGGCGCCGGCTGTGGCTGGGGTTGTGGCTGTTGCGCCGCCCGGCCCTTGAGGCGCTCGTAGGCCGACTCGCGATCGATTGCCTGTTCATAGACCCCGGCCACCAGCGAGGAAGCGATCAGGGCGCGCCGCTCGTCGGCACTCAGCGGGCCGATCTGCGAAGGCGGCGTCAGGATGTAGCCGCGCTCGACCACGTTGGGTCGGCCCTTCTCGTCCAGGAAGGACACCAGGGCCTCACCCACGCCCAGCTCGGTGATGGCCTGGGCGGTATTGAGCTGGGGATTGGGCCGGAAAGTCTCGGCGGCGGCGGTGACGGCCTTCTGGTCGCGCGGGGTGTAGGCACGCAGAGCGTGCTGCACGCGGTTGCCCAGCTGGCCGAGTACGGTGTCGGGGATATCCAGCGGATTCTGGGTCACGAAATACACGCCCACGCCCTTGGAGCGGATCAGGCGCACCACCTGTTCGATCTTCTGCAGCAGCGGCTTGGGGGCTTCGTCGAAGAGCAGGTGGGCCTCGTCGAAGAAGAAGACCATCTTGGGCTTGTCCAGGTCGCCCACTTCGGGCAGGTGCTCGAACAGCTCCGAGAGCATCCACAGCAGGAAGGTCGAATACAGGCGCGGCGCGTTCATGAGCTTGTCGGCCGCCAGGATGTTGATGATGCCACGCCCCTGGCCGTCGGTCTGCATCCAGTCGGCGATGTCGAGCATGGGCTCGCCGAAGAAGCGGTCACCGCCCTGCTCGTCGATGCCGATCAGGCCGCGCTGGATGGCGCCGATGCTGGCCGCCGAGATGTTGCCGTATTCGGTCTTGAACTGCGCCGCGTTCTCGCCCACGTGCTGCAGCATGGCGCGCAGGTCCTTGGTATCGAGCAGCAGCAGGCCGTTGTCGTCGGCGATCTTGAACACCAGCTGCAGCACGCCCTGCTGGGTATCGTTGAGGTTGAGCATGCGCGCCAGCATCAGCGGACCCATGTCGGAGATGGTGGCCCGCACCGGATGGCCCTGCTCGCCGAAGACATCCCAGAAGGCCACCGGCGCGGCGGCCCAGGCTGGCTCGGGCAAACCCAGTTGGGCCAGGCGCTCGCGGGTCTTGGGCGAGGCGCTGCCGGCCTTGCCCAGACCCGACAGGTCGCCCTTGACATCGGCCATGAAGACCGGCACGCCGATCTCCGAGAGGGCCTGGGCCAGTACCTGCAGGGTCACGGTCTTGCCGGTGCCGGTGGCGCCGGTGATGCAGCCGTGGCGGTTGGCCAGTTGCGGCAGCAGGCAGAGTTGCCCGCCAGAATGGCCGCACTCAACGGCGATGGGAAGTGGATTAATCATGTCGGCAAGCCTCGCAAGGCGGAAATCACGGGGTAGCGGTATGGTAAAATGCCCGCCCGATTATAGTCAGAACGTGGCAGCAGACGTCCATCTTATGGGACCTGCCTGTGCTTTGTCCTCTTCTGCACCGATTCGTTGCCGGCGGCGCCCGTCTTCGTGGCCCGCCCCCGGACGGGCGCAGCGGGGCGCAACGGGACGCTCTGGCCTCACCATCTCGCACGAAAGATTCAACATGGCTGGACACAGCAAATGGGCCAATATTCAGCACCGTAAAGGCCGTCAGGATGAAAGGCGTGGTCGTATCTGGACGCGTCTGATCAAGGAAATCACCGTGGCTGCCCGCATGGGCGGCGGCGATCCGGACGCCAACCCGCGCCTGCGCCTGGCGGTGGACCGTGCCTCCGACGCCAACATGCCCAAGGACAACGTGACCCGCGCCATCCAGCGCGGCACCGGCGCCCTGGACGGCGTGAACTACGAGGAAGTGCGCTACGAAGGCTACGGCATCAACGGCGCTGCCATCATCGTCGATTGCATGACCGACAACCGCGTGCGTACCGTGGCCGAAGTGCGCCATGCCTTCTCCAAGTTCGGTGGCAACATGGGTACGGAAGGTTCTGTGGCCTTCATGTTCAAGCATTGCGGCCAGCTGATGTACGCCCCCGGCACCGATGAGAACGCCGTCATGGAAGCGGCCCTGGAAGCCGGTGCCGACGACGTCATCACCGACGAGGAAGGCGGCATCGAAGTGCTGACCGGCCCGCATGACTTCGCGGCCGTGAAGAGCGCCATGGAAGCCGCCGGTTTCAAGGCCGAAGTCGCCGAGATCACCATGAAGCCCGCGACCGAGACCGTGTTTGCCGGCGAGGATGGCGTGAAGATGCAGAAATTGCTGGATGCACTGGAGAACCTGGACGATACCCAGGAGCTCTATACCAACGCCGTGATCGAAGAATAATTGCCCCGAATCGCCACTTTTACTCCCATATCCCATGAAAATCCTAGTTGTTGGCTCCGGTGGCCGTGAACATGCGCTGGCCTGGACCATTGCCAAGTCGCCGCGCATCCAGACGGTCTATGTCGCTCCCGGTAATGGCGGCACCGCGCTCGACGAGCGCCTGCAAAACATCGCCATCACCGATCCGGTGGCCCTGGCCGACTTCGTCGAGCAGGAGCATGTGGCGCTGACCGTGGTCGGTCCCGAAGGCCCGCTGGCGGCCGGTATCGTCAACGTCTTCCGCGCCCGTGGCCTGAAGATCTTCGGCCCCACCCGCGAAGCCGCCCAGCTGGAAAGCTCCAAGGATTTCGCCAAGGCCTTCATGCATCGCCATGCGATCCCTACGGCCGAGTACCAGACCTTCTCCGAGCTGGCCCCAGCGCACGACTACATCGCCCAGAAGGGCGCGCCCATCGTCATCAAGGCCGACGGCCTGGCTGCCGGCAAGGGTGTGGTGGTGGCCATGACGCTGGAAGAAGCCCATTCGGCCGTGGACATGATGCTCTCCGACAACAAGCTCGGCGACGCCGGTGCCCGTGTGGTGATCGAGGAATTCCTGGCCGGTGAAGAGGCTTCCTTCATCGTCATGGTGGATGGCAAGAACATCCTGCCGCTGGCCACCAGCCAGGACCACAAGCGCCTGCTGGACCACGACCAGGGCCCCAACACCGGCGGCATGGGTGCCTATTCGCCGGCCCCCATCGTCACCCCGGCGCTGCATGCCCGCGTGATGCGCGAGATCATCGTGCCGACCGTGCAGGGCATGGCCAAGGATGGCATCCCCTTCTCCGGCTTCCTGTATGCCGGCCTGATGATCGACGCCGAAGGCAACCCCAAGACGCTGGAATTCAACTGCCGCATGGGCGACCCGGAAACCCAGCCCATCATGGCGCGCCTGAAGACCGACCTGCTGACGGTGTTCGAACACGCTGTCACCGGCACCCTGGACAAGGTCGAGCTGGAATGGGATCGCCGTACCGCGCTGGGCGTGGTCATGGCCGCGCATGGTTATCCGGAAGAACCACGCAAGGGTGACCTGATCACCGATATCCCGGTCGAAACCGCGGATTGCGTGACCTTCCACGCCGGCACCACCCTCAACGACGACAAGCTGACCACCAACGGTGGTCGCGTGCTGTGCGTGGTGGGCCTGGGCGACAGCGTCAAGGTTGCGCAGAAACATGCCTATGATGCCGCCGACCTGATCCACTTCGCCGGCTCGCAGATGCGTCGCGACATCGGCTGGCGCGCCCTGAAGCGCTAAGCCTCAGGCACGGCTGCGTCCGACCGGACCGCACGATCCCCCGCAATGCCAGGCGCATTGCGGGGGATCGTCATTTTGGCTGGCGCCGCCTGGCATAAAATGCGCTCATGCGCTGCAACAAAAGCAGTCCATGCGCGCACTAAGGACTGCAGGTGCCAGCCCGCTGCACCCTCATCACCCTCGTACCCCATACGCAATAACAAGCAGGAAAGGAATCCTCGATGCCGCAACACCTCCTCAACCTCGACACCCTGATCAACCTCTACCTGGTCCCGTTCGGCCTGAAGGTGATCGCCGCCCTCGCCATCTGGATCATTGGCGGCATACTCATCAACACCGTCGCCAAGATAATCCGCCGCGTGCTGACGGCGCGCCAGTTCGAGACCACCCTGATCAACTACGCCAGCTCGGCCATGCATGTGATCCTGCGGGTGCTGCTGGTGATGGGCATCCTGGAAGTGTGCGGCATCCCCACCACCTCGTTCGCCGCCATGATCGGCGCCGTCGGCGTGGCGCTGGGCGTGGCCTGGTCGGGCCTGCTGTCGAACTTCGCGGCCGGCATCTTCCTGGTGGTGCTGCGCCCCTTCAAGGTGGGTGACTACATCACCGCCGCCGGCCAGACCGGGACGGTCTCCGACATCGGCCTGGTGACCACCATCATCACCACCGACAACAACCTGCGCGTGGTCATCGGCAACAACAAGCTGTTCTCGGACAACATCATCAACTACAACGTCAACGCTACCCGCCGCACCGACCTGCGTTGCCAGATTGCCTACAGTGTCGATCCGCAGGAAGCCATCGCCAAGCTGACCGCCCGTATCAAGGCCATTCCCAATGTCTTGGAAACCCCGGCACCGGGCATCGTGATCCAGGAATTCAATGCCACCGGCACCCTGATCGCCCTGCGCGTGCACGCCCCCACGCCCAATTTCGGCCAGGTCTACAACGATGTGCAGAATGCCATCGCCGAGGTCTGCCTGAAGGAAGGCTGGCCGGCACCGGCGACCTACCAGGTGGCGGTTCCGTCGGCGCCGGTGCAGCCTGGCTGAGGCTGCCAGCCCACACCGCAGGCCCGGCCCGGCCGCCGGGCCTGCTTTTGCCGCCCATGGGAGGGGCGGTCAAGGTACAATGGCGGGTTGGAACGCATTTCCGTCCAGTAACCGTGCATCAGAGCGACCCGCCGTGACCACACTTTCCAACGCATCGAGCCACGCCTCCTCCGTCAAGACCTACCTGCAGGATCTGCAACAGCGCATCGTCGCGGCCCTTGAAGAAGCCGACGGCTCTGCCTTCCTGTCCGACTCCTGGGAGCGCCCGGAAGGCGGCGGTGGCACCTCGCGCCTGCTCGAGGAAGGCAAGTTGCTGGAGCGTGGCGGGGTCGGTTTCTCGCATGTGATGGGCAAGAACCTGCCGCCGTCGGCCGCAGCCAACCGCCCGCACCTGGCCGGACGCGCCTGGGAAGCCATGGGCGTATCGCTGGTGCTGCATCCGCGCAACCCGCATGTGCCGACGGTGCACATGAACGTGCGCTTCTTCACTGCCCACGCCGAGGGTGAAGAGCCGGTCTGGTGGTTCGGTGGCGGCATGGACCTGACGCCCTATTACGGCGTGGCCGAGGATGCCCGCCATTTCCATCGCACCTGTCGCGATGCGCTGCAGCCCTTCGGCGCTGAGCTGTATCCGCGCTTCAAGACCTGGTGCGACGAGTATTTCTACCTGAAGCACCGCAAGGAACCGCGCGGCGTGGGCGGCATCTTCTTCGATGACTTCAACGCCCTGCCCTTCGATGAGGCCTTTGCCATGCTGCGCAGTGTCGGCGACGCCTTCCTGGCGGCCTACCTGCCCATCGTGGCAGCGCGCCGCGAAACGCCTTATGGTGAGCGGGAGCGCGACTTCCAGGCCTATCGCCGTGGTCGCTATGTGGAATTCAACCTGGTCTTCGACCGGGGTACGCTGTTCGGCCTGCAATCGGGTGGCCGTACCGAATCGATCCTGATGTCGATGCCGCCGCTGGTGAAGTGGCGCTACGACTGGCATCCCGAGGCCGGCTCGCCGGAGGCGGCCCTGTACACCGACTTCCTGGTGCACAAGGAATGGCTGTAATGGCGCCGCCCGCGGCGCAACGCTGCATTGCCGTGCTCGGCGGCAGCTTCGATCCGGTGCACAATGGCCATGTACGGCTGGCCGAGCATTTCGTGCAACTGCTGCGTCCGGATGAGCTGCGCATCATTCCCACCGGCAACCCCTGGCAGAAACACGGCCTGCAGGCCGCGCCGGCGGACCGGGTGGAGATGGTAAGGCGCGCCTTCGACAGCCAGCCGCTGCCGGTGCTCATCGATGAGCAGGAAATCCGCCGCGCCAGCGCCACCTATACCATCGACACCCTGCGCGCACTGCGCGCGGAGCTGGGACCGGAGGTCTCCATCGTGTTCCTGATGGGCGCCGACCAGCTGCAGCACCTGGATACCTGGCAACACTGGCAGGAACTGTTTGACTACGCGCACCTGTGCGCCGCCTCGCGCCCCGGCTTTGAACTGGCCGACGCCCATGTGCCGCCGGCCGTGAGGGAAGAATTCAAGCGGCGCAGCGCTGCGCCGCAAGAGATCCGCAGCACCACGCACGGATACGGCTACCTGGCCCTAGGGCTGGCGGTCGATATCTCCTCGACCGAAATCCGTGCCCAGCTGCAACGCGGCACCCGACCCGATTCGCTGATTCCGGGCAGGGTGCTAGACTATATCGAACAACAACATCTGTACCGAAACTAATGGACATCAAAAAACTGCAAACCCTGGTCGTGGACGCTCTGGAAGACGTCAAGGCGCAAGAAATCCGCATCTTCGACACCACCCACCTGACCAGCCTGTTCGACCGCGTGGCAATCGCCTCCGGTACCTCCAACCGCCAGACCAAGGCACTGGCCGCCTCCGTGCGTGACAAGGTCAAGGCCAAGGGCGGCCATGTCATCAGCGTCGAAGGCGAAGACACCGGTGAATGGGTGCTGGTCGACCTGGGTGACATGATCGTGCACATCATGCAGCCGGCCATCCGTACCTACTACCGCCTGGAAGAAATCTGGGGCGACAAGGAAGTCAAGCTGGGCGCGGCCAAGCGCACCGGCACCTCGGCTGCCGCCAAGCGCGCCGCCGTCGAGGAGACGCCCGCGCCCAAGACTCGCCGCACCCGCGCCCAGGCCGAAGCGGTCGAAGCCAGCCAGGCCCTGGACGACGACGAGGACGCAGCGAAGAAGCCGGTCCGCAAGCCGCGCACCACCACCGCTACCGGCACGCGCGCAGCCACGGGCACTACCCGTACCACCCGCACCACCGGTACCAAAACCGCGGCGCCCAAGACCACCACTACCCGCAGCACCAGCACCCGTGGCGCTGCTGCCGGCACCAAGACGGTCGGCACCAAGGCTGCAGCCCCCAAGGCCGCGACCACCCGCAGCAAGACCGCCGCCCCCAAGACCCCGACCGGCAAGACCGTGCGCGTGGCGCCCGCCAAGAGCGACACCGCCAAGAAGCCGGCTGCCAAGCGCGCCAGCAAGGCTTGATGCAGCTGGTCATCGCTGCCGTCGGCCACAAGATGCCGGCGTGGATCGAGACCGGCTTCCAGGAGTATGCCAAGCGCATGCCCCCGGAATGCCGGATCATCCTCAAGGAAATCAAACCCATCGAACGTTCCGGCAGCCGCACGGCCGAGACCGTGATGGCGCAGGAGCGCGAAAAGATCGAAGCGGCGCTGCCCAAGGGCGCGCGCGTGATCGCGCTGGACGAGCGCGGGCGCGACTGGACCTCGGTGCAGCTGTCCCAGCAACTGGTCCAGTGGCAGCAGGATGGCCGCGACGTGGCCTTCGTCATCGGTGGCGCCGACGGGCTCGATCCCGGGTTCAAGGCCGGCGCCGATACGCTCATCCGGATTTCCAGCATGACCCTGCCGCACGGCATGGTGCGCGTGATGCTGGCCGAGCAACTGTACCGGGCGTGGTCGATTACGCAGAACCATCCGTATCACCGCGCCTGAGATCGTCCACCGCTGGTGCCAGGCACCGGCCCTTGACATGCATGGCTCAATGAAACAAGCGGACCACAAAATCTACCTCGCCTCGAAAAGCCCGCGCCGGCGCGAGCTGCTGCGCCAGATCGGCATCGATTTCGAGCTGATGCTCTCGGACAAGGAAGTCGACGAAAGCGTGCTGCCCGGTGAGGCAGCGCTGGACTACGTCGCCCGCGTCACCCGCGCCAAGCTCGACAGCGCCCAGCAGACCATGATCCTGCGCCAGCTGCCGCACCGGCCGCTGCTTTCGGCCGATACCACGGTGGTGGTCGATGACCTGATCCTGGGCAAGCCGGCCGACCACGAGGAGGCCGTGCGCATGATCACCCTGCTCTCCGGCCGCACCCACCAGGTCCTGACCAGCGTGGCCGTGGGCGTGACGCAAGGCGTGGAAACCCAGATCTGGCAGATCGTCCAGCAATCCGACGTCAGCTTTGCCGCGCTCAGCGACGAAGCCATTGCCGCCTACTGCAATACGGTCGAGCCCTACGACAAGGCCGGTGCCTATGGCATCCAGGGCCTGGCCTCGGTATTCATCAGCAATATCGTGGGCAGCCATTCCGGTATCATGGGCTTGCCGCTATTCGAGACGGCGCAACTATTACAACAAGCGGGCGTTCGAATCCTATGAGCGAAGACATCCTCATCAACATCACCCCGCAGGAGACGCGCGTGGCGCTGATCCTGCAGGGCGCCGTGCAGGAACTGCACATCGAGCGTACCCTCTCGCGCGGCCTGGCTGGCAATATCTACCTGGGCAAGGTGGTCCGGGTGCTGCCGGGCATGCAATCGGCCTTCATCGACATCGGCCTGGAACGCGCGGCCTTCCTGCACGTGGCCGACATCTGGGAAGCCCGTCCGCATGACGGCCAGAACGCGCCGGCCATTCCCATCGAGAAGCTGCTGCATGACGGCCAGACCGTGACGGTACAGGTGATCAAGGACCCCATCGGCACCAAGGGTGCGCGACTGTCCACGCAGATCTCCATTGCCGGTCGCATGCTGGTCTACCTGCCGCAGGACAAGCACATCGGCATCTCCCAGCGCATCGAGAACGAAGGCGAACGCGAACGCCTGCGCGGCAAGGTGCAGGCCCTGCTGCCGCCGGAAGAAAAAGGTGGCTTCATCATCCGCACCATGGCCGAGGATGCCTCCGAGGCCGACCTGCAGATGGATGTGGAATACCTGCGCAAGACCTGGGCCACCATCACCCGCCAGGCCAAGACCCAACCAGCCCCTACCCTGCTGCACCAGGACCTGTCGCTGGCGCAGCGCGTGCTGCGCGACTTCGTCTCCGACCATACCGCCACCATCCAGGTCGATTCGCGCGAGAACTTCATGATGCTGCAGCAGTTCGGCGAGATCTACACGCCCTCGGTGCTGCCCAAGCTGACCCACTATCGTGGCGAGCGACCGCTGTTCGACCTGTATGGCGTGGAAGAGGAAATCGAGCGCGCCCTGGGGCGCCGGGTGGACCTGAAATCGGGTGGCTACCTGATCGTCGACCAGACTGAGGCGATGACCACCATCGACGTCAACACCGGCAGCTTCGTCAACGGTCGCAACTTCGACGACACCATCTTCAAGACCAACCTGGAAGCCGCGCACGCCATTGCGCGCCAGCTGCGGCTGCGCAACCTGGGTGGCATCATCATCCTGGACTTCATCGACATGGAGAGCCTCGAGCATCGCCAGGCCGTGCTGGCCGAGCTGAACAAGGCCCTGCAGCGCGACCGCACCAAGATCTCGGTCTCGGGCTTCTCCACGCTGGGACTGGTGGAAATGACGCGCAAGCGCACCCGCGAGTCGCTGGCCCACATCCTCTGCGAGACCTGCCCGGCCTGCAAGGGACGCGGCCAGGTCAAGACATCGCGCACGGTCTGCTACGAGATCCTGCGCGAAGTCATGCGCGAGGCCAAGCAGTTCAATCCGCGCGAATTCCGCATCCTGGCCGCGCAGGTGGTGGTGGACATGTTCCTCGAAGAAGAGTCGCAACACCTGGCCATGCTGGGAGACTTCATCGGCAAGCCGATCTCGCTGCAGGTGCAGAGCGATTACCAGCAGGAGCAGTACGACATCATCCTGATGTAAATGCGCGCAAAGAATGGCAAAAAGGGACGTTCGGCGCCGGTTTCATATCCTGCAGGATAAAGACTTGCAGAAAAAAGCCGATATCCCTGTACGTCTGCCAAGCTTTTAATACATACGTGCAGTCAATAAAAAACATGCAAATCTGATCACGCGGACAAGACCATGATCACCTTCGATCAGGGGGGCCGAACGAGTTCGCGCCATGGGTATCGAAGGGGTCAGCCGCCTATAAAAATACGCCTCGTCATCATGAAGAATCAACTGCTGTCATTTCGCTGGATCGTTTTCCTCGTCCTGTTTGCCACCTCCAGCCTGCTGCTGATCGGCCACCGGGTAGGCAACCAGGGTTTCTATGCGCTGCTGCTGCTGGCCCTGTCATCGCTGTTGCTGGGCAAGTCGCCGCAAGGACTTGCCTTCCCGGCCTTCGCAAGAAAGTTCTGGGGATTGCACTTGGCCATGGCGGGCATGCTGCTGGCGATCCTGGCCTACCAGTTGCTGGCCCGGGACTTCGCAGCCCGCAGCTTCGACTATCCCTCGCGCATGGCCTTGTTCATCCTGCTGGCCTGGGCTTGCCTGCAGTGCACGGACCGCATGTTCGGCTGGCTGCAATGGAGCTACCTGCTGGCGGCCCTGCTGTGCACGGCCAAGATGTACGTCATTACCGACGGTGGTACGACGCGCGCCGACCACGTCGACTTCATGCCCATCATCGAATTTGCCGACATGACGCTGTTGATGGGCTTCTTCACCCTGGTATCGATGCGCTATACCCCTGGCGGCGCCGGCGCGCGGCGCCTGCTGAACCTGCTCAAGCTGCTGGCCTTCGCCGGCACCCTGTATGCGGCCTACATCTCCGGCACGCGCGGCACCTGGCTGGCCATTCCCTTCCTGGCGGCCGTGGCGGCCATGATCCTGTTCGACCACTTCGACACCCGCAAGAAGATCCTGCTGGCGCTGGGCGCGGTGGTGGTGGTGATCGGCCTGTTTTCCGCCAGCCCGCATGTGCGCAACCGCATCCAGGCGGCCCAGCAGGACCTGACGATCTACTCCCAGGACAGCGCCTCCGATACCTCGGTCGGTACCCGCCTGGGACTGTGGCACACCTCCTTCATGCTGTTCCAGGAACACCCCCTGATCGGTATCGGACGCGAGAACTTCATGCCGACCCTGCAGCGCCTGGGCGAGGAAGGCAAGATTCCGCCCGTCATCGCGCGCCAGATCCATTCGCACAACGAGATCTTCTACAACATGGCGACGCTGGGTAGCCTCGGCCTGGCCGGTCTGCTGGCGCTGTATCTGGTGCCGGGTGTCTACTTTGCCCGCAGGATGCGCCACGCCAGCAGCGAACTGCGTGCGGTGGCCAGCATGGGCGTGATGACCAGCCTGGGCTTCGTGGTCTTCGGGCTGACCGACGTGACTTTCATGTGGGGCGCCAGCGACAATTTCTACGCCATCTTCATGGCTATCCTGTTCGCCCACGCCTACCGGCTGGAACATCGCGCTGCGCAGCCGGGCGGCTGATCCGCTGCTGCGCAATGCATTTCTCTTTTCTCAGATAGCCCCCTCTTCACCATCATGCTCGACCGGATCCGACAAAAACTACTCAACAGGCGCTTCAAGTTCGGATTCCCGCTCTTCGGCAAGGTCACCCGCACCAGGCTGCCGCAAGTCACGCTGGTGGTGGTCGACTGTGTCGACTACCAGCGCGCCCGCAGGGCCTTCGATCACTGCCTGTTCTATTGCGAATTCGGCGCGGCCAAGCTGCTCACGCATTTCGAGTCGGACGATCCGCATGTCGTGAAGATCGCACCGATCCGCTCCATCGACGCCTACTCCCACTTCATGGTCAAGGAGCTGCATCGTTACATCGACACGGAGTTCGTGCTGGTGGCGCAATGGGATGGTTTCGTGTGGCAGCACCGGATGTGGGATCCGGCCTTCCTGGAGCATGACTACATCGGCGCGCCCTGGCCGGCGCATTTGACGCGCGGCGAGCAGCACCGCAACCACCGTGTGGGCAATGGCGGCTTCTCGCTGCGTAGCCGGAAGCTGCAACAGTTCCTCGCAGAAGATCCGCGCGTCGACGTCACCGACAATGAAGACGTGGTCATCTGCCAGTTCCTGCGTCCGATGCTGGAACAGGCCGGATTCAGCTTCGCCCCGGTCGACCTGGCTGCGCGCTTCAGCTGCGAAGGCAGGCTGCATCGCGCCTTCGGCCATCATGGTCATCAAGGCTGGAACATGCCGCTGCGGCCACTCTGGCTGAAGTTCTACAACCTGCTGCACCACGGACGCTTCGACGCCCGCGTGCGCTGAATCCTGGCCGGGCCATCGGGCCCGGCACTGCTGTTCTAGCCGGCCTTGGCCTGGATGCAGGCCAGGACATCCTCGACTTCGATCTCGGTGATCCAGCCCTTGCGGCTCTTGACGCTGATGATGGTGCTGTTGGCCGTATCGATGGGAATCCACTCCGGGCTGGTCTGGCGCATCAAGGCAATGACCGGCACATGGACCGCATTGGCCAGGTGCATCACGGCCGTCTCCACCGACACGATCAGGCTGCACAGGGCCAGTACGGCCGGCAGCTGGAAGAAATTCTCCTCGGCGCTGAAGAGCAGGGCATTGCTCACCTGGGACCTGGCCAGCAGCGCACGCGCCTGCTCCATCTTTTCCGGAACCACATTGATCACGAACCAGGCATCGCGCCAGGCCGGCAATGCCCGCATGCGCTGCGACAATTCCAGCATGCGTTCCAGCGGCCAGCTGCGCTCCTCGGACTTGGAGAAGGCATTGAGGAAGACCAGCGGCGCGCCCTCAGGTACACCCTGCGCTGCCAGATCCTGGCGGGCACGCTGCTGCCATTGCGCCGGGATATCGACGTAGGGGAAGCGCTCCTGCGCGCTGGTGACGATGCCGAACAGTTGCTCGAACCAGCCGGCATAGAGCGCGCTGATATGTTCACCGCGCAGCTCGGAAGACTTGTAGGCCGGGATGAACGCATCCAGCTTGCGATACGCCAGGTGCTTGCGGATATCCAGCAGGCGGACCCGCTTCTTCTGTGCCACGACAAAGCCATGTGGGCTGATCTTGCGCACCAGTTCGGCATACAGGTGGCGCACCAGCACCGCGAAGGACACCACGACAGGATATTGCTCGGCCTGGGCCTGGGTAATGGATTGCCGGTACAGCTCCGGGCTGTAGGTCTGGTCGTAGATGCGATCGAACATGCCGCTGGCGCGCACCCAGTCATAGAGCGCGTACTTCTTCAGGTGCGGCCATTGCGAGGCATCCGGCGTACGCCGTACTTCGTCGATCCACAGGTGCATGCGGATATGCGGATAGGCACGTGCGAAGGCGCGGAAGCAGTTCTGCATGTAGGTGAAATCGCCCAGCGCGAGATGGGCGACGAAGAGAATCTTGTCGGACTTTTTCAGCAGCTCGGGAGAAATCAGTTGTTGGGACATGGTTGGCATTCGGATAGAGACAATGGGTGTAATCAGACCTTCAGGGATACTGCGCCGGCGCCGCGCTGCTCAACGACGGCGCCGCATCCCCAGATAGCGCATGTACCATTGCAGGCTCTGCATGCGCTTGCCCCTGGCCCACAGGAAACGCGAATGCATGCGCGCCTCCTTGTAGTTCTGGGGCTCCATGTCCAGCGGCAGGGCCGACCATGCCGATTGCCGGTGGTAGTGCTCGAACAGCTTCACCGAGTCATGCTCGCACCAGGCGCCCCATGGCTTGACCGATCCGGCGAAGTGGATGAAGGTGGCGGCCCCCGGTGCAATATCCAGGGCCGGGCGATTGCCCTCCAGGTCACCGACCAGGCCATACAGGTAGTTCCAGCGGATGTCGATGTAGCGCGCACGCCCGTCCAGCACCACATTGAGCGCATCCTGGTCGGGGAAGCGGAAGCGCTCGCCCTGCTGCAGGATGGCATCGATGGTCTGGCGACTGATGCCGGCCTCCTGCCAGCGCGGGATGTTGATGTAGAGCATGCCGGAGTTGAAGTACTTGCCATGCTTGAGCTGCAAGGCCGCAACGCGTCGCTCGGTCGTCGCCTTGGCATCGGGCACCACGGCCACGATGTCCTCATCCAGATTCATGTCGGCCAGCGCATCGATACTGCCGACGCAGAGGATATCGGCATCGAGGTAGAGCACGCGATCGGTGAAGGCTCCCAGCACTTCCGGAATGACCAGCCGTGCAAAGATGGCCGAGGAATAATAGGACGAGCGCGTGTACTGCTCGAAGCGCTCGAACATGCGCGGATCGAGCAGGTGGATGCAGGCCTCGATACCGGGACGGGCACGCAAGCCCTCGAAGAGCTGGCGATTGTGCTCCGACACCTTGGTCGCCAGCACATGGAAGGTGAAATGGCGCTGCGGATTGTGTTCGATGATGGAGGCGATGGTCGCACCCATGCAGCGGAAGTAGCGGTCATCGACGCAGAAGACGATGTGGAAGGCCTCTGGCAGGATCTCTTGGGAAGTCATGGTAGGGGTATCAGACATGCTGCTCATCACAGGGCCTCCATCACGTCGCGCACCTGCGATACGGGGATGGCATCGACCCAGTCACCGCGCCGCGCGGCCATCACGACCCGGCTATGGGCCTTGTCGAACGGCGCCCATTCCGGGTTCTTGCGGCGCATCAGTGCCACCACCGGCACATGCACGGCATTGGCCAGGTGCATCACGGCCGTCTCCACCGAGACCACCAGGTCGCAGCATTGCAGCAGGGCCGGCAACTGGTAGAAATTCTGATTGGCACTGAACCAGACCGTCCGCGGTGGCAACCGGTCGGCGATCTGCTGGCGCGCCGCCTCGATTTCCTGCGGGGTGGCATTGATGATGAAACGGGCGTTGCGCCACTTGCCATCGGCCTGCAAGGCTTCGATCAGGTCGGCGACACGGCCCACCGGCCAGCAGCGCTTGCGGGTCTTGGCAAAGGGGTTGATGAACACCAGCGGCGCGGTGCCTTCGTCGCTGTCCGCGAAGCCCCATGCGGCCAGCTGGCTGCGCGCCTGGGCTTGCCACTGCGGATCGATGTCGATGAAGGGAAAACGCTGCCCGGCATCCATCGTCACGCCCCCCAGCTGCTTGAACCAGTCGGCATATTCATCGGTGATGTGATAACCGGGGAAGGACTGGAAGGGCGCAAAGCTGGCGTCCAGGCGACGATAGGCGCAGCGGTCCGCTGGCACATACCAGCGCGGCTTGCGGCGCATGCCCACGACCCAGGCCGATGGCCCGCAGGCGCGTGCCAGGCGTGCATATTGCGGCGGCCGCAGGGTCGCCAGCGACACCACGATGGGATAGGCCTCGGCCTGTGCCTCGGCGATGGACTCTTCCAGCAGCGCCGGGCTGTAGGTGCGACGATAGACCTTGGCAAAGAACGGGCAGCTCTCGGCCCAGTCATACAGTGCGTAATTCTTGAGATGACCCCACTGGCTGCTGTCGCTGGTGCGCCGGACCTCATCGATCCACAGATCGATGCGCACATGCGGATAGGCCTGCGCAAATGCCTTGAAACCATTCTGCAGATAGGTGAAATCGCCAATGGCCAGGTGCGCGATGAACAGGATCTTGTCGGCTTTTGCCAGCCGCTCCTGGGAAATCAGTTGCATGTCACGTCCTCTGGGACAAGATAATCGTAGGAAGAAGCCCGCCGGATCAGGGCGCCACCGTGGGCGCCCTCCCGGTCATTGCTTGCCATCGCCGGAGAACTGCATGCGATACAGGTTGGCATAGGCCGCTTGCTTGTCCAGCAGCTCCTGGTGGCTGCCCACTTCGACGATGCGTCCTTCCGAGAGCACCACGATGCGGTCGGCACGCTCGATGGTCGAGAGCCGGTGGGCGATGACCAGCGTGGTGCGGTTCTTCATGAGCTGGTCCAGGGCGGCCTGGACGGCCCGCTCGGATTCGGTATCCAGGGCCGAGGTGGCTTCGTCGAGGATCAGGATAGGCGCGTTCTTGTAGATCGCTCGGGCAATCGCCATGCGCTGGCGCTGGCCTCCGGAGAGGCGACTGCCGTTGTCGCCCAGCGGCGTCTGCACGCCCTGGGGCAAGCCCGCCACCACGTCATCGAGGTAGGCGGCCTTGATCGCGCCCAGCACCCGCTCCATGTCCGGCTCGGGATCGCCATAGGCGATATTGGCCACCACCGTATCGTCGAACAGCACCACGTGCTGGCTGACCATGGCGATCTGCTTGCGCAGGCTCGACAGCGAAATCTCTTCCAGCCAGGTGCCATCGAGCAGGATCTTGCCGGCGCTGGCCGAATAGAAGCCAGGAATCAGGTTGACCAGCGTGGTCTTGCCGCCGCCGGACATGCCCACGAAGGCGATGGTCTGGCCGGCGCCGATCTCCAGGTTGATGTCCGTCAGCGCCGCGCGCTCCTGTTCGCGATAGCGGAAACCGACGTCCACGAAGCTCAGGTTGCCCTGCGCGCGCGCCGGCAGATCACGACCGGTGGTGCGTTCGATGGGACTATCGATGAGATGGAAGACCGCCTCGGCCGCTGCCATGCCACGCTGCAGGGGACCATTGACTTCGGCCAGCTGCTTCAGGGGGGCCAGCAGTGCGATCATGGCCGTGAAGAAGGAAATGAAACCACCGACGGTGATCTGGTTCTGGCTGGCCTGGATCAGGGCCAGCATGATCATCACCGACATCGCGCAGGCGGTCATGATCTGCGTCAGCGGTACCGTGGCGGCAAAGACGCTCACCATGCGCATGCTGTAGCGGCGCAGCTTTTCGGCGCGCTCATGGAAGCGCTGACGCTCGTAGGCCTGTCCACCGAAGATCTTGACGACCTGCTGGGCGCGCGTGGTCTCCTCGATCACCTGCGTCAGCTCGGCATTGACCGTCAGCGAGTCCTTGTTCAGACGCTTGAGGCGCTTGCCGGTCAGGCGCACCAGGAAAGTCATCAGGGGCATGAGCACCAGGGCGATGATCGTCAGCGACCAACTGATGTAGAGCATATACGCCAGCAACCCGGCGATGGTCAGCGTGCAGCGGATCATGGAGATGAAGATCTTGGTCACCATGTCGATGATCTGCTGCACCTCGAACATGATCGAATTGATCGTGCTGCCGGTGGACTTCACCGAGGTGAAATCGATACCCACATGCAGGATCCGATCAAACATGGTCTGCCGCAGTTCGTTGAGAACGCGGGTCGATACCCAGCTCATCATGTAGGTGGTCAGGAAGGTCGAGGCGCCGCGCGCCACGAAGGCGCCAATCACGGCCACCGGCACCAGCCACAGCGGGAACGTCGGGTTTTCGACAAAGCCATGATCCAGCAGGACCTTGAAGATGTAGGCAACGATCGGTTCCGTTGCAGCCGTGACGAGCATGCCAAGGAAGGCCAGGATGAGGCGATTCTTGTATGGACGGTGATACTCGACCAGCCGTTTGATGTAGGGTGAAACCTTCATGCGAAACCAAATCCCAAAAATTAAATACGCAAAAACGCCGGCGGGCAGCTGTCTGCCCCGCCTCAGCTGCCCGAACCAGAAGGCAACTGGCGCGCCAAAGCACGCCGCCGCTGCCAGGCGTGCAGGTGCCGGTTCAGGCTGTCCCGGCCCATGTAGAACTCCCGCTTGAGTTTCGACCATGCGCTACGCTTGGCCTTGACTCGCCCGATGGTCGTGCCCATCAGGTCATTGCGATGCACCAGCACCGACGGTGTGACCGACAGCGCCAGTACCTTGTGCTCCCAGGTCCGGTTGAGCAGGTCGTCGACGGCATAGACGATCTGGCCGGCCTGCTCCACCAGGGTACGCGCGGCATCCCGGTGGATGACATATCCCTGGGTGCCGAACGGTTGCTTTCGATGGTCCTTGACGATGCTGCCATTGGACAGGACCGCGACCTGCCACGAATCCTCGCCACCGAAATCGCACAGGCGCATGATGCCGAATGGCAGGCCGGCGCTGGCGATGGCCTGCAAGGTCGGGGCAAAGCCCTCGCCCAGCTCGATATCATCCTCCAGCACGCACCACATCTCGTCGCCGGACTGCACCAGCGCCTGCCAGATGCGGTAGTGGCTATCGTAACAGCCCACTTCCGACAGGTTCATGTCATTGCCATGCACCTTGCGGCGCGTCGCCTGGTCATAGCTGGCCGGATACTGCTTGAACCGTTCCGCATCGAAGAAGCGGAACGGCATGGCGATCCGCTCGAACTGGTCGGCGATGTAGCGCCGCCGGTCCTGGCACTCGACCAGGGAAATCACCACGATGGGCATGTGAAACTGTTGCATTTTCTGTCACCTAGTTTTTGTTCGGAACGCGCCCCCCGGCGCGACCAGGGTCAATACTCGACCACCACCGCTTCCTTGCCGAACGACGCCACCAGCGTCGATTGCAGGTTGTCGCTGGGATTGACGCGCCAGGCATCACCCAGCACCACCTCGCAGCCGGCATCGGCCTGCTGGTAACGCATCACGAAGGGCAGGCCCTGCTCCTGGCGGTGCGCCGACAGGGTGTCGCGCAACTGGTTGGGATCGACCGCCTTGTTCAGCGACACCACCATGCGCACGCCATACTGGATGCGCGCCGCGCCCAGGTCCATGACCTTGTCGGCCGCCACCCGCAGGCCGCCATTGAAGCGGTCTTCGGAGACCTTGCCCGAGACCACCAGCAATTCATCTTCCTTGATGAGGTGCTTGAAGGGTTCGAAGAGCTCGTTGTAGATGGTGGCCTCGATCACGCCGGTGCCATCGTCGAGCGTGCAGATCACCAGTTTGCCGCGCTGGGTCATCTGCACCCGCACGCCGGTGATGATGCCTGCCAGGCTGCGTGGCTCCCAGGAGGGTTCCAGGCTGGCAATCTTGGTGCGCACGAAGCGACGCACTTCCTTTTCGTAGGCCGAGAACAGGTGGCCGGACAGGTAGAAGCCCAGCGCGCCCTTCTCTTCGGTCAGGCGCTGCTTGTCGCTCCAGGCGGGTACCTGCACGTATTCCAGCGGGGCTTCCAGGTCACTGTCGTCACCCCCGAAAAGGCTCACCTGATTGGCCGACTTCTCGGCCTGCTCGGCGCTTTCCCAGGCCAGGTTGACCGAGGCCTGCAGCACCGCGCGGTCGACCTTGAAGCAGTCGAAGGCACCGGCGCGGATCAGCGAATCGATGGTGCGGCGGTTGATCTGCTTCTTGTCGACCCGCTTGGCGAAGTCGAAGAGGTCCTTGAAGGGACCGTTCTTGCGTGCTTCCAGGATGGCTTCGATGGCGTTCTGGCCGGCGCCCTTGACCGCCCCCAGGCCATAGCGGATCTGGGTGGCCTTCTTGCCCGGCTCGCCCACCGGCATGAAGCGGTAGTCGGACTTGTTGATGTCCGGTGGCAGGATGGCCAGCTTGCAGATGTCGAGCGAGTCCTCGATGAGGATCTTGACCTTGTCCGTGTCTTCCATGGCCAACGACAAGTTGGCGGCCATGAACGCGGCGGGATGGTGGGCCTTCAGGTAGGCCGTGTAGTAGGACAGCAGCGCATAGGCGGCCGCGTGCGACTTGTTGAAGCCGTAGCCGGCGAACTTTTCCATCAAGTCGAAGATCTCGTCGGCCTTGGCCTGGTCCAGCCCGTTCTTGGCCGCGCCTTCGCGGAACAGTTCACGGTGCTTGGCCATTTCCTCGGCCTTCTTCTTGCCCATCGCCCGGCGCAGCAAGTCGGCGCCGCCCAGCGAGTAGCCGCCGATGACCTGGGCCATCTGCATCACCTGTTCCTGGTAGACCATGATGCCGTAGGTCTCGGAGAGGATGCCCTCGGTACGCGGATCAGGATAGTCGAAGGCTTCGCCGTGCTTGCGCTTGCAGAAGTCGGGGATCAGGTCCATCGGGCCCGGGCGATACAGCGCCACCAGCGCGATGATGTCCTCGAAGCGGTCGGGACGGGCGTCCTTCAGCATGCCTTGCATGCCGCGGCTTTCCAGCTGGAACACGGCGACCGTCTTGGCCTTGGTCAGCAGCTCGTAGGAGGGCCGGTCGTTCAGCGGCAGCTTGGCCAGGTCGAAGTCGGCCAGGGCCGGATCGAGCATGCGGATGTAGCGCACCGCCCGGTCCAGGATGGTCAGCGTGGTCAGGCCCAGAAAGTCGAACTTGACCAGGCCGACGGCTTCCACATCGTCCTTGTCGTACTGCGAGACCACGCCGGCGTCGCCACCCTGGGTGTAGAGCGGGCAGAAATCGGTCAGTTTGCCCGGAGCGATCAGCACGCCACCGGCGTGCATGCCGATGTTACGGGCGATCCCCTCGACCTGCTGGGCCAGGCCCATCAGCTGCTTGACCTCTTCCTCGTTGTCCAGTCTTTCCTTCAGGAGCGGCTCTTCTTCGATGGCGTCGGCCAGCGTCACCAGCTTGCCCGGCTTGAAGGGAATCAGCTTGGAGATGCCGTCGCAGAAGTTGTAGCCCAGGTCCAGCACGCGACCGACGTCACGCACCGCGCCCTTGGCGGCCATGGTACCGAAGGTGGCGATCTGCGAGACCGCCTCCTTGCCATAGCGGTCCTTGACGTACTGGATCACGCGATCGCGACCTTCCTGGCAGAAGTCGATGTCGAAGTCGGGCATCGAGACGCGTTCGGGGTTCAGGAAGCGTTCGAACAGCAGGTTGTAGCGCAGCGGATCCAGGTCGGTGATGAGCAGGCAATAGGCCACCAGCGAACCGGCACCCGAGCCCCGGCCGGGGCCGACCGGTACGCCATTGTTCTTGGCCCACTGGATGAAGTCGGCCACGATCAGGAAGTAGCCCGGGAACTTCATCTTGATGATGGTGTTGTTCTCGAACTCCAGGCGCGCCTCGTAGCGGGCGCGCTGCTTCTCGCGTTCGGTCTCGTCGGGGAACAGTTCCTTCAGGCGCACTTCCAGGCCGGCCTTGGTCTGGGCCACCAGGAAATCGTCGATGGTCATGCCATCCGGCGTGGGGAAGTCCGGCAATTGCGGCTTGCCCAGTTGCAGCACCAGGTTGCAGCGCTTGGCGATTTCCACGCTGTTGGCCAGCGCGCCCGGCAGGTCGGCGAAGAGCTCGGCCATCTCGGCCTGCGACTTGAAATACTGCTGGTCGTTGAAGCGGCGCACGCGGCGCGCATTGGCCATGATCTCGCCATCGGCGATGCAGGTCCGGGCCTCGTGGGCGATGAATTCCTCGGGGCTCTGGAACTGGATCGGATGGGTGGCCACGCAGGGCAGGCCCAGCCTGGCGCCCAGGGCCACGCTCTGGCGCACCTGCACGTCCATGTTGGCCTGGCCGGCGCGCTGCAGTTCGAGATAGAAGGCGCCGGGGAAGATCTCGGCCCAGCGACGCGCGCAGGCCTCGGCCTGGGCCAGGTTGCCATTGTCGATGGCCTGGCCGACGTCGCCCAGCGCCGCGCCCGACAGCGCGATCAGGCCATTGCCGCCTTCCTGGTGACGCAGCGCGTCCAGCCATTCCATGCGCACTTCGGCGCGGCCCTTGTACTGGTTGCTCAGCCAGGCTTGCGACAGCACTTCGCACAGCTGCAGGTAGCCGTGACGGCTCTTGATCAGGACCAGCAGGCGGTGCGGCTTGTCGCGGTCGGCGTCATTGGTGATCCACAGGTCGCAGCCGGCGATGGGCTTGACGCCCTTGCCGCGTGCTTCCTTGTAGAAACGCACCATGCAGAACAGGTTGGCCAGGTCGGTCACCGCGATGGCGGCTTGTCCATCCTTGGCGGCGGCCTTGACGATGTCGTCGATACGCACCAGGCCGTCCACGATGGAGTACTCCGAGTGCATACGGAGGTGTACAAATTGCGGTGTAGTCATGGGACGACATTTTACCGGAGCTTGGCATCCCGGCCCGCCCTTGATTGACCGCTTTTTGTCAGGAATCGCACGACTTTACACAAACGGGCAAGAGCGCTCCCGGCATCTTGCCTTGATCTGCATCAGAGCAAGCCCAAAATGCAGCGAACGCCCTCCCCGCGCGGGTATAATGCTGAGAATTCAAAGACTTAGAGCCGAGTAACGAACCATGCAGTCCCCCGATACACCCTACGTCAACATCGCCGCCTACAAATTCGTCAGCTTCGACGATACCGCTGAAAAGCGTCCGGAATTCCTCGCGTTTTGCCAAAAACACAACTTACGTGGCACCGTGATCCTGAGCCCGGAAGGCATCAACCTGTTCCTGGCCGGCCTGCGCGCCGATATCGACGCCTTCCTGGCCTGGTTGCGCAGCGATGCGCGCTTTGCCGACCTGATCGTCAAGGAAAGCCATTCCGAGAAGCAGCCCTTCACGCGCATGCTGGTCAAGCTCAAGGCCGAGATCATCACCATGAAGCACCCGCTGATCAAGCCCGAGCTGGGTCGCGCACCCTTCGTCGAGCCCCGCGAGCTCAAGCGCTGGCTCGACCAGGGCCACGACGACGAGGGCCGTCCGGTGGTGATGGTCGATACCCGCAACGGTTTCGAGGTCGATGTCGGCACCTTCGACAACACCGTGGACTACCGCATCAACAAGTTCACCGAATTCCCCCAGGTGATCGAGGATCACCGCGCCGACTTCGACGGCAAGACCGTGGTCACCTTCTGTACCGGTGGCATCCGCTGTGAAAAGGCGGCCATCCACATGCAAAACATCGGCTACGACCACGTGTACCAGCTGGAAGGCGGGATCCTGAAGTATTTCGAGGACGTCGGCGGCGCGCACTATACCGGTGACTGCTTCGTCTTCGACTACCGCACCGCGCTGAGCCCGGAGCTGAAGGAAACCCAGACCGCCCAATGCTTCGCCTGCCGTGCCGTGGTGACCCCGCGCGAACAGTTGTCGCCCGACTACGTGCCCGGCAAATCCTGCCCGCATTGCGCGAGCAAGCAAGCGGCGGCACTGACAGCGTCTGCCGCGCAGGCCTGAACGGTCGCGCAGGCCGGCACCAGTGCGGTCCTGAACGGCAAAAAGCCGGCCACCTTGCGGGGCCGGCTTTTTTTGCCTGTCGATCAGCTGACTGGCTGCCTGCGATTACTTCTTGAACTTGGCCGCAGTTTCCACCACGCGTGCGCCGAACAGCTTGGCGGTTTCCAGGTCGCCCGGCAGCGGGCCTTCTTCCGGCGAGGAGTCCGACGGGCTTTGCGCCATCAGGCCCGAGAAGGAACCGACGAAGTTGATGTCATTGCGCTGTGCTGCCTTGCTGTTGGAGGGCATCAGGCCGGTGCCGACCCAGATCATGCTGTGCTGCATGCCCAGCGTGAACAGGTAGTGCAGGGTCGAGAGCTTGTCGCCGTTCATGGTTGCCGAGTTGGTGAAGGCGGCGCCGACCTTGTCTTTCCACTTCTGGCTGAACCAGGGCTTGGAGGAGGCATCGGCAAACTTCTTGAACTGCCAGGACACGGTACCCATGTAGGTCGGCGAGCCGAACACGATGGCATCGGCCGCATCCAGGCTGGCCCACTGTGCATCGGTGATGGTGCCTTCGGCGCTGATGGCGATGAGCTCGACATCGGCACCGGCAACGCCAGCTGCGCCAGCCTGTACGGCTTCGGCTTGCTTCTTGGTGTGGCCGTAGCCGGAGTGGTAGACGATAGCAACTTTGGTCATGGCGATGATTCCTTCTCTAGAGAACAGGTAACACGGGTGGGTGGACCGCCGGTGTGATCGGTACCGGCGGAGGGGACTACGATTGCAACGCCGCCAGCTTAGCGCGGCAGGTCGAACAACAACACTTCAGCCTTCTGTCCATCACTGATCTCGATGCGGTCGACCGCACTGAGCTTGACGGCGTCACCGGCCTGCAGGGCCTGGCCGTTGACGCTGACCTGGCCGCGGGCCACATGCACATAGCCCAGGCGACCTTGCGGCAGGCTGTAGCCCGCGCTCTGGGCGCCATCGAACAGGCCCGCATACAGGCTGGCATCCTGGTTCATGCTGACCGAACCCTCGCGGCCATCGGCCGAGGCCACCAGCCGCAGCTGGCCATCCTTGTCGGCGGCCGAGAAATGCGCTTCCTGGTAACCCGGCTCGGCGCCAGCGCGATCGGGCATGATCCAGATCTGCAGGAAGTGGGTGGTGCCATCCTGCGAATGGTTGTACTCCGAATGGCGCACACCAGTGCCGGCGCTCATGCGTTGTACGTCCCCCGGGCGGATCACGCTGCCATTGCCCATGCTGTCCTTGTGGGCAAGCTCGCCTTCGAGCACATAGGAAATGATCTCCATGTCACGGTGACCGTGCGTACCGAAACCCTGGCCGGCCGCCACGCGGTCTTCGTTGATTACACGCAGCGGGCCGAATCCCATGTGCTTCGGATCATAGTAATCCGCGAACGAGAAGCTGTGATAGGAATCCAGCCAACCATGGTTGGCGTGGCCACGATCGTCCGCTTTGCGAATGTCCATCATGTCAACACCTCTTTCTTCAGAAATGTACGTCTCGGGATTGATTCGTACAAAATGTTTGTCGATGGCGTCACTATAGGCGCTATCTTTTTCTTGTATAAGGCCTAAAATCCGTAGGGTTCATTCAAATTTTTTAAACAAGTGGAGGCCGCTTGAACCTGACCCTGGAATCCTTGCTGATCCTGGACATGATCGATCGCAAGGGCAGCTTCGCCGCTGCCGCCGTGGCACTGGACCGCGTGCCCTCGGCGCTGACCTACAGCGTGCGCAAGCTGGAAGACGACCTGGATGTGCTGCTGTTCGACCGGCGTGGCCATCGGGCGCAGTTGACGCCGGCCGGCCTGCAGTTGCTGCAGGAAGGCCGACACCTGCTGCTGGCGGCCAACGACCTGGAACAGCGCGTCAAGCGCACCGCCACCGGGCGCGAGACCGAGTTGCATATCGTGCTCAACAGCCTGATTTCCTTCGACAAGATGCTGCCCATCATCGCCGCCTTCGACCGCGAACAATCCGGCACCCGCCTACGCTTCACGCCGGGCGTGCTGACCGGGGCCTGGGAAAAGCTCATCGAGGGCCGCGCCAACCTGGTCATCGGCGTCACCCTGGATGGTCCGGAGGTGGTCCGCACCAGCGGACGCTTCCAGATGCAGGAACTGGGGGCGGTAGATTGGGTCTTCGCGGTCGCGCCCAGCCATCCGCTGGCCACGGCCGACGAGCCGCTGCCGGCCGAACTGGTGCGCAGCCACCGGGCCATCGCCGTGGGCGACAACAGCCAGTCGCTGCCGACCCTGACCATGGGCCTGCTGTCGGGCCAGGAAACGCTGACCGTGGCCACCGTGGCCGACAAGCTGCAGGCGCAGCTGGCCGGCCTGGGCTGCGGTCACCTGCCGCGCATCTGGGCGGCGCCCTACCTGGCCAGCGGCGCGCTGGTGGAAAAGCAGACGATGGCGGCCAAACCCAATGACAACTTCATGATCGCCTGGCCCAAGGCCGAACAGGGCAAGTCGCTCAAGTGGTTCATCCAACACCTGTCGCGCCCTGAAGTCCGGGCCTCGCTGATCGGCCCGGTGGCCATGCAGGCGCAGCCATGAGCGGCAGCACCTACGTCGGCCGCTTCGCGCCCTCGCCTTCCGGCCCGCTGCATGCGGGCTCGCTGGTGGCGGCGCTGGCCAGTTTCCTGGATGCCCGCGTGCATAAGGGCCGCTGGCTGCTGCGCATCGAAGACATCGACGAAACCCGCACCGTCGCCGGCGCGGCCGAGGATATCGTCGCCACCCTGGCGGCGCTGGACATGCATTCCGACGGCCCTATCCTGGTCCAGAGCCAGCGCAAGGCGCGCTACCAGCTGGCGCGCGAGGCACTGGGAAGCCTGGCCTACCCCTGCGGTTGCAGCCGCAAGGAGATTGCCGATTCGCGTGTGGGGACGGCCAGCGACGGCGCCGCCCTCTATCCGGGGACCTGTCGCCACGGGCTGGCGCCGGGCAAGACAGCACGCACCCTGCGGCTACGGGTACCCGATGCCGGCCAGGCTGGCGAGCTGGTGCGTTTCGAGGATCGCTGGCTGGGGCCGCAGGTGCAGCATCTGGCTTCTGAAGTGGGGGATTTCGTGCTGCAGCGGGCCGATGGTTTCTGGGCCTATCAGCTGGCCGTGGTGGTGGATGATGCCGAACAGGGCGTCACCGACATCGTGCGTGGCGCCGACCTGCTGGATTCGACAGCGCGTCAGATCTACCTGCAGGGCCTGCTCGGCTATCCGACGCCGCGCTACCTGCACCTGCCCTTGCTGATGAATGAGGTGGGGGAAAAGTTTTCCAAGCAGAACGGCGCGCAGGCGCTGGACCTGGCGCGGCCGCTGGAGCAGTTGCAGCAGGCCGCCGGCTTTCTCGGGCTGGAAACGGGCCAGGCCCGCGACCGTGCGGACTTCTGGACCCGCGCGCTCACCGGCTGGCAAGCACGCTTCGGCGGACGCTAGACGGGTTTCAGCGCTTGGGCATGCCGCCCAGCAGGGCCGCGACCTTGGCCTTGGGACGGTTCTTGGCCAGTTCGGGCTTTGTGGAGACGGTCTCGACGGCGCTGGGTTCGTAGGGCTTGAGGAACCAGGGATCGACCTTCTCGCGGCGCGACGACGATACCCCGCCTTCGCGGCTGCTGCGGCTGCGTTCGCCGCGATCACTGCGTTCGGTACGGTCGCCACGATCACCACGGTCACCACGATCGCTGCGCTCGGCACGCTCACCGCGATCGCCTCGGTCACTGCGTTCGCCACGCTCATAGCGGCTGCGCGGCGCAAAGCCGGTCAGCTCGGCGCGCTCGAACTTCTTCTTGATCAGCTTCTCGATATCGGTCAGCAGGCGGTCGTCCTTGTCGCAGAACAGGGAGATCGCATCGCCCGAGGCACCGGCACGACCGGTACGACCGATACGGTGGACGTAGTCTTCGGCGTTGTAGGGCAGATCGTAGTTGATGACGCAAGGCAGTTCGGCAATATCCAGGCCGCGTGCGGCCACGTCGGTGGCGACCAGCACCTCGATCTGACCCTGCTTGAAGGCTTCCAGCGCGGCCATGCGCTCGCCCTGGGTCTTGTCGCCGTGAATGGCGGAGGCCTTGACACCCTCGGCCAGCAGCGTACGCGCCAGGCGCGAGGCACCGATCTTGGTATTGGAGAAGACGATCACCTGCTTCAGTTCGCGCTGGCGGATGATGAAGCTCACTGCATCAGCCTTGGCCGCTTCATCCACCTTGTAGATGGTCTGGGTGACGTTTTCGGCGGTGGCATTGCTGCGCGCCACTTCGATGGTGACCGGGTTGTTCTGGAAGCTGGCGGCCAGCTTCTTGATTTCCGGCGAGAAGGTGGCCGAGAACAGCAGGTTCTGGCGCTGCTTGGGCAAGAGATTGATGATGCGCTGCAGGTCCGGCAGGAAGCCCATGTCCAGCATGCGGTCAGCCTCGTCCATCACCAGGATCTGGGTCTGCGACAGGTTCACTGTCTTTTGCTGCACGTGGTCCAGCAGGCGTCCCGGGGTGGCGATGACGATTTCCACGCCGGCACGCAGGGTCGCCGTCTGCGGGGCCATGTCGACGCCACCGAACACCACGGTCGAACGCAAGGGCGTGAAGCGGCAATAGGCAGCCACGTTGTCGGCCACCTGGTCGGCCAGCTCGCGCGTGGGCGTCAGGATCAGGGCGCGCACCGGGTGGCGGGCCGGCGAGGCGCTATGGCTGGCGTGTTGCAACAGACGCTGGATGATGGGCAGCGAGAAGCCGGCGGTCTTGCCGGTACCGGTCTGGGCCGCGCCCATCACGTCCCGGCCTTGCAGCACCACAGGGATGGCCTGGGCCTGGATCGGGGTGGGATGGACGTAGCCTTGTTCGGCCAGTGCCTTCAGGATATCGGGCGAAAGGCCGAAATCTTCAAAGCGGACGGCGGGGGCAGCCGGTGCTGCGGACATGGTGTCGGACATGGTTTATTGCGAACGGTGCGACAGCGCCGCGGCAGCCGCCAGGCGGCTCCGGTGCATGGAGTGCATGCGCACGGGTTCTCGTTGCTTTCAGTGTTGAAGTGTTACGGGCGAATCGGCCAAACCTGGTCGGCCGGGCGCTTCGGATGATGCAAAAGATGCTGACCGGGCCAGCTACGGACATTGCCCGGAATCCTCTATTATACGCCGCATCGCCGCCGGCTTCATGACAGTTTGGTTTCCGGGCCTGTCGCAGGCGTCCAGTGGCCCGCAAAAGGCCACTGCAACGCCCCAGAACGGCGGCTGCGCGAGGCTTAGCCGATGGTGATGTTGATATCCGGCAATCCTTCAACGTGGCCTTGCAGCTTGTCGCCCTTGACCACGGCACCGACGCCTTCGGGCGTGCCGGTGTAGATCAGGTCGCCCGGGAACAGCTCGACCAGCCCCGACAGATAGGAAATGGTCTCGGCCACGCTCCAGATCAGGTCCGACAGGTCGCCCTGCTGGCGGATCTCGCCATTGACCTTGAGCCAGACGGCGCCCTTGTCCGGATGACCGGCTTGCGCCACCGGCACGATGGGCGCGCAGGGTGCGGACTGGTCGAAGCCCTTGGCCATGTCCCAGGGACGGCCCAGCTTCTTGGCCTGGGCCTGGATGTCGCGGCGGGTCATGTCCAGTCCCACGCCATAGCCGTAGATCAGGTCCAGCGCCTGTTCCACCGGCACGTCACGTCCGCCCTTGCCCAGCGCCACCACCATCTCGATCTCGTGATGGTAGTCGGCGGTCGCGGCCGGATACGGCACCACGGAATCGGTCGGCACGATGGCATCGGCCGGCTTCATGAAGAAGAACGGCGGTTCGCGGTCGGGATCGTGGCCCATTTCACGGGCGTGGGCGGCATAGCTGCGGCCCACGCAATAGATGCGGCGGACCGGGAACGGTGCGCCACCCACCACGGGAACGGTGACCTGGGCGGGGGCGGGAATGGCGAAACTCATCGGGATGACTCCGTAATGGCGAAATGCAAAAAGGTGGCGAATGGAAGGCCGATCGCAGGCCGGCCTGCGTCATGGCGCCAGGGCGGCATGACAACGGACTAGTGTAAAAGAAATCACCCGGCCCCGCTTGGCGCTGCCGCAATGAGGTCATAGACGGCAATTGGATGGCATTTCGGCCTGTAATCCGCTGGATAAATAGCGGCGAATTTGGGACACTTGCCGGATCAGCATGCCGGCACCGCTGCGCATCCGTTTTCTTCAACAACAATCCAGCCATGCGCCCACAAGCAAACGCTTCTCTCATCCTGCTGCAAAAAGCACTCGCCCTGCACCAGAAAGGCCAGATGGTTCCGGCCGAAGAGCTCTACAAGAAAGTGCTTCAGAAGATACCAGAGCATTTCGAGGCCAACTACCTCTATGGCATGCTGAAGCTGCATCAGGAAGACTGGAGCGCCGCCGAAACGCAGCTTGCCCGCGCCATCAGCCTCAATCCGGCTCACCTGGACACCTATTTCGACCACGCCGGAGCGCTGGTCCACCTGGGACGCGACGAAGAAGCCGTCGCCCGTTACGACCACATCATCGCCGCCAACCCGGGCTTCACCGACGCCTTCCTGCAGCGCGGCGCCGCCTTGCGCCGCCTGGGCCGCGCACGTGAAGCCGGCGCCGATTTCCAGCGCGCCCTGGAACTGGATCCCGACAATGCCGACGCCTGGTTCCAGCGTGGCAATGCACTGCACGACGTGTTTGCCTACCGCGATGCCCAGGATTGCTACCGGCGCGCCATCGCGCTGCGCCCGGACTTCATCGAAGCCCTGTTCAACCTGGGCAATACCTGCAAGGACAGCTACATGCTGCCGCAGGCACTGGAAGCCTACGACCGCGCGCTGGCGCTGCAACCCGACTTCTTCCAGGCCTTGGCCAATCGCGGCTATGTACTGTTCCAGCTGCGCCGTCCTTACGAAGCGCTGGAAGCCTATGACAGCGCGCTGGCGCTGGACGATAGCTCGTCTGACCTGTGGTTCAACCGCGGCTCGACCCTGGAAGAGCTGCGCCGCTTCGACGAAGCCACCGAAAGCTACCGCCGCGCCCGCGAACTCAAGCCCGACGCCGCCTCGGCCGAATGGAACCAGGCCCTGATGAGCTTGCGGCAAGGCGACTATGCCCAGGGCTGGAAGCAATACGAAACGCGCTGGTCCACCTCGCAGATGCAAAGCCAGCGCCGCCAGTTCCTGCAACCGTTGTGGCTGGGCGAGCAATCGCTGCAGGGCAAGACCATCCTGCTGCACGCCGAACAGGGCTTTGGCGACACGCTGCAATTCGTGCGCTACGTACCACTGGTGGCCGCCATGGGTGCCCGTGTGATCCTGGAAGTCCCGCCGGCGCTGACCCGGCTGCTGGCTGGCGTACCCGGCGCCGCCGAGGTCATCAGCAGCGACCAGTTCATCCGCCCGCCCTTCGATTACCACTGCCCGCTGATGAGCTTGCCGCTGGCCTGCCAGACCCGCAGCGAGGCCGACATCCCGCGCGCGCCCTATCTGCTGCCCGAAGCCAGCGCCTGGGCCGCCTGGCAACAGCGCCTGCCGCACAACCGCGCCCTGCGCGTGGGCCTGGTCTGGGCCGGCAGCTCGGCACAGACCCATGCCGACGCCGTGCATATCGATGCCCAGCGCTCCCTGCCCTTTGCGGCACTGGCGCCGCTGGTGGAGCTGGCGCGTGACCGCCAGGACCTGGAATTCTATTCCCTGCAACTGGGCGAAGCCGCGGTAGCGCAACTGCGCGCACATCCGCTGGCCCGGCATGTCCGGGATTGCTCGCCCGAACTGCGCGACTTTGCCGATACCGCGGGCCTGGTCGCCAACCTCGACCTGGTCATCAGCGTAGATACCTCGGTATGCCACCTGGCCGGCGCCCTGGGCAAGCCCGTCCTGCTGCTCAACCGCGTCAATACCTGCTGGCGCTGGCAACTCGGACGCAGCGATACGCCCTGGTATCCCGGCTTCACGATCCTGCGCCAGAGCGTGGCCGAGGACTGGAGCGATGTGATCGCCCAGGCCCGGCTGGCCTTGCAGCAGCGCCTGGCACGACGCTAGACGCCGTCACAGGCGCATCCGGCCGCCGGCGCAGGCCCGCGGCCGGAACCTGCAGCGCTGCTTCGCCTCATAGTTCCATCAGGATCCGATACCACGGTGACGCAACGCACCGGGCGCCATGCTGCCCGGCGGCATGAACACAAGCACATGAAGGACCAGACCATGCCCCATGGAGACCCGACCGCCTCCCCCACCCGCCACACGCACGCCGACGGCCCGCGCCTGCTGGCCGACATCGGCGGCACCAATGCCCGCTTCGCGCTGGAGACCGGACCGGGTTGCATCGAGCAGGTGCAGATCCTGCGCGGCGCCGACTATCCTGAGTTCACCGACGCCGTCCAGGCCTACCTGAAGCTGGCCGGCCAGCCGGCGGTACGGCACGCCGTGGTCGCCATCGCCAATCCGGTGCAGGGCGACCACATCAAGATGACCAACCATGACTGGGCCTTCTCCATCGAGGCGGCACGACAGCTGCTGGGCTTCGAGATGCTGCTGGTGGTCAATGATTTCACGGCGCTGTCGATGGCCGTGCCGCAGTTGCGTGCCGATGAATTGCTGCAGATCGGTGGTGGCAGCGCCCAGTCGGGTCATCCCGTGGGCCTGGTCGGCGCCGGCACCGGACTGGGCGTAGGCGGACTGGTACGTGGCGACGGCCACTGGTTGCCCCTGGCCAGCGAAGGCGGGCATGTTGCCTTCGCCCCCGCCAATGCCCGCGAAGCCGCGGTACTGGCCTATGCCTGGCAATTCCATGAACATGTCTCGGCCGAGCGGCTGGTCTCCGGCCCCGGGCTGGAGCTGATCCACCGCGCCCTGCTGGCCATCGACGCTCATCCTGCCGCAGAACTCAGCGCCGCCCAGATCGTGGCCGGTGCACTGCAGGACGCCAACGCACTCTGCCAAGAAACCATCGATCTCTTCTGCAGCATGCTCGGCACCGTCGCCGCCGACCTGGCGCTGACGCTGGGTGCACTGGGTGGTATCTATATCGGTGGCGGCGTGGTGCCGCACCTGGGCGAGTACTTCGCGCGCTCACCCTTCCGCGCGCGTTTCGAGAACAAGGGCCGCATGTCGGCATTGACCCAGGCCATCCCGACTTTCGTCATCACGGCGCAATATCCGGCCTTCACGGGCGTGTCGGCCATCCTCGCCGACAAGCTGGGCGAACATCACTGAAGCACGCTTCTGCGGCTGGCCCAGGCGCGACAACATACGACGCGCTGCGGCCGGTCTGCCGTGGCACTGCGTGTGGATAAAACAGGGGGATGTACTGCGAAGAGAAAATAGAGAGAGGCGAGCCTTGTCTGCGGCACTTGCAGGAAATGGCTGTGGCTGCTTCGTTCCCGACCTGACCAGGTTGACCATGCCACAATGCGCAGGGGCCCGCCGGCGGCAATTGTACCCCATTTCCCTGCGTGCCTGCCAGCGAATTCACATTCCGGTCGTCAACGGCATCACCGCGCTAAATTCGTAAATAATTTACACAGCGATGCCGGCTGACTTCCAGGGCATCAGATACCCAGCTCCTGCCAGATGTCATCCACCCGTTTTTTCACCGCATCGCTCATCACGATGGGCGTGCCCCATTCACGGTTGGTCTCGCCCGGCCACTTGTTGGTGGCGTCGATACCCATCTTGCTGCCCAGGCCGCTGATGGGCGAGGCGAAGTCCAGATAGTCGATGGGCGTGCTATCGACCATCACGGTATCGCGCACCGGATCGACACGGGTGGTGATGGCCCAGATCACTTCCTTCCAGTCGCGGATATCGACGTCCTCATCGACCACCACGATGAACTTGGTGTACATGAACTGGCGCAGGAAACTCCAGACCCCGAACATCACCCGCTTGGCGTGACCGGCATAGGACTTCTTCATCTGCACCACCGCCATGCGGTAGCTGCAACCTTCCGGAGGCAGATAGAAATCGGTGATCTCGGCGAACTGCTTCTGCAGCAACGGCACGAACACTTCATTGAGCGCCACGCCCAGCACGGCCGGCTCGTCGGGCGGTTTGCCGGTATAGGTGGAGTGATAGATGGCATCGCGACGCATGGTGATGCGATCGATGGTGAAGACCGGGAACCAGTCCTGCTCATTGTAGTAACCGGTGTGGTCCCCATAGGGACCTTCGAGTGCATGCTCGTAGCCGGACGGATGATTTTCATCCGGATAGATATGCCCTTCCAGCACGATCTCGGCCGAGGCCGGCACGCGCAGTTCGCTACCCATGGCCTTGACCAGCTCGGTGCGGCTGCCACGCAAGAGCCCCGCGAACTGGTACTCGGAAAGACTGTCCGGCACCGGCGTGACCGCTCCTAATATAGTGGCGGGATCGGCGCCCAGCGCCACGGCCACCGGATAGGGCTTGCCCGGATTGGCGATGCAGTGCTCGCGGAAATCCAGGGCGCCGCCACGATGGGCCAGCCAGCGCATGATGACCTTGTTGGGACCCAGCACCTGCTGACGATAGATGCCCAGGTTCTGGCGCTTCTTGTGCGGGCCCTTGGTGATGACCAGGCCCCAGGTAATCAACGGCGCCACGTCGCCCGGCCAGCAGTGCTGGATCGGCAGGCGCGACAGGTCGACCTCCTTGCCCTCCCACACCACATCCTGGCATGGCGCCGAGCTGCGCTCCTTGGGAGCCATGTCCCAGAGCGACTTCACCAGCGTGCCCAGCTCCATCACATCCTTGATGCCCTTGGGCGGCTCGGGTTCTTTCAGGCGCGCCAGCAGGTGGCCGATGCGGCGCAATTCACTGATGTCCTGCGCGCCCATGCCCAGCGCTACACGATGCGGGGTGCCGAAAAGATTCGCTAATACAGGGATATTTTTCTGATCAACCTGCTCAAAAAGAAGCGCCGGACCTTCCGCTCGCAGGGTACGGTCGCAGATCTCGGTCATCTCCAGATGGGATGAAACGGGGTGCGAAACGCGTTTTAGCTCACCATTTTGTTGCAATTTGGAAATAAAATCGCGCAGATCAGTGTATTTCATACTTTTTAACAAATTTCTTTTTACATCACAGCCGGCTCAACTATCCCCGGCAAACGCTTGATTCTATTGATTTTTGAAGGAAGGCCACGCTGAATATGATACACAAAAGTTATAAAGAACTATTTTCATAGTATTGACTCGATATAAAGTGGCTTCTACAATGCGCCCACTCTAAACCGAAGAGTTGAGCCATGAGCTCGTAGAGGCTTGAAGTAAAAACAGTCAAGTCAGCAAGGTATCCAGGGATGCGGGGTCCCAGCAACTCAAGAAGTGTCGTCCAGGGCGTCAGCCCTACTCCCCGAAACACTGCCATCCGACGGCAGGGCCAGCAGGCCTCGCGGATGGCCTTGCCGTAACGCCTTGCGACGGTAACGCAATAGATTGCAGCAGCGACAGTTCAGCCGTTTGGTCTTCACTTCTTGGCCAGGCGCGCCCTGTTTTTGCCGCAATAACGCAGGAGGTTCAATGTCCAACCAAGCTTCCGAGGCGCCTTTATCAGGCGCCCCGCAGATGGTTCGCCGCGTCGCCTTCCGGAATCTCTCCGGAAATGCACGCATTGCTCAATTTTTTGGCATCGCCCATCGTCTGCTGACGATCCTGGGTATCGCCGCCCTGTTCGTCCTGGGCCTGATGTTCTTCAATCCGGACCTGGCCGACAAGCTGATCAGCATGTCGCCCTTCTCTGACGTCGCTGAAGACGTGCAGGAAGCCGATCCGGTGGCCGCTCCGGCCCTGGCCGAGCTGATGTCGCCTACCGCCCCGGTAGCTACCGTGAGCGCCCTCGCAGGCGCTGCCGCGGCGGCATCGGTGCAACAGGCGCCTGCAGCCACCCCCTCGGCGGTGCAGGCGCTGACGCCGGAGGAACGTCAGTTCCTGGGTAATCCGCGTCAGCAGAAGCTGGTCACCACCTGGCTGGCCAAGCGCTATCGCGTCGCCAGCGATGCTGCTGACATGCTGGTGTCGGCCGCCTACCTGACGGCCCGCGACATCAAGCTCGATCCGCTGCTGATCCTGTCGGTGATCGCCATCGAATCGCGCTTCAATCCCTTCGCGGAAAGCCCGATGGGCGCGCAGGGCCTGATGCAGGTGATGGCCAAGGTGCACCATGACAAGTTCCAGGAACTGGGCGGCATCAAGGCAGCCTTGAATCCGGTGGCCAATATCCGCGTCGGCTCGCAGATCCTGAAGGAATACGTCACCCGTGGCGGTTCGGTCGAAGCCGGCCTGAAGAGCTACGTGGGCGCGGCCGACATGGCCAACGATGGTGGCTATGGCATCAAGGTGCTCTCGGAGTACCAGAACCTCAAGCAGGTCGCCATGGGCAAGAATGTGTCGATCTACACCACCGCGATGGTGAAGCTGCCGCCGGCTACCCCGGGGTTGGCGGCCAACGCCGACCAGGCCAAGCCGGCCACCAACAACGTTGCCTCGGCTGCCAAGCCCAAGACGGAAGAACAACTCGCTGCATTGTGAGCGTGTTGCGATTTGAATATTACCGGTATTCAAGACGCAAAAAAGGAGCCCTCGGGCTCCTTTTTTTTCGCCTGCACACCAGGCTGTGACAGCGTCAATGTCGCTCAGGCGGCCTTGCGCTTGTCGAAGAACACACGCAGGCGCGCCACCGCTTCCTGCAGGTTTTCCATCGAGGTGGCATACGACAGGCGGATGTAGCGACGCGCCGTGAAGGGACCGAAGTCCAGCCCCGGCACCAGCACCACGCCAGCCTCGTTGAGCATGTCCAGACTCAGCTGGTCGGCATCGTCGGACAGCGCGCTGCAATCGGCATAGACATAGAAAGCGCCATCGGGCATGACCGGCACCTTGAAGCCCAGGCTTTCCAGCGCCGGCACGATGTAGTCGCGACGACGCTTGAACTCGGCCTTGCGTTCTTCATAGATGGCGATCGACTCCGGCGCGAAGCAGGCCACGCCCGCATGCTGGGCGATGGACGAGGCACAGATGAACAGGTTCTGCGCCAGCTTCTCGATCTGCGGCACCAGCGCCGGCGGCAGCACCAGCCAGCCCAGGCGCCAGCCGGTCATGTTGAAATACTTGGAGAAGCTGTTGATGACCACCACGTCCTCACCCAGCGACAGCGCCGAGAACGGTGCGCCGTCATAGGACAGGCCCTGGTAGATCTCGTCGACGATGGTAAAGCCGCCGCGCTCACGGACTTCGCCCACGATGGCGCGCAGCTCGTCGGGCAGGATGGAGGTGCCGGTGGGATTCGATGGCGACGCCAGCAGGACACCGCGCGTGGCGCTGCCCCAGTGCTCGCGCACCATCTGCGCCGACAGCTGGAAGCGATGCTCCGGGCCGCTGGCAATCAACCGGGCCTGGCCCTCGAAAGCCGCCACGAAATGGCGATTGCAGGGATAGCTGGGGTCCGGCATGAGCACTTCGCTACCCGGCTCCACCAGTGCCGCACAGGCCAGCAGCAAGGCCGCCGAGGCACCGGCGGTCACCACGATGCGCTCGGGGGCGATCTCCAGGCCATAGACACTGCGGTAATGCGCCGAGATCGCCGCACGCAACTGCGGCAGGCCGGTGGCCGAGGTGTACTGCATCTTGCCATCGGCCATGGCGCGCGTGGCGGCCTCGACCACGGCCGGCGGCGCAGTGAAGTCGGGCTCGCCGATGCCCATGTGGATGATGTGGCGTCCCTGCTGCTCCAGCACGGCGGCCTTCTTGGCCAGCTCCATGACGTGGAAGGGAGCGATGTGCTGCAGGCGTGAAGCAAGTTGGTTCAGGTTCATGCGCTAATTCCGGACAACGGGGACGACAGGAAAAACGGGAACAACAAGAACGGCCGGGGCCGGCACAATCAACCGCCGGCCAGCCCGACCGGCCAGTCGATCAGCGACGGGCGGCTTCCACTTCGGTGCTGCGCACTTGCGCCGCGAAACGGTCCAGCACGCCGTTGACGTACTTGTGGCCATCGATGCCGCCGAAGGACTTGGTCAGTTCCACGGCTTCGTTGATGACGACCTTGTAGGGGATCTCGATGTGGTTCTGCAGCTCGAAGGCACCGATCAGCAGGGCCGCATGCTCTACCGGCGAGAGTTCCTTGATGGGGCGATCGATCAGCGGCGAGAGGCCGGCGCGCAGCGCTTCGGCATCACGGATGGCGCCGGTCAGCAGGGTATCGAAGTGTTCGGCGTCGGCCTTGTCGAAACCGTGGGCCTCGCGGATATGGGCTTCGATGGCGCCCGCATCTTCGTGGTTGAGCAGCCACTGGTACAAGCCCTGCAACGCGAACTCGCGGGCGCGGTGACGCGGGGTGCGGTTCTTGTTCGAATTGGCGTGTTGAGATTTGTTCGACATGATGAATACGGCCGGGGCCTTGAATGACTATGACTTGAAACTACGGGACTGCCGCCACCGCACCGGGAAACCATCACCCAGTGCGGCGCAGGTCAGCTTATTCTTCTTCGGTGGCCTGGCCGAGTTCTTCCAGGACGATGGCCAGGTTGGCCATTTCCACGGCCACGCGGGCCGCATCGGCGCCCTTCTCGGCCATGCGGGCTTCGGCCTGCTCGTCGTTCTCGGTGGTCAGCACGGCGTTGGCGATGGGCACGCCGAAGTCCAGGCCGATACGGGTGATGCCGGCGCCGGATTCATTGGAGACCAGCTCGAAGTGATAGGTCTCGCCACGGATCACCGCGCCCAGCGCGATCAGGGCGTCGAACTGCTCGGTCTCGGCCATCTTCTGCAGGGCCAGCGGGATTTCCAGGGCGCCGGGCACGGTCACGTGCAGGATATCCTCGTCGGACACCCCCAGGTGCTTCAGCTCGGCCAGGCAGGCCGCCAGCAGGCCGTGGCAGACGTCTTCGTTGAAACGCGCCTGCACGATGCCGATGCGCAAGCTTTCGCCATTCAGGTCTGCTTCATAGGTTCCAATGGTCATGGCTGTTCCTTCTCGATAGGTTGACTTGCGTAATGCGGTTGCACTTGCTCGGGGATCTTCACACGCCTGCACGGGCCTGGTAGCCGGTGACTTCCAGCTGGAAGCCGGCCATCGACGGCATCTTGCGCGGGCTGGCCAGCAGCTTCATCTTGCACACACCGAGATCCTTGAGGATCTGGGCGCCAATGCCGTAGGTACGCAGATCCATGCGGTCGGCGCGGGCGGGCTTGGCGGCATCGGGCGTACCGACCTTGTTCAGGGCACCGAACTGGTCGAACATCTGCTGCGCCGATTCCTCGCAGTTGAGCAGCACGATCACGCCGCTCGGTGCTTCCTGGACCGCCTGCATGGCCGCTGCCAGGTTCCACGAGTGGGTGGTGACGCCGGCGTCCAGCAGGTCCAGGATGGAGACCGGCTGGTGCACGCGCACCAGGGTTTCCTGGCCGGGCTGGATATCGCCGCGTACCAGCGCCAGGTGGGCGCCGCCCGACGGCGTGTCGCGGTAGGCGATGACCTTGAAGGCACCGTGCGCGGTCTGCATTTCGCGCTCGGCAACGCGTTCGATGATGCTCTCGTTGCGGCTGCGGTAGTGGATCAGGTCGGCGATGGTGCCGATCTTCAGATTGTGCTTCTCGGCGAACTCCAGCAGATCCGGCAGGCGGGCCATGGTGCCGTCTTCCTTGAGGATCTCGCAGATGACGGAAGCCGGGGTCAGGCCGGCCATGGCGGTCAGGTCGCAACCGGCTTCGGTATGACCGGCACGCATGAGTACGCCGCCCTTCTGGGCACGCAGCGGGAAGATATGGCCGGGCTGCACCAGGTCAGACGGCTTGGCGCCCTTGGAGGCGGCCACCTGGATGGTGCGGGCGCGATCGGCCGCCGAGATGCCGGTAGTGACGCCTTCGGCAGCTTCGATGGAGACGGTGAAATTGGTACCGTAGGCCGTGCCGTTGCGCGTGGCCATGAGCGGCAGGTCGAGCTGGTCCACATGCTCTTCGGTCAGCGTCAGGCACACCAGGCCACGCGCGTGGGTGACCATGAAGTTGATGGCCTCGGGCGTGACGAAGTCGGTGGCCAGGACCAGGTCACCCTCGTTTTCGCGGTCTTCTTCGTCGACCAGGATCACCATGCGACCGGCACGGAGTTCGGCGACGATTTCTTCGGTTGTTGCAAGTGGCATATTCGAGCTCTTTTCCCAATTGGAACCCGCTATTTTAAAGGATTGCGCGGGTCCTCCGTTGCGCAATTACGCGTGCTGCACCGCCCGGGTGCGTTCCAGCGCTTCCTGCAACAGGGCCGGGTCGCCCAGCGCCAGGCGCTTGGAGTCCGACAGGGTCTGGCGGAAGGCACGCGCGCCGGGCACGCCGGTCAGCAGGCCCAGCATGTGGCGGGTGATGCTGTTCAGGCGGAGGCCGCGGCCATTGTCGCCATGCAGCGCCAGCTGGCGCTTGATGTAAGGCAACATGGCCGCGATCACCTCATCCCGGCTGGGCTGCAGCCCACCTTCCAGATCAGCATAGTAGCGGGCATCGAAGCCGGCCATCAGGTAGGGATTGTGATACGCCTCACGGCCCAGCATGACGCCATCGACATGCTGCAAATGCTCGTCGATCTCGGCCACGGTCTTGATACCGCCGTTGATCAGGATTTCCAGGCCGGGGAAGTCCTTCTTCAGCTGGTAGGCGTAGTGGTACTTCAGCGGCGGAATCTCGCGGTTCTCCTTGGGGCTCAGGCCCTTGAGGATGGCGTTGCGGGCATGGACGATGAAGGTATGGCAACCCGCCTCGGCGATCTGGCCGACGAAGTCGCGCACGAAGTCGTAGGACTCGACCTCATCGATACCGATACGGTGCTTGACGGTGACATCGATGGACACCGCGTCGCGCATGGCCTTGACGCAATCGGCCACCAGCGTCGGCTCGCCCATCAGGCAGGCGCCGAAGGCCCCCTTCTGCACGCGCTCGGAGGGGCAGCCGCAATTGAGGTTGATCTCGTCGTAGCCCCATTGCTCGCCCAGCTTGGCGCTGTGGGCCAGGTCAGCCGGCTCGCTGCCGCCCAGCTGCAGGGCCACCGGGTGTTCTTGCTCGTCGAAATCCAGGTGACGCGGCACATCCCCATGCAGCAGCGCCCCGGTCGTCACCATCTCGGTGTAGAGCCAGGTGTGGCGCGTGATCTGGCGATGGAAGACGCGGCAATGGCGGTCGGTCCAGTCCATCATGGGGGCAACGCTCAGGGTACGCGGGGGTAGATCTTTCTTCATGGGCTGACGAGGTGATTCATTCAACGTGTTCGGTTTCGCGTCCGGGCGCGGGCCTTCCGAGGCAGTGTCGGTGATCGCGCCGGGCATCGCAAGGCGTATCGGCGCGGCCTGCGGTGCAAAATAGAAAGCCCGCAAGGCTTGCGCCTTGCGGGCTGGTGTCCCCTCTATCCTCTTTGAGATAGGATTTTTGTACAGCGGACACGATTCTGCACCACAAACCGGCAGCCGTCATTTCGCAATGCACAATTATTGCGCATTGCCAACATCTTCACACTGCCAGCTCGCCTGTTGATATCGATCAACAGGGCAGCGAGGAAAAGATGAACGGGATAGCTGATTTGACGCGGCTTGCAGCCCAGGCCGTTCCGGATGGAAACGGCAAAAAAAAAGCCCACAACCGGAGTTGCGGGCTTGAATCCAATTCTTTAGGAGGAAATTGGAGGAGACAGGTGTAACTATATGGCACTGCATCATTACTGTCTGCTTTATTGTGCTGATATCAGTTATTCACAAATCAGATATCACCACCTGCCAGCACACTGTCTCCCAGGCGGCCAGTGAAGCGGCCGCCCTTCCCGCATCAGACGGACTCTTCGCGCGAGGCCTTCTTGCGCTCATGTTCCTTCAGGTGACGCTTGCGCAGGCGGATGCTCTTCGGGGTGACTTCGACCAGTTCGTCATCCTCGATGAATTCCACCGCGTATTCCAGCGACAGCTCGATGGGCGGCACCAGGCGCACCGCTTCGTCGGTACCGGAAGCACGCACGTTGGTCAGCTGCTTGCCCTTGATCGGGTTGACCACCAGGTCGTTGTCACGCGAGTGGATGCCGATGATCATGCCTTCGTACACCGGGTCGTTGTGGCTGACGAACATGCGGCCGCGATCCTGCAGCTTCCACAGTGCGTAGGCCACGGCGGCGCCGTCGTCCTGGGAGATCAGCACGCCGTTGCGACGGCCGGCCAGTTCACCCTTGCTGGCGTCAACCACGGCGTAGTCGTCGAAGACGTGGCTCATCAGGCCGGTGCCGCGGGTCAGGGTCATGAATTCGCCCTGGAAGCCGATCAGGCCACGTGCCGGGATGTGGTATTCCAGGCGCACACGGCCCTTGCCGTCCGGTTCCATGTTCTGCAGGTCGCCACGACGACGGCCCAGTTCTTCCATGACGCCACCCTGGTGGGTTTCTTCGACGTCCACGGTCAGGTTTTCATACGGCTCTTGACGCACGCCATCGACCATCTTGAACACCACGCGCGGACGCGAGACGGCCAGTTCGAAACCTTCACGGCGCATGTTTTCGATCAGGATGGTCAGGTGCAATTCACCACGGCCCGACACTTCGTAGGTCGAGTCGTCGTTCTCGGCCTGCACCACGCGCAGGGCCATGTTGGACTTCAGTTCCTTTTCCAGGCGATCGCGGATCTGGCGGGTGGTGACGAACTTGCCTTCGCGGCCAGCCAGCGGCGAGGTGTTGACCATGAAGTTCATGGTCAGGGTCGGTTCATCGACCTTCAGCATCGGCAGGCCGTTGGGCGCGTCCGGTGCACAGATGGTGGAACCGATGCCGATTTCTTCGATACCGTTGATCAGCACGATGTCGCCAGCCAGGGCTTCGTCGACCAGCACGCGCTCCAGACCCTTGAAGGTCAGCACCTGGTTGATGCGGGCCTTGGTCGGCTTGTCTTCCGGACCGTTCATCCACACCACGTCCTGGCCACCCTTGACGCGACCAGCCAGGATACGGCCGACGCCGATCTTGCCGACGTAGGAGGAGTATTCCAGCGAAGTGATCTGCAGTTGCAGCGGCGCGTCCGGGTCATCCTTGCGGGCCGGGACGTACTTCAGGATGGCGTCGAACAGCGGCTCCATGCTGCCGTCACGCGCTTCCGGATCCAGGCTGGCGTAGCCGTTCAGGCCCGATGCGTAGATCACGGGGAAATCCAGTTGTTCTTCGGTCGCACCCAGCTTGTCGAACAGTTCGAAGGTGGCGTTGATGGCCCACTCGGCGCGTGCGCCCGGACGATCGATCTTGTTCAGCACCACGATGGGCTTCAGGCCCAGGGCCAGCGCCTTGCGGGTCACGAAGCGGGTCTGCGGCATCGGGCCTTCCTGTGCATCCACCAGCAGCAGCACGGAATCAACCATCGACAGCACGCGCTCGACCTCACCACCGAAGTCGGCGTGGCCCGGGGTATCGACGATGTTGATGTGGGTGCCCTTGTACTCCACCGCGCAGTTCTTCGACAGGATGGTGATGCCGCGTTCCTTTTCGATGTCGTTGGAGTCCATCACGCGGTTGTCCACTTGCTGGTTGTCGCGGAAGGTACCGGACTGGCGCAGCAGCTGGTCAACCAGGGTGGTCTTGCCGTGGTCAACGTGGGCGATGATGGCGATATTGCGAATTGCGCGGATATTGTTTGACATGGTGAATGTGGGTTGGGATGCCGATTCTTGGAAGGCGCGCATTATAGCATGTTGCGACGCATGAACTTTGAAAAAACCTGTATTTTCAACAGCTTGCCGGCCTCTGGCAGTGCTCTTGCCAGTTGCCCTGCAAGCTGCTTGCCCTTGACGCTCAGGCGGTCGAGATCAACCGCTCGGGCGCCAGGATGGCGTATTCCTGCAACAGCCCGGTGCCCAGCAAGGCGGCATCCGAGCTGCGATAGACCCGCACGCGGCCGGTCTGCTCCGGCACGGCCACGCCCTCCTTGCCCAGCGGCAGGCGCTGGCCGTGCAGGAAGCGGCGCGCCAGCTCATCACTGAGTTCCACAGCCGGGAAGCTGCGCAGCAAGCCATCCACCGGCAGCAGCAAGCCCTTGCGGGACTCGACCTCGCCGGCAGCGTCGAACTGCTCCAGCGTCACCGCGCCGTCCAGCGTCAAGGGACCCACGCCGATGCGGCGCAAGGCATTAAGGTGGGCGCCGCAGCCCAGCGCCTCGCCCAGGTCTTCACCCAGCACGCGGATATAGGTGCCCTTGCTGCAAGTGACGCGAATACGCAACATCGGCGCCTGATAGTCCAGCAATTCCAGGGCATGGATGGTCACGTCGCGGGCTTCGCGCTCCAGCGTGATACCGGCGCGGGCATATTCGTACAGCGGCTTGCCGTCGCGCTTCAAGGCCGAGTGCATGGGCGGTACCTGGCGGATGGGGCCACGGAACGGCACCATGGCCGCTTCGATCTGCGCCACGCTCACCTCGACCGGGTGCTGCGCGATGACCTGTCCCTCGGTGTCACCGGTATCGGTGCGCACGCCGAGGTGGACGAGCGCTTCATAGGTCTTGTCAGACTCCAGCAGGTCCTGCGAGAACTTGGTGGCTTCGCCGAAGCACAGCGGCAACAAGCCCGTTGCAAACGGGTCCAGGGTACCGGTATGACCCGCCTTGGGCGCGTTGAGCATGCGCTTGGCGCGGATCAGCGCGTCGTTGGAGGACAGGCCCACCGGCTTGTCCAGCAACAGCACGCCGTGCACCGGCACACGCGGTGGACGCGGCGCGCGCGCGGGCTGGCCGCGCTTGCCACGCGCCGGGGCGGGCTCCTGTGCCTGCGGGGAAGCGGACACCAGGTCCGCCGTCGTGTTTTCTGCCATGAAATGCAAGACCGGCCTCGCACGCCTTGGCATGCAGACCGGTTTCAAGAAAAAGAATAGAACAGCGAGAATCGACGCTGCGTGAATCGAAGCAGCGCCGCCAGAGGCCTCACGCTGCCATATCGACAACGACTGCCATTCAGGCCTCGTCGTCGGCGTCCTTGGCGCGGCTGGCGTTGGCCTCGTCGATCAGACGCGACATTTCAATGCCGCGCGCGGTCGAGTTGTCGTGCACGAAATGCAGTTCCGGCAAGGTGTGGATGGTCAGGCGCCGACCCAACTGGGTGCGCAGGTAACCGCCCGCCTTGCGCAGCCCGGCCAGGGTGTTCTTGATCGCGTCGGGATTGTCCACCAGCGTGGTGAAGAAGACCTTGGCGTGCGCGTAATCCGGGGTGACTTGCACTTCGGTAATGGTGATCATGCCCACCCGCGGATCCTTCAGCTCGAAGGCGATCAACTCCGACAGGTCGCGCTGGATCTGGTCGGCGACGCGCAAGCCGCGTCCGGGAATGGATTTGCTGTGTTTTGCCATGCTTTAAAAAAACAATCCGCCGGGGGCGTGGCGGGAGGGATTCCCGCGTTGCTGCGACGGATCTTGCCAGTGAAGCCGGCGCATCCACCAGGATACGCCGGCATATTGCCTTTTTACAGGGTACGAGCGACTTCCTGCACCTCGAAGATCTCGAGCTGATCGCCCACTTCGATGTCGTTGTAGCCCTTGAGCGACAGACCGCACTCGAAGCCCGACTTGACTTCCTTGGCGTCGTCCTTGAAGCGCTTGAGCGAGTCCAGTTCGCCAGTCCATACCACCACGTTGTTGCGCAGCAGACGTACTTGCGAGCCGCGCTTGACCAGACCTTCGAGCACGTAGCAGCCGGCGATCGAGCCCACCTTGCTGACCACGAACACCTGACGGATCTCGACCAGGCCCAGGGCCTGTTCGCGCTTCTCCGGTGCCAGCATGCCCGACATCGCGGCCTTCACCTCGTCCACGGCATCATAGATGATGTTGTAGTAACGGATGTCCACGCCCGAGGCTTCGGCCAGCTTGCGTGCCGATGCGTCTGCACGGGTGTTGAAGCCGATGATGACCGCCTTGGACGCCACGGCCAGGTTGACGTCGTTTTCGCTGATGCCACCGACGGCGGCGTGCACCACCTGGACGCGCACCTCGCTGGTGGACAGCTTCTGCAGCGACTGCACCAGCGCTTCCTGCGAACCTTGCACGTCGGTCTTGATGATCATCGGCAGGTTCTTGACCTCGCCTTCGGTCATCTGGTCGAACATGTTTTCCAGCTTGGCGGCCTGCTGCTTGGCCAGCTTCACGTCGCGGAACTTGCCCTGGCGGAACAGGCCGATTTCACGCGCCTTGCGCTCGTCGGTCATTACAACGTATTCTTCACCGTCTGATGTCAATTCAGTAAGGGATTTGTTTTATTCCGTATGTTT
>NZ_JBIUZW010000021.1:0-2317 GCF_044745245.1 Herbaspirillum sp. NPDC087042 | reverse complement strand
CGGCAGGGACGGGCCTGCCTCGGCGATGTTCTTGCCGTTTTCATCCAGCATGGCACGCACACGACCGTAGGCCGAACCGGCCAGCACGACGTCGCCGCGCTTCAGGGTACCGGATTGCACCAGGATCGTTGCCACCGGGCCACGGCCCTTGTCCAGCTTGGCTTCGATCACCAGGCCACGGGCCGGTACATCGACCGGTGCGGTCAGTTCCAGCACTTCGGCTTGCAGCAGCACGTTTTCCAGCAGCGAGTCGATGCCTTCGCCGGTCTTGGCCGACACCGGGATGAACGGGGCATCGCCACCGTATTCTTCCGGCACCACTTCTTCGGCGATCAGTTCCTGCTTGACGCGGTCGAGGTTGGCACCCGGCTTGTCGATCTTGTTGATCGCCACCACCAGCGGCACACCGCCGGCCTTGGCGTGGGCGATCGCTTCCTTGGTCTGGGGCATGACGCCGTCGTCGGCGGCCACCACCAGGATGACGATGTCGGTTGCCTTGGCACCACGGGCACGCATGGCGGTGAACGCCTCGTGGCCCGGGGTATCCAGGAAGGTGATCATGCCGCGCGGGGTTTCCACGTGGTAGGCACCGATGTGCTGGGTAATGCCACCGGCTTCACCCGACGCCACCTTGGTGCGACGGATGTAGTCCAGCAGCGAGGTCTTGCCGTGGTCGACGTGACCCATGACGGTGACCACCGGTGCACGCGGCAGCGCTTCGGCGTCGGCGTGTTCTTCGCCTTCGACCAGCAGGGCTTCCGGATCCTCGGCCTTGGCGGCGTGGGCACGGTGGCCCATTTCTTCCACCACGATCATGGCGGTTTCCTGGTCCAGTACCTGGTTGATGGTGACCATCTGGCCCAGCTTCATCAGATGCTTGATGACCTCGGATGCCTTCACTGCCATCTTGTGGGCGACTTCGGCCACGGTGATGGTTTCGGGCACATAGACGTCATGCACGACGGCTTCGGTGGGCACCTGGAAGTTGCTTTCGCGCTGGTCATCGCCATGCGAGTGACGACGGCCCTTGGGGCCGGCACGCCAGCCGTCACGACCACCGCCACCGGTGGCGCCGCGCGACTTCATGCCGCCGGTGCCACGCTTCTTGGCGTCGTCCTGCCAGGTCGAGGAGACATTGGCCGACTTGATCGACTTCTTGTCTGCCGTCGTCGCGGCGGGCTTCTTGTCATCCTTCTTCTCGCCCGGCTTGGCAGCGGTTGCCGGCTTGTGCAGCGTGCCTTCGGAGGTCTTCGCGGGGGCAGCAGCGGGCTCAGGTGCCTTGATGACGCGACGCGGCGCATTCATCATGGCCTTGATCTGGGCCACTTCGTCTTCCACGGCCTTGCGCGCGCGATCGGCGGCAGCGGCGCGGTCGGCGGCTTCCTTGGCGGCAGCTTCGGCCTTTTTCTTCGCTTCTTCGGCAGCAGCGCGCTTCTTTTCTTCGGCAGCCGGGTCGACGGCCGGAGCAGGCGCGGCGGCAGCAGCAGCGGCAGCAGCCGGTGCTGCTGCCTTGGCCTTGGCTGCCTCGGCGGCAGCAGCGGCGGCTTCAGCAGCCTGGCGCTTGGCTTCAGCCTCGGCTTCTTCACGGGCGCGTTGCTGTTCCAGCTCGGCAGCCTTGGCCTGGGCGGCGCGTTCGGCCTCCAGCTGGGCCAGACGCTCTTGCTGGGCCATCAGTTCGGCCTGACGGCGAGCCTCTTCCTGCTCACGTTCCTGCGCTTCGGCAGCCTGGTCGCGCTGGACCACCGCAGCACGCGCTGCGGTTTCTTCCACGCTGGGCTCGTCACGCTTGATGAAGGTGCGCTTCTTGCGCACTTCCACCTGGATCGTGCGCGATTTGCCGGTCGCATCGGCCTGCTTGATCTCGGTGGTTTCCTTGCGGGTCAGCGTGATCTTCTTCTTTTCGCCTTCCGGCGCGGCGCCGCGCGAACGGCGCAGGTGTTCAAGCAGGCGGTCCTTGTCTTCCTTCGACAGGGAGTCGGATGCAGAGCTTTTCTCTACACCGGCCGAACGCAGCTGGGTCAACAGCAGGTCGGCGGGCATTTTCAGCTCGGTGGCAAATTGGGCAACGTTGTTACTCGCCATTCAGTCCTCTTTTCTATGTGCTCGGCAGATGATGTGGAGACGCACCGCTTCTCAGCGGCCTTCGACTGCGCTCCATGCCTTGGCCTGGAGGGCCTTGGCGCGCTCATCGTATTTGGAATCGATGAGCTTCATTTCATCGTCGGTCACATCTTCAAATGCATTTTCAATCACTATCCGCGCCCGCACCGAACGCACGGACAGGATCGAGCAGAATACGACATAAGCCAGGCCGGCG
>NZ_JBIUZW010000020.1:76558-103313 GCF_044745245.1 Herbaspirillum sp. NPDC087042 | reverse complement strand
CTTCGGCCTTGGCCATGTCGCCATCGGCTTCGGTCAGCGCCTTCTTGCATTCCATCATCGGCGCATCGGTCTTCGCGCGCAGATCGCCCACCATTGCTGCGGTAATTGCCGCCATACTATTCTCCTGACTTGGAGGCATCCCGCGCAGTGCGGCATGCCTGAAATTCGAAAATTGAATCAAAAAAAAGGGGCCACTGCGTCACTACCCGCTGTCACCCCTTTTTGTACTACCGTACTACCGGAAGAGCAGAATCAAGCCTGCTCGACCTCGACGAATTCGTCGCCCTTGACTGCTTCGACCACGTCGTTGACAGCATTGGCACGGCCTTCCAGCACGGCGTCAGCCATGCCGCGAGCGTACAGTGCGATCGCCTTGGCGGAGTCGTCGTTACCCGGGATCACGTAGGTGACGCCTTCGGGCGAGTGGTTGGTATCGACCACGCCGATGACCGGGATACCCAGCTTGGCGGCTTCGGTGATGGCGCCCTTGTGGTAGCCGACGTCGATCACGAAGATGGCGTCAGGAATGCCGCCCATATCCTTGATACCGCCGATGGCCTTCTGCAGCTTTTCCTGTTCACGGCTGAACAGCAGGGCTTCCTTCTTCGACAGCTTCTCGACGGAACCGTCTTCGATCGAAGCTTCCATGTCCTTCAGGCGCTTGATCGAGGTCTTGATGGTCTTGAAGTTGGTCAGCATGCCGCCCAGCCAACGCTGGTCAACATAAGGAACGCCAGCGCGTTGCGCTTCGGCCGACAGGATCTCACGTGCCTGGCGCTTGGTACCAACGAACAGGATGGTGCCGCGGTTGGACGACAGTTGACGCACGTACTTTTGCGCCTCCTGGTACATGCCCAGGGTCTTTTCCAGGTTGACGATGTGGATCTTGTTGCGATGACCGAAGATAAAGGGGGCCATCTTGGGGTTCCAGAAGCGGGTTTGGTGACCGAAGTGGACACCGGCTTCCAGCATTTCGCGCATAGTAACGGACATGAATTTCTCCAGGGTTAGGTCTGGAATCCGCTCGGTCATCCGGCTCATGCAGCCGGACACCCTTTTTGCGAACGGATTCGCGTTTCAAATTTGCAATTTATTGCCATCGGGAATGATGAAGCAAGCTTCACATCCTTTCCAGCAACCGACCTGAGGCTTTCAGATCAGCCCGACATTCTACTGGATACCGTCATTTTGTTCAAGCCTCACGTCAACACCCTGCTCGCAATGCCCGAATATCGGCCAAACCCGCGTCGGGCCTGCTGCAAATGGCCGGGGATGACAAAACAGAAAACACCCCTGTCGTCTATAATCCAGTCTTGACGATTTTCTAGCGAATTGCGATTCATCATGGGCAACATCACCATCAAGACCGCCGAAGACATCGAAGGCATGCGCGTAGCCGGCCGCCTGGCCGCCGAAGTGCTGGACTACATCACCCCCTTCGTGAAACCTGGCGTGACCACCGGCGAGATCGACCGCCTCTGCCACGAGTACATGACCAACGTACAAGGCAGCATCCCGGCCCCGCTGAACTACTGCCCGCCCGGCTACACGCCCTACCCCAAGGCCATCTGCACCTCGCTCAACGACGTGATCTGCCACGGCATCCCGGGCGACAAGGTGATGAAAAACGGCGACGCACTCAACATCGACGTCACCATCATCAAGAACGGTTACCACGGCGACACCAGCCGCATGTTCTTCCTGGGCGAGCCCTCCATCCTGGCGCGCCGCCTCGCCGAGATCACCTACGAGTGCATGTGGCTGGGCATCGCCAAGATCAAGCCGGGCGCCCACCTGGGCGACATCGGCCACGTCATCCAGCAGCACGCCGAGAAGGCCGGCTACAGCGTGGTGCGCGAATTCTGCGGCCACGGCATCGGCAAGGTCTTCCACGAAGAACCGCAGGTGCTGCATTACGGCCGCCCCGGCACGCTGGAGAAACTGGAAGCCGGCATGATCTTCACGGTCGAGCCGATGATCAACGCCGGTCGCCGCGAGATCCGCGAAATGGGCGATGGCTGGACCATCAAGACCAAGGATCGCAGCCTCTCGGCCCAGTGGGAACACACTGTCCTGGTCACCGAGACCGGCTTCGAAGTGCTGACCGTCTCGCCGGGCATGCCGGCGCCGCCGGCCTTCATCCAGAACCAGGTCACGGCAGCGGCCTGATTGCCGCAAGCGCCGACCGTGCTGCAGGCCATGTCCTCCACCACGGTTTCCGGCATGAAACCTGCTAAGGGCATGGGGCCGCATGGGGATGCGGCTCCCATCATCACTGGCGCCGCCCCGCCGCCTCGCTTTCACTGATCCACGTCCACGCCGATGCCCACTCTCGCCATCACGCTCAAGAAGCAGCTCAAGGCCGCCCGCCTGCAAGCCATCGAGGTCTTCCAGTCCAATCACAAGACCGAGCAGTTGCTGGCGCAACTGCGCCGCAATGTCGATGAAGCATTGACGCAAGCCTGGGAAGAACTGGGTATGTCCGGCAATGCCGCGCTGGTGGCCGTGGGGGGCTATGGCCGGGGCGAGCTGTTCCCGCATTCGGACGTGGATGTACTCATCCTGCTGGACCAGTCGCCGGACGCCGCCAAGAAGGAAAAGCTGGAATCCCTGGTCCAGCTGTTCTGGGATATCGGCCTGGAAATCGGCCACAGCATCCGCACCATCGACGAATGCCTGGATGAATCGGCCGCCGACATCACGGTGCAGACCAGCCTCCTGGAAGCACGCCTGGTGACCGGCAACCGCGCCCTGTTCAAGCAGCTGCAGGAGCGCTACCAGGCTGCGCTGGACCCGCTGGCCTTCTTCCAGGCCAAGACGCTGGAGATGCGCCAGCGCCACGTCAAGTACGAAGACACACCCTACAGCCTGGAACCGAACTGCAAGGAAAGCCCCGGCGGACTGCGCGACTTGCAGGTGATCCTGTGGGTGGCCAAGGCAGCCGGCCTGGGGGACTCCTGGTCCAAGCTGGCCGAGCACGGCATGCTGACCTCCACCGAGGCACGCCAGCTGCGCCAGAAGGAGCGTGCTTTCAAGGATATCCGCATCCGCCTGCACATCCTCACCGATCGCCGCGAAGACCGGCTGGTGTTCGACATCCAGACGCAGATCGCCGAGACCTTCGGCTTCAAGACCACCGACACCCGGCGCGCCAGCGAATACCTGATGCAGCGCTACTACTGGGCCGCCAAGGCGGTGACCCAGTTGAACACCATCCTGCTGCAGAACATCGAAGCCCACCTGTTCCCGCAGCAGGCCGTGCCGCGCCAGATCAACGAGCGTTTCAACGAGGTCAACGGCTTCGTCGATATCGCCCATGACAAGGTGTTCGAGGACAGCCCCTCGGCCATGCTGGAAGTCTTCCTGGTGCTCTCCGAGCATGCCGAATTGAAGGACATGTCGGCGCGTACCATGCGCGCGCTGTGGCATGCCCGCTTCAAGATCGACAATGCCTTCCGCAACAACCCGGAGAACCACCGCCTATTCATGCAGATCCTGCAGAGCAAGCGCGGCATCACCCACGCGCTGCGCGGGATGAACGCCACCAGCGTGCTGGGGCGCTACCTGCCCAACTTCCGCCATATCGTCGGACAGATGCAGCATGACCTGTTCCACGTCTACACGGTGGACCAGCACATCCTGATGGTGGTACGCAACGTGCGCCGCTTCACCATGAGCGAGCACGCCCACGAATACCCGTTCTGCAGCCAGTTGATCGCCAACTTCGCCCAGCCCTGGGTGCTGTATGTAGCGGCGCTGTTCCACGACATCGCCAAGGGCCGTGGCGGCGACCACTCCAAGCTGGGTATGGCCGACGCGCGTGCCTTCTGCGAGCAGCATGGCATTTCGGCCGAGAATACCGAACTGGTCGTCTTCCTGGTGGAGCAGCACCTGGCCATGTCGCATGTGGCACAGAAGCAGGACATGTCCGACCCGGATGTCATCACCGCCTTCGCCCAGCTGGTCAAGGACGAACGCCACCTGACCGCGCTCTACCTGCTGACCGTGGCCGATATCCGCGGCACCAGCCCCAAGGTCTGGAACGCCTGGAAGGGCAAGCTGCTGGAAGACCTCTACCGCATGACCCTGCGCGTGCTGGGCGGCGAAGAACCCTCGGCCGACCGCGAACTCAAGAACACCCAGCAGGAAGCCATCAAGACCCTGCGCCTGTACGGCTTGCCGGCCGACGCCCACGAGCAGTTCTGGAAGCAGCTCGACGTGGCCTACTTCCTGCGCCACGATGCCTCCGACATCGCCTGGCAGACACGTTGCTTCTACGACAAGGTAGATACCGGCGTGCCACTGGTGCGCTGCCGCCTGGCGCCGATCGGCGAAGGCGTGCAGGTGGCGGTCTACACGCCCGACCGCCCTGACCTGTTCGCGCGCATCTGCAGCTATTTCGACGAGAAGAGCTTCAGCATCTTCGACGCCAAGATCCACACCACCCGCAACAACTACGCACTGGATGCCTTCCTCATCAATGCCCCGGTGTTTGCCAAGAACTACCGCGACATCATCAACCTGATCGAGCACGAACTGGGCGCCCTGCTGCAATCCGACGCCCCCCTGCCGGCGCCCTCCAAGGCCCGCCTGTCGCGGCTGTCGCGCACCTTCCCGGTCAACCCGTCGGTGGACCTGCGCCCCGACGAGCGCGGCCAGTACTACCTGCTGTCGGTCTCGGCCAATGACCGCGCCGGGCTGCTGTATTCGATCTCCAACGTGCTGGCCAAGTACAAGATCAACCTGCATACCGCCAAGGTGATGACCCTGGGCGAGCGGGTGGAAGACGTCTTCCTCATCGATGGTCCCGGCCTGTCCCAGCCACGCAACCAGATCCTGCTGGAAACCGATCTCCTGAAGACCCTGCGCATCTGACCCGCGCCCCAGCGGGGCCGCCGCCGGTCTGGCGCGGCAGCCCCGCTGGCCGTACAATCTCACCCTCGCCGCTGGCCGGCTCCCTGTTTTTCGCAAGGCAATCCCCATGACTGAACCCGTACGACTTTCCAAACGCATGTCCGAACTCGGCCTGTGCTCGCGCCGCGAAGCCGACGAATGGATAGAGAAAGGCTGGGTGCGCGTCGATGGCGCGGTGGTCTCCGTGCTGGGCAGCAAGGTGCTGCCGCACCAGAAGGTCACCGTGGAACGCCAGGCCAGCGCCGAGCAGGCCCAGCGCGTGACCATCCTGATCAACAAGCCCATGGGCTATGTCAGCGGCCAGGCCGAAGATGGCTACAAGCCGGCCATGGTGCTGGTCACCGAGCAATCGCGCTGGGTCGAAGACCAGACCGAGATGCGCTTCCACCCGCGCCAACTGAAGAGCCTGGTACCGGCCGGTCGGCTCGACATCGACTCGGTGGGCCTGCTGGTGCTGACCCAGGATGGCCGCATCGCCAAGCAATTGATCGGCGAGGATTCGGCGGTCGACAAGGAATACCTGGTCCGGGTGCAGTACACCCGCCCCGGCAAGCTGCCCGAAGCCGACCTCAAGCGCCTGAACCACGGCCTCATCATGGATGGCAAGCCACTGCGCCCGGCCAAGGTGAGATGGCAGAACGAGGACCAGTTGAGTTTCACGCTGCGTGAAGGAAAGAAGCGCCAGATCCGCCGCATGTGCGACATGGTCGGCCTGAAGGTGATCGGCTTGAAGCGCGTGCGCATCGGCGGCATCAAGCTGGGCGAACTGCCGGTGGGGCAATGGCGCTACCTGCGGCCGGACGAGAAGTTCTGAGCCATCACTTCAAAAAGCAACGGCCCTGATACATCAGGGCCGTTGTTCTTCATGGCTAGCTTCGACGGTGCAGGATCAGAGGAAGCGATCCAGGATCTTGCGGCTATGCTTGTCCAGCGCCCTCTGGTCACGGATCAGGAACTGGATGCCATGACTGTCGGCGATAAGCAGCGCGGGCGCGGCCAGGCGACGGATATCTTCCTCACCCTTCAGGGTGAAGGTGGTGGTGCCGCGCGTGGTCTGCACCGTCCAGTCGCTGGGCGTGGCAAAGGTCGAGACACCGACGATGTGCTGGATCTCGGGCATGAACTCGCGGCTGGCCAGCTCCTCCTCGATCATGCGGCGCGTGTTGGCATCGACCTGTTCCAGGGTATCGATCCAGGCCAGTTCGTGGCCGTCGCTGCTCACCAGCGACAGGCCATGATCGGGCGAGGTGATCGGAAAGGCCCGCACCGGGATCACGTTCTCGTGCGTCACGCCTTCAGCATCGACCAGCACCAGGCGGCCGAAGCTGTTGCGTTGCAGGCCGAAGGACGGCTGGGCAGTGGTGGGTGTCGTCATGGCCTCATTCGCCCTTCTCTTCTTCGCTCACCGACACCTCGGCCTCGCCATCGGGATGGCGCGCCTGTGCCTGGTAGAGCTTGTAGTAATGCCCTTCGCGGGCCATCAATTCCTCGTGATTGCCAACCTCGACCACCTGACCGCGATCCAGCACCACCAACCGGTCGGCCTTGCGCAGCGTGGACAGGCGGTGGGCGATGGCAATCGTGGTACGACCCTGGACCAGGTTATCCAGCGCCTTCTGGATTTCCTTCTCGGTAGTGGTATCGACCGACGACGTGGCCTCATCCATGATCAGGATGCGCGGATCGATCAGCAGTGCGCGCGCAATCGAGATGCGCTGGCGCTCGCCGCCTGAAAGCGCCTGGCCGCGCTCGCCGACCAGCGAGTCGTAGCCCTGCGGCAGGCGCAGGATGAACTCATGGGCGTGGGCAGCACGGGCGGCGGCGATGATTTCCTCGCGGGTGGCCTCAGGCTTGCCGTAGGCGATGTTCTCGGCAATCGTGCCGAAGAACAGGAAGGGTTCCTGCAGCACCAGGCCGATGTTGCGGCGATATTCGGAAATCGGCATCGAGCGGATATCCACGCCATCGATGCGGATCGCCCCTTCGGAGACGTCATAGAAGCGGCAGATCAGGTTGACCATGGTCGACTTGCCCGAACCGCTGTGACCGACCAGGCCGATCATCTCGCCCGGCGCGATGGACAGGCTCATGTTGCGGATCACCGCGCGGTTGCCATAGCGGAAGCCGATGTTGCGCACCTCGATGGCGCCCTCCACTTTCTCCAGGTGGACCGGATTGGCCGGCTCGGGCACGCTGGAAACGTGGTCCAGGATGTCGAAGATGCGCTTGGCGCCAGCGGCGGCCTTCTGCGTCACCGAGACAATGCGGCTCATCGAATCCAGGCGGGTGTAGAAACGGCTGATATAGGCCAGGAAGGCAGTCAGCACACCGACCGTGATCTGGTTGCTGGAGACTTGCCAGATACCGAACACCCACACCACCAGCAGCCCCACTTCGGTCAGGAAGGTGACCGTCGGCGTAAACAGCGACCAGATCTTGTTGACCCGGTCATTGACCACCAGGTTATGACGATTGGCCTCGCGGAAGCGCGCCACTTCACGCTTTTCCTGGGCGAAGGCTTTGACCACGCGGATGCCCGGGATGGTATCGGCCAGCACGTTGGTCACTTCCGACCAGATACGGTCGATCTTCTCGAAACCATGGCGCAGGCGGTCGCGCACCACATGGATCATCCAGGCGATGAACGGCAGCGGCAACAGGGTCACCAGCGCCAGCCAGGGATTGATGGAGATCAGGATGGCCGCCGTCATGATGATCATCAGCACATCGATGGCGAAATCCAGCAGGTGCAGCGACAGGAACACGCAGATGCGGTCAGTCTCGGAACCGATACGCGCCATCAGGTCGCCGGTACGCTTGCCGCCGAAGTACTCCTGCGACAGCCGCAACAGGTGCGAATAGGTGGTGGTGCGCAGGTCGGCACCGATGCGCTCGGATACCAGCGCCAGGATGTAGGTCCGCGCCCAGCCCAGGCCCCAGGCCAGCAGCGCCGCGCCCAGCAGGCCCGACAGGTAGAGCGTGGCCAGATGGACGTCGATGGGCGTGCCGTTCTGGAACGGGATCAGCACATTGTCCATCAGCGGCATGGTCATGTAGGGCGGCACCAGCGTGGCGGCGGTGGACGCCAGCGTCAGCAGGAAGCCCAGCAGCAGCGAGCCCTTGTAGGGCTTGGCAAAGCGCGACAGGCGGAACAGCGCCCAGGTCGACGGCGGCGCCTCCTTGGTTTCGGGGCAGATGGCACAGGTTTCCTGGCCTTCCGGCAGCACCGCCTTGCAGTTCGGGCAGACATCGCCCTCTTCCTCGGCCTGCACGCCCGAGGCCAGCAGGTCGCGCTGCTGGTCGAACAGCTTGATCAGGCGCAGCGCCTGCGGATTCTGGGCCAGCGTATAGCGCCAGGCACCCAGGCGACCGGCGCCATCGCACAGTTCCAGGCTGCCCACCCCGGCATGGTCGTGATGCTTGAGCTGCAGGTCGGCACGATAGGCCCACTCCTGCCAGACATGTCCATCGGGGGTATGGCTGAGCAAGCGCCGGTCGGTTGCCACCACCAGCGAGCGCTTGAAATGCAGTTGGGCGTCGAGATCCAGCTCCAGCCAGGCCACCACGGTTTCATTGGCGGCCAGGCGGGCGGCGATTTCCGTGCGCCAGCGCTCGGGCAGGCTGGCGGTCGCGGAAGCAATTGAGTCAGTAGTCATGTAACGGCAAGGTTGAGCCCGATGTGAGCGGAGTGGCTATTTTGTGATGGATGATCAGGTCTCGACGGACCTGTTTGCCGTGGCGGGCAGCGCGCGATTATAGCGCAGCGGCTGCGTCTCCCGATAACGCCGGAGTTGCCCAAACGGTGTACCTGACGCGCAGGGAGTCGGCACTTTCCCGTCCTTTGCGAAAAGCAACACCCAGCCGGACGCGCTCCGGCGGGCTGGCCCATGCGTTTTTTGCGCTTTAGCCGCCACGAGGATGAAACAGTCTGCGACAATATCGTTCACATCCATCCTCTCTTATAACAATTCCAATGAACTCCGCCTCCTTCAGCAGCAGCATCGATCCGATTTTCGAAGCGGGGCATGGCAATTGATTTCCCTTTGGCAATTTTCTGATTGCCGATCATCACTATCAGTCAGTTCCAGTAAACCAAACGCCTTCCTGCGCGTTAGTGAACCATGCGCTATTCTGACAGGGCGCTGACCGGCCCGGTGGCCGCGACAGCATCACCCTGGCGACAATACTGAGAACCGACAACAAGCGGTCTGGCACCCTGGATATTCATTCGGTACAACACGCGGCACACCACCTCACATGAAAAACATCGAATTCCTCCGTTTCCTGCCCTTGAAGGGTCCTAACATCTGGACCTACCGTTCCGCCCTGGAAGTGTGGATCGACATCGGCGAACTGGAAGATTTTCCCTCCAATACCATTCCCGGCTTCACCGAGCGCCTGACCACCTGGCTGCCGACCCTGATCGAGCACCGCTGCAGCTATGAAGTGCGCGGCGGTTTCGTGCGTCGCCTGGAAGAAGGCACCTGGCCCGGCCACATCCTGGAACACGTGACGCTGGAGCTGCAGAACCTGGCCGGCCTGCCCGGCGGCTTCGGCAAGGCACGCGAAACCAATGTGCGTGGTGTCTACAAGGTGGTGGTGCGCGCCCGTCACGAGACGGTCACCCGCGCGGCGCTGCATGCCGCCCGTGACCTGGTCATGGCCGCCATCGAGAACCGTCCCTACGACCTCGACGCCACCCTGGCCAAGCTGCGCCGCATGGTCGACCGCCTGTGCCTGGGCCCCAGCACCGCCTGCATCGTCGATGCCGCCGATGAGCGCCGCATCCCCACCATCCGCCTCTCCGAGGGCAACCTGGTGCAACTGGGCCACGGCTGCAAGTCGCGCCGCATCTGGACGGCCGAGTCCGACCAGACCAGCGCCATCGCCGAAGGCATCTCGCGCGACAAGGACCTGACCAAGTCGCTGCTGGAAACCTGTGGTGTGCCGGTCCCCGAAGGCCGTCTGGTGGAAAGCCCCGGGGATGCCTGGGAAGCCGCCCAGGACATCGGCCTGCCGGTAGTGGTCAAGCCCTGTGATGCCAACCATGGCCGGGGCGTGTTCATCGACCTCAACACCCAGGAAGAAATCGAAACCGCCTACAAGGTCGCCCTGGAAGAAGGCAGCGGCGTGCTGGTCGAGCGCTTCGTGCGCGGCCTGGAACACCGCCTGCTGATCGTCGGCGGCAAGCTGGCCGCAGCCGCCCGTGGCGAACCCATCTTCATCGTCGGCGACGGCAAGTCCAGCGTCCAGGACCTGCTGGACGAACTGAACCGCGATCCGCGCCGCGGCCTGCTGGAAGAACACCTGCTGGACCCGGTGCTGCTGGACCGCGAACCGGCCGCCGCCCTCGAACTGCAACGCCAGAACCTGACCACCGAGTCGGTGCCGGCAGCCGGCCGCCGCATCCTGCTGCTGCGCAATGGCAATGTCTCCTCCGACATCACCGACCTGGTGCACCCCAGCGTGGCGGCAGCCGCCTCGCTGGCCGCGCGCATCGTCGGCCTGGACATCGCCGGCGTGGACATCGTGGCCGAGGATATCTCGCGCCCGCTGGCCGACCAGGGTGGCGCCATCGTCGAAGTCAATGCCGGCCCGGGCCTGCTGATGCACCTGAAGCCCTCCGACGGCAAGCCCCGTCCGGTCGGTGAAGCCATCGTCGACAACCTGTTCGGCCCGGAAGAAAGCGGCCGCATCCCGGTCGTCGGCGTCACCGGCACCCATGGCAAGACCACCATCGCACGCCTGGTGGCCCGCATCATCCACCTCTCCGGCAAGCATGTCGGCCTGGCCTGCGGCGAAGGCCTGTATTTCGGCGAACGCCAGATCGAGCAAGGCAATCGCGCCAACTGGGACGCCGCCCACCGCGTGCTGCTCAACCGCGCCGTGGAAGCCGCCGTGTTCGAGAACGGCAGCGCCTCCATCCTCTCCGAAGGCCTGGCCTATGACCGCTGCCTGGTCGGCGTGGTCGCCAACATCGACCCCAACGACAGCCTGCCCGAGTACTACATCGAGAACGCCGAGCAGATCGCCACCAAGGTCAAGCGCACCCAGGTCGACGTGGTGCTGCCCGAAGGCGCGGCCGTGCTCAATGCCGACGACCCGCTGGTGGCCGACATGGCCCAGCTGTGCGATGGCGAAGTCATCTTCTTCGGTACCGACCCGGGCTCGGCGCTGCTGACCGGTCATCTCAAGGAAGGCGGTCGTGCCGTGTTCCTGCGCGATGGCGACCTGATCCAGGCCGATGGCGAACGCCAGCTGAAGGTCAGCTCCGTGGATGCCATCCCCCTGACCGAGAACGGTGCCGTCGCCTACCAGGTCGAGAACGTACTGGCCGCCGTGGGTGCGGCCTGGGCCCTGGGCATCTCGCCGGAGGTGATCCGCGCCGGCATCGAACTCTTCGGGACCGAACAGGCCGAGCAGCAGGGCCTGAAGTTCAAGAGCCAGGCCGCCTGATCCGGCAGCCACGCACCAGGCAACGCAAACAGATTCAAGATCAAGAGACACTCAGGAAAACTTGTCCATGGACGTATCCCGCATTCGCGCCCTGCGCGGCCCCAATCTCTGGAGCAGACACACTGCCATCGAAGCCATCGTTTCCTGCCCCGAGGCAGAACGGGTGGTCGATGACATGCCCGGTTTCGAGGTGCGCCTGCGCGCCCGCTTCCCGCAGATCGGCTTCCTCGAACCCGATGGCGGCAAGCAGGTCGTCTCGATGGCGCACGCGCTGGCCGCCGCCGCCCTGGCCCTGCAATCGCAGGCCGGCTGCCCGGTCACCTTCAGCCGCACCGTCTCCACCGTCGATACCGGCATCTACCAGGTCGTGGTGGAATACAGCGAAGAGGAAGTCGGCCGTCTGGCCTTCGACCTGGCGCTAGAGCTGTGCCTGGCCGCACAGGCCGACACCCCCTTCGACCTGACCGCAGCGCTGGCGCGCATCCGCGAGCTGGACGAAGACGTGCGCCTGGGCCCCTCCACCGGTTCCATCGTCCATGCGGCCGTCAAGCGCGGCATTCCCTTCCGCCGCCTGACCCAGGGCAGCATGGTGCAATTCGGCTGGGGCAGCCGCCAGAAACGCATCCAGGCCGCCGAGACCAGCAACACCAGCGCCATCGCCGAGTCGATCGCCCAGGACAAGGACCTCACCAAGATGCTGCTGCACGCCGCCGGCGTGCCGGTGCCCAACGGCCGCGTGGTCGAGACCGTGGAAGATGCGCTCAAGGCCGCCGAGGAAATCGGTTCGGCCGTGGTCATCAAGCCGCTCGACGGCAACCAGGGCAAGGGTGTGGCCGTCAACGTCAGCACCCCGGAACAGATCACCCGCGCCTTCAACAACGCCGCCCTGATCAGCGATGAAGTCATCGTCGAGCGCTACCTGCCCGGCCACGACTTCCGTCTGCTGGTCATCGGCAAGACCCTGGTGGCCGCCGCCCGCCGCGATCCGCCGCAAGTCATCGGTGATGGCGTGCACACCATCGGCCAGTTGATCGACCAGGTCAACGCCGATCCGCTGCGCGGCGACGGCCATGCGACCTCGCTGACCAAGATCCGCCTGGACGACATCGCCCTGTCGGTACTGAGCGCCCAGAACCTGGATCCCTCGGCCATTCCCGCCCAGGGCGTGCGCGTGGTCCTGCGCAACAATGCCAACCTGTCCACCGGTGGTACCGCCACCGACGTCACCGACGACGTCCACCCGGACGTGGCCGCACGTGCCATCGCTGCGGCCCAGATGGTGGGCCTGGACATCTGCGGCGTGGACGTGGTCTGCAACTCGGTCCACAAGTCCATGGAAGAACAAGGTGGCGGCATCGTCGAAGTCAATGCCGCACCCGGCCTGCGCATGCACCTCTCGCCGTCCTACGGCAAGGCGCGCGATGTGGGCGAAGCCATCGTCTCGACCATGTACGAGGATGGCGACGATGGCCGCATCCCCGTGGTAGCGGTGGCCGGCACCAACGGCAAGACCACCACTGTGCGCCTGATCACCCACCTGCTGGCCAAGACCGGCCTGCGCGTGGGCATGACCAATACCGATGGCGTCTATATCGACGGCCAGCGCACCGATACCGGCGACTGCAGCGGCCCGCGCAGCGCGCGTAACGTGCTGTTCCATCCGGATGTCGACGCCGCTGTGCTGGAAACCGCCCGTGGCGGCGTGCTGCGTGAAGGCCTGGGCTTCGACCGTTGCGCCGTGGCCGTGGTCACCAACATCGGCATGGGCGACCACCTGGGCCTGTCCTACATCAGCACCGTGGAAGACCTGGCCGTGGTCAAGCGCGTCATCGTCGAGAACGTGGCGCCGACCGGCACCGCCGTCCTCAATGCCGCCGACCCCATGGTCGCCAAGATGGCTTCCTCCTGCCCCGGCTCGGTGACCTTCTTCGCGCTGGACCCGACCCACCCCATCATGGCCACGCACCGCGCGCAGGGCCATCGCATCGTCTACCGCGATGGCGATGCCATCGTGGCGGCGCAAGGCACGTTCGAGAAGCGCCTGAGCCTGGCCGGCATCCCGCTGACTCGCAGTGGCGCCATCGGCTTCCAGGTCGAGAACGTGATGGCGTCGGTGGGCGCTGCCTGGGCCCTGGGCCTGGACTGGGAACAGGTCACCGGTGCACTGGCCAGCTTCATCAGCGACAGCGGCACCGCACCGGGACGCTTCAACCTGTTCGACTACAAGGGTGCCACCCTGATCGCCGACTACGGCCACAACCCCGACGCCATCCAGGCCCTGATCAAGGCCGTGGACAGCATGCCCGCCAAGCGCCGCTCGGTGGTCATCAGCGGTGCGGGCGACCGTCGTGATGTCGACATCACGCGCCAGACCGAGCTGCTCGGCGACGCCTTCGATGAAGTGGTGCTGTACCAGGACCAGTGCCAGCGCGGCCGCGAGGATGGCGAAGTGATTGCGCTGCTGCGCCAGGGCCTGGAAAAGGCCAGCCGCACCAGCGAGGTGAAGGAGATCAATGGCGAGTTCCTGGCCATCGATACCGCCCTGGCCTCGCTGCAGCACGGCGACCTGTGCCTGATCCTGATCGACCAGGTGGAAGAAGCGCTGGCGCACATCGCCCAGCGCGTCCAGGAAGGCAGCTGATCGTCCCCCTCCCGGTGCATGCCACCGGGAGGGTTCTCCGTCCTGTCAGTCGTCCTGATTGGGATCCAGATCGGGGAACAAGACCTCGGTAAAACCGAACTGCCGGAAATCGCGGATGCGCATCGGGTAAAGGATGCCCTGCAGGTGATCGCATTCGTGCTGCACCACGCGGGCATGGAAGCCATCCACGGTGCGGTCGATGGGTTTGCCGTTCTGGTCCATCCCCTGATAGCGCAAGCGGCTCCAGCGCGGTACCACGCCGCGCATGCCGGGCACCGACAGGCAACCCTCCCAGCCCTCCTCCTCTTCCTCCGACAGCGGTGTGAGCACCGGATTGATCAGCACCGTCTCCGGCACCGCCGGGGCGTCCGGATAGCGCGGATTCTGCCCGAAACCGAAGATCACCAGCTGCAGGTCCACGCCGATCTGCGGCGCGGCCAGACCGGCGCCATTGACGGCGCGCATGGTCTGGAACATGTCGTCCACCAGCAGCGCCAGTTCGGGCGTACCGAAACCTGTCACCGGCTGGGCCTGGCGCAGCAGGCGCGGGTCACCCATCTTGAGAATCTCGCGTATGGCCATCTTGTCCTCTCCAATGAAAACGCCCGGATGAACCGGGCGTCGATATAAACTGCTCGCCCAGGGCGATACCGCAGGCAGCGCTGCGATCAGCCCTGCTTGCCCGCCACTTCCTTGAGGAAGTCGCTGAAGGCCGGACCGGTTTCGGGGTGCTTCATGCCCATGGCAACCATGGCCTTGAGGTAGCCAAGCTTGGAACCGCAGTCATAGCGCTGACCCTGGTAGCGATAGGCCAGCACGGACTCGGCCTGCATCAGCTTGGCGATGCCGTCGGTGAGCTGGATCTCGCCACCGGCGCCACGGGGAATGTTCTGCAGGTAGTCGAAGATGCGATTGTTGAGCACATAGCGGCCCACCACGGCCAGCGTGGACGGCGCTTCTTCCGGCGCCGGCTTTTCGACGATGGCGTTGACGCGTTCCAGGTTGGGCTGGTACGGCGTGGCGCTGACGATACCGTATTGCTTGGTATCGCTTTGCGGCACTTCCTGCACGGCCAGCATGCTCATGCCTTCACGTTCATAGATATCGGTCATCTGTGCCAGCACCGGCTTGACGCCCGGATCGGTATCCATGAAGTCGTCGGCCAGCAGCACGGCGAAGGGCTCCTCGCCCACCACCGGACGCGCGCACAGCACGGCGTGGCCCAGGCCCAGCGGCACCGATTGACGGATGAAGATGCAGTTGACGTTCTTGGGCACCACGTTCTGGACGATTTCCAGCAGCTTCTTCTTGCCGGCCGCTTCCAGTTCGCTTTCCAGCTCGTAGGCCTTGTCGAAGTGGTCTTCGATGGCGCGCTTGTTGCGGCCGGTAATGAACACCATTTCGGTAATGCCGGCTGCCACCGCTTCTTCGACCGCGTAATGGATCAGCGGCTTATCGACGATGGGCAGCATTTCCTTGGGCTGGGCCTTGGTGGCCGGCAGGAAGCGGCTACCGAGACCGGCGACGGGAAATACGGCTTTCTTGATCTTCTTGATCATCATGACTCCGAGGGAAAATGAAGCTTATTGAAACTTATCGAATCTTAAGCCAGGCCAGCCTGGCAACCTGAGGGCAACCGATGCCATCAGGCAAAAAAACACGTCTTCTGCCACAAACATCATCAATCCTGCAGCGGGACTAGCCCGCGCACAGCGCCTTGAGGCCATCCTCGTCCAGGATGGCAATGCCCAGTTCCTCGGCCTTGGCCAGCTTGCTGCCGGCCTCGGCACCTGCCACCACGTAGCTGGTCTTCTTGGAGACCGAGCCCGACACCTTGCCGCCAGCGGCTTCGATCAGGTGCGAGGCTTCGTCACGCGAGAGGTTCGGCAAGGTCCCGGTCAGCACGAAGGTCTTGCCGGCCAGGTGCTTGGCACCGGCCTCGACGCCTTCGCTTTCCGGCCAGTGTACGCCGACTGCGCGCAGTTGCTCGACCAGCTCCACATTGACCGGATCGCTGAAGAAGGCGCGGATCGAACTGGCCACCACCGGCCCGACATCGGCCACTTCCAGCAATTGCTCCTCGCTGGCCTCCAGCACCTTGTCGATGCCGCCGAAATGCCGCGCCAGCTCCTTGGCCGTGGCCTCGCCGACGTGGCGGATGCCCAGCGCATAGATGAAGCGCGCCAGCGTGGTGCCCTTGGACTTCTCCAGGGCATCAAGCACATTCTGTGCCGACTTCTCGGCCATGCGGTCCAGCTCGGCCAGGGCCGACAGGCCCAGGCGGTACAGATCGGCGGGCGTGTTGACCACCTGCCTGTCGACCAGTTGTTCGACCAGTTGTTCACCCAGGCCTTCGATATCCATGGCGCGGCGCGAGGCAAAATGCTGCAGACCGCCCTTGCGCTGGGCCGAACACTTCAGCCAGCCGCCGGAACAGCGCGCCACCGCCTCGTCCTCGGCACGCACGATGGGCGAGCCGCAGACCGGGCAGGCCTCGGGCATGACGAAGGCACGCGCATCGGCCGGGCGCTTTTCGGGCACATAGGCCACCACTTCGGGGATCACGTCACCGGCGCGGCGCACGATGACGGTGTCGCCGATCTGGATATCCTTGCGCCTGACTTCGTCCTCGTTATGCAGCGTGGCATTGGTCACGGTCACGCCACCGACGAAGACCGGATTGAGGCGCGCCACCGGCGTGATGGCGCCGGTACGGCCGACCTGGACCTCGATGTCCAGCACCACGGTCAGAGCTTCCTGGGCCGGGAATTTGTGGGCCAGCGCGAAACGCGGTGCGCGCGAGACAAAGCCCAGGTGTTTCTGCTGGTCCAGTCTATCGACCTTGTAGACCACGCCATCGATCTCATAGGGCAGGCTCTCGCGCTTGGCGCCGATGCCATTGAAGAATTCCAGCAGCCCGGCCGCGCCGGTGACCACGGCGCGCTCCTTGCACACTGGCAAGCCCAGTTGCTGGTACCAGTCCAGCAGTGCCGAATGCGAAGCCGGCATCTCGGCCCCTTCCAGCACGCCGATGCCGTAGGCAAAGAAGCGCAGCGTGCGCTGGGCCGTGATGCGCGAATCGAGCTGGCGCAGGCTGCCGGCAGCGGCATTGCGGGGATTGGCGAATTCCTTCTGGCCGGCATCGCGCTGGCGCTGGTTCAGGCGGGCGAAATCCTCCTTGTACATCAGCACCTCACCACGCACATCGATCACCTGCGGCAGGTTCTCGCCATGCAGGCGCAGCGGGATGGCGCGCACGGTGCGGATGTTGGCGGTGACGTTCTCGCCGGTGGTGCCGTCGCCCCGGGTGGCGGCCTGGACCAGGACGCCGTTTTCGTAGCGCAGGCTGATGGCCAGGCCATCGAACTTCAGTTCGGTGGCGTAGCGCACTTGCTGCAGCGTTTCCAGGCCATCGCTGACGCGCTTGTCGAAGGCTTCGATGTCTTCATCGGAAAAGCCGTTGCCCAGCGAGAGCATGGGAATATCGTGGCGCACCGGCTCGAACTGCGGCAGCGGCCCCGCACCCACGCGCTGGGTCGGCGAATCGGCGGTCAGCAGCTCGGGATGGGCGCCTTCCAGCGCCTGCAACTCCTGGAACAGCCGGTCGTATTCGGCGTCCGGGATGCTGGGTTGATCCAGCACGTAGTAGCTGTGGTTGTGACGGTTCAATTCGGCGCGCAGCTCGTAGGCGCGCACCAGCCAGTCCGGCGCCCCTTGCGGGGGCCGTCCGGCGGAAAACAAATCTGCTTGCATCGTGGTGAAGAAAAAACGGCGCCTTAGCTGAACAGGCGCAAGGCACGGGTGGAGCCGGCGGCAATCTCGGCCGATTCCATGGCGCTGTAGAAGGCCGAAACCTGTTCGGCGATATCGGCCAGGGCCTCATCGGACAGGGGCTGGTCGCTGTCATCGACGATCACGCCGCCCAGACGCTGCGACAGCGAACGAGCGCAGGCTACCAGCGCGCCATAGCCATCGCGGGAAGGCGCCACGCGGGGCACGTCCAGCAGCAGGGTCAGGCGGTCGGTGGTCTCATCGGTCGGGGTGGCATTGGTGGAGAGCGCGAACAGCACCTCGCCCTCGCCATCCTGCATCACCAGGTGGGCCTCGGTACGGCGGTCGAAGCCCTGACGGGTCAAGGCAGCCAGCAGCGTCGCCAGGCTCCAGGGCGCGCCCTGGGAGCGCACATTCACCGACAGTTGTGCATCATGGTCGGAGATGAACTGGTGCAGGGCCTGGGCGGTACGGATCACGTCAGGCATGTCCGGCAGCTCCGGTTCGCCCGAGAGTGCATCGGCGAGGTCGCGCAGGCGCATGACCAGGTCCGAATACTCGATCTCGTTCAAGGCATTGCTGCGGTTGGCCAACTGCGCACCGGCCAGCAAGGCCGAATAGACGCCACCATGGTTGACGGCTTCCCAGTCGCCTTCGACGGTGCGACCGATGAAATGCACGGGCTTGTTGCCCACATGGCGCAGGTTCTGCAACAGCGGCAGCAGCTTGTCGCCGCGCAGCGGATTATCCAGGGCGATGGGGATGTTGCAGTCAATCAGCTCGTCCACCGGCAGCTCGCGCCGGGGCGCCAGGCGGGCCTGCATTTCCGGCGGCGGGGTGAAGGCCGGCACGGCCTCGACCTGCTCCTCGGCACCGGCGATGACCTGGGCCACCGTCGATTGCGGCGCCTGCGCCAAGGCTTCCTCCAGGACAGCCTCGTCGGCCGGGCGGGTCGACTCGGTCGTCGGCGCCTCACCCAGGAAGGGTTCACGCGGCTCGAACTGGGCCTGGTCCATGTAGGCCTTCACGGGCGCAGACACCGGCTTGCGCTCGGGGGCATCGTAGAGGGAGGGTTCGGCACGTTCGCTGGGCGCCGCAGCCGGCGCTGTCCCGGCGGTACTACGTTCGGCGGCAGGGGCCGGTGCATAGACCGGTTCGGCCGACGGCTGCTCGTCGGGCGACATCAGCACGTCATCGTGGGACGAGGAAAAGGCGCGCTCCACGGTCTTGCGCGCCTTGTGCTCCTGCCACTTGTTGTAGGAAATGACACCGGCGACGAATACGCCACCGATGATGATCAGGCTGGTCTGGAGATCCATCATGCTGCGCGTCCCTTCATTCTGGCTGGCTGGATAGCGCCATCAACGGCGCCGCGTGGCATGGTCGGCTGGGTAATGCTGCTCATCGAGGGAATCCGAATCCTATCAATCCAAGAATGCCCCGACCGCGCAGGCCGTCGTGGCCGTGGTCCTTCACACCGGCGCCGGCAGGGGCGCAGGTGCCCGAGACCAGGCTCGGCGACATCGAAAGGACAAGCTGCGGCAAGTTCGCGGTCAAGATATTGTAATTTTTTCAAGGCCCGTGGGGGCCGTCAACACCGTTTCCGGCTGGCGCAAGCGCCTGCGCCGGGCTCGGCGGCAAGGTTTTCAGGGTACGGTCACGCCGCCCTGCTTGTCAAGCCGACAAAGCCCGTTGCACAAGCGCTTAAAGGCATCAGGCAGCCTGCTCGGCGCTGGAGAAGTTGGCGGCCGATTCCATGTCCACCGCCACGATACGTGACACGCCCTGCTCCTGCATGGTCACCCCGATCAGCTGCTGCGCCATTTCCATGGCGATCTTGTTGTGGGAGATGAACAGGAACTGGGTGTATTCCGACATGCGCTTGACCATGTTGGCGAAGCGTTCGGTGTTGGCATCGTCCAGCGGCGCATCGACCTCGTCGAGCAAGCAGAACGGCGCCGGGTTCAGCTGGAACATGGAGAACACCAGGGCCGTCGCCGTGAGCGCCTTTTCGCCACCGGAGAGCAGGTGGATGGTGGCGTTCTTCTTGCCTGGCGGCTGCGCCATGACCTGCACGCCGGAATCCAGGATCTCGTCGCCGGTCATGATGAGCTTGGCCTGGCCGCCGCCGAAGAGCACCGGGAACAGCTCCGAGAAGTGGTGATTGACCTTGTCGAAGGTGTCTTGCAGCAGGTCGCGGGTTTCCATGTCGATCTTGTGGATCGCATCCTGCAGGGTGGTGATGGCTTCGTTCAGGTCGGCGTGCTGGGCGTCCAGGAAATGCTTGCGCTCGGAGGCCGTGGCCAGCTCGTCCAGGGCCGCCAGGTTGACCGCACCCAGCGCCGCGATGGCGTTGGTCAGGCGGGTCACTTCGCCTTGCAGGTAGGACGGACGCATGTCGCTGGTGAGCTTTTCCGACAGCGCGGCTTCATCGGCATTGGTCTGCGCCAGCGCTTCGGAGAACTGCTCCTGGTTCAGGCGGGCGGCCTGTTCCTTCAGCTGCAGTTCGGTGATGCGGTCGCGCTGCGGCTGCAGGCTGCGTTCGGCCTGCATGCGGCTTTCTTCGTGCGAGCGCAATTGCTGGGACAGCTGGTCCAGTTCGTGACGGGCATCGGCCAGCGCGCGTTCCTGCTCGCTGCGGCGATCCAGCAGCTCCTGCAGGCCGGCCTGGGCGGCCTGGTCATCCAGGCTTTCCAGTTCCAGGCTGCCCTGCTGCATGCTGGCAAACAGCTGTGCCGCCTGTTCCAGGGCGGTGGCGATGCCACGCTTCAATTCCTCGATCTTGTTGCGATGCGACTTCTCGGCGAATTCGGTTTCCTGGGCCGCACGCTCCAGCTCGCGCAAACGGGTGCGGGCGTCGTTGAGCTGCTGTTCCTTGTTCAGATAATCGGTCTGGCCATTTTCGTGCTGCTCCTGCAGCTCGGCCAGTTCGATGTCGAGCTCCTCGAAGCGGGCCTCGGACTCGGCCTGCACCTGCTGCTGCTCGGCTTCCTGCATGCCGATTTCTTCCAGGTCGGTGGCGATCTGGGTGCTGCGCTGGTTGAAGCGCTCCTGCACCTCGCCCAGCTTCATCACCTCGATCTGCAGGCTGTGCGCCGACTGGGTCAGCGAATTGACGCGCTGGCGCAGCTCCTGCAGGCGTTGCGAAGCCCCCGACAGGGCTGCCTCGGCGCGCACGGCGCGGCCCTTGGCTTCCTCGGCCAGCATCGATTGGGCGCGTTGCTGCTTGGTGATGTTCTCGATTTCCTGCTGGCGCGCCAGCATGCCATCCTGCTCCGAATCGGAGGCATAGAAACGCACGCTGGAATTGCTCACCACATGGCCCTGGCGGGTCACGAACAGGCCGCCCAGCGGCAGGGTGGAACGCTCGGCAAAGGCGGTGGCGGTGTCATCGGCGATGAAGATGCCGTCGAGCCAGTCGTTCATCAGGGCGCGCAGGCCCGGGTCATTGAGTTGCAGCAGGTTGACGAAGGGCTTGAGGCCGGCCGGCGGCGGAACCGAGGCTGCCGCCACGCCGGCGTTGGGCGCGTACAGGGCCAGCTTGGCCGGCGGCGCATCGCTGAAGAAGGCCTTGGCCCAATCCAGGTTGGACAGTTCCAGGGCCGACATGCGTTCGCGCAGCACCGCTTCCAGGGCGGTTTCCCAGCCGGACTCGATATGCAGCTTCTGCCACAGGCGCGGCAGCTCGGCCAGGCCGTGCTTTTCCAGCCAGGGTTGCACCTTGCCCTGGGCCTGCACGCTTTCCTGCAACTGTTTCAGGGCCGTCAGACGGGCGTCCAGCTGGGCGTTGGCGGAGGTTTCCTTGCTGACCAGTTCCTGGGCCGTGCGGCGCTCTTCTTCCAGGCGCGGCAATTGCTCCTGCGCCTCTTCGAGGTACATGCTGGCCTCTTCCAGCGAGGCCTGCTTTTCTTCCAGCTGCAGGCGCAGGTTGGACAGATGCACGTCATCGGGCATGGCCATGCCATTCTTTTCCTGCATCAGGCGCTCGCGGCGTGCGGCCAGGCCCGAGAGGATGTTGGAGGCATTGCGTTGGTGCGTCGACTGCAGCTCGATCTGCTGCTGCACCTGCATGATCTTGCCGCGCGACTCGGTGGTCTTGACCTGCGATTCACGCCAGGCCGATTCCAGCGACGGCAGGCGATCGCTGGTGTCTTGCACGGCGTGCTGGGACTGCTCCACGCGCATGCCGAATTCTTCCAGCTGGATCTCGGCTTCGGCCAGTTCTTCCTGCTGCTGGGTACCCTGGCGCTGCCACTGGTCGCGCTGCGCGCCCAGGGAGTTCAATTGCGCCTGCAGGCGGTTGCGCGATTCGATGACGAACTTGATCTGCGCTTCCAGGCTGCCGATCTCGGAATTGGTCTGGTACAGGTGGCCCTGCGCCTGGTGCAGGCGATCGCCGGCGCCATAGTGCGCCTGGCGCATGTGCTCCAGCTCGGTCTCGACGTGGCGCAGCTTGGCGGTCTGTTCTTCCAGGTCGATCTGGGCGCGCTCGATTTCCTTGAAGAAGCGCTCCTGCTCGGCCTTGGCCTCGTTCTTGCGCAGCAGCCACAGCAGCTTCTGCTTCTCTTCCTGGTCGTTTTGCAGCTCGTGGAATTTCTTGGCCACGGCGGCTTGCGCTTCCAGCTTTTCGAGGTTGGCATTGAGCTCGCGCAGGATGTCTTCCAGGCGGGTCAGGTTCTCGGTGGTGTCGTGCAGGCGGTTCTCGGTCTCGCGGCGGCGTTCCTTGTACTTGGAGACGCCAGCGGCTTCTTCCAGGAAGATCCGCAGTTCTTCAGGGCGCGCCTCGATGATGCGCGAGATCATGCCCTGGCCGATGATGGCGTAGGCGCGCGGGCCTAGGCCGGTACCCAGGAAGATGTCCTGGATGTCACGCCGGCGTACGGACTGGTTGTTGATGTAGTAGGACGAGGTACCGTCGCGGGTCAGGGTGCGCTTGACGGCGATTTCGGCATATTGGCCCCATTGGCCGGCCGCCTTGCCGGCGGAGTTGTCGAACACCAGTTCGACCGAGGCGCGCCCGGCCGGCTTGCGGTGGGTGGAGCCGTTGAAGATGACGTCCTGCATCGACTCGCCGCGCAACTCGGACGCCTTGGACTCGCCCAGCACCCAGCGCACGGCGTCGATGATATTGGATTTGCCGCAGCCGTTGGGTCCGACCACGCCTACCAGCTGCCCCGGAACCTGGAAATGCGTAGGCTCGACGAAGGACTTGAATCCAGATAATTTGATGGAAGTTAGGCGCACGTTATCGACAAATTAAAACAATTGAAGGAAAGCGGGAAATTTGCTTCCGGAAAGGCCGGTATCATAACATCGCACGGCCTCGGCAAGGCCAAAAAGGGCGTCGCGACGCCCTTCCCGGCGCTAGGCGGCGGTCAAGAAAAAACGCTGCGGCGAGGGGCTCGACGCAGCGTTGGCAGATCCGGCTAGCCGGTCGCAGCGGTACGACTCAGAAGGTCTCCCAATCGCCGTCGTCGCCTGGGGCGCTGGCCTTGAAGGCAGGGGGCGGACTGGCCGCACGGGCGGGAGCCGGCAACGGCGCGGCCTTGATCGCCGGCTTGACCAGCGGCTTGGCGGCCGGCTTGACCGGCGCGGCCACTGGCCGGGAGGCCAAGGGCGCCGATGCCTCCTCACCCTCCACGCGGAACGTCGCCACGGCAGCCTTGAGGCGACGCGCCTGCTCTTCCAGCGAACCCGCTGCGGCGGCGGCCTCCTCCACCAGCGCGGCATTCTGCTGGGTGACCTGATCCATCTCGCCGATGGCCAGGTTGACCTGCTCGATACCATTGCGCTGTTCTTCAGACGCTGAGGAGATCTCACCCACGATGTCGGTCAGCCGACGCACGGCCGTGACCACCTCACCCATGGTCTGGCCGGCACGCGCCACCTGCTCCGAGCCGCTACCCACGCGTTGCACCGAATCCTCGATCAGGGCCTTGATCTCCTTGGCCGCCTGGGCGCTGCGCTGGGCCAGCGAGCGTACTTCCGAGGCCACCACGGCAAAGCCACGACCCTGCTCACCGGCACGGGCCGCTTCGACGGCGGCATTCAGGGCCAGGATGTTGGTCTGGAAGGCGATGCCATCGATCACGCCGATGATGTCGGCGATCTTGCGCGAGCTCTCGGTGATGCCTTCCATGGTCTGGACCACCTGCCCCACCACGTCACCGCCCCGGCTGGCGATCTCGGAGGCGCTATGGGCCAGTTGGCCGGCCTGGCGGGCATTGTCGGCATTCTGCTTGACGGTGGCGGTCAGGCCATCCATGTTGGAGGCGGTCGTGGCCAGGGAGCCGGCCTGCTCCTCGGTGCGCGAGGACAGGTCCAGGTTGCCGGCAGCGATCTCGCGGGCGCCGATGTCGATGGCGTCGGTACCCTGGCGGATGCCCTTGATGACACCAGCCAGACGCTCGCGCATGGTCGCCATCTCGAAGAGCAGGCTGCGCGTGTCGCCAGCGCGGGTCTGCACCTGCACGGTGAGGTCGCCGGCGGCGATGCGCGTGGCGATATCGACCGCATAGGCCGGCTCACCGCCCAGGCTGCCGGTGATGCGGCGGATGATGGCCAGCATCATCGCCGACACCACCACACCCACCACCAGCAGGATGCCCAGCAGCTTGAACAGGTTGGCCTCGAACTGCGCCTGCACGTCGCTCAGGAACACGCCGGTGACGATGAACCAGTCCCAGGTTTCGTTATGGACGACATAGCTCATCTTGGGTGTGCGATTGCTGTCATCGGTGCCTGGCAGGCGTCCCATGTATTGCACGTAGCCCTTCTGGTCCTGCTTGCCCACCTTCACCATCTCCGCATAGTAGGCCTTGCCCTCGGAGTCCTTTCGATCGGCCACGTTCTTGCCGACCATGGCCTTGTTGGAGGGCAGCATCAGCACCACCGGGCGGGAATCGAAGACGAACAGGTAGTTGTCACCGTCGTAGCGCATGGCGGCAATGCGCTCCAGGGCGCTCTTCTGGGCGTCTTCCTTGGACAGCTTGCCTGCGGCCACATCGGCCACATAGCTGGCGACCACGCCATTGGCGGCCTCCACCACGCGGCGCAGGCCATCCTTGCGTTCGGCAATCATGTTTTCACGGGCACTGTAGGCGGACCAGGCCGCCAGCAACAGCAAGCCCACCCACATCACGACCAGCGCGGAAATGAGCTGGGCCTTGAGACTTTTCATTCTTGTTCTCCGAGGGAGGAAGGCCGGCATCGCATACCGACCCTTATAGTTGGCGAAACGCAACTTTAAGTCAGAAAGCTTCCTGACAATCGAAGGAATACGCCGCCTACCTGGCCTCGATTGTTCGATTTGCACGAATACTCACGCTAGCTATCTCCGGCTGCACAAGCGGCGTGAAATGCGAGCCTTCGGCGCGACAGCACGGCACGCGATGGCATCAAGAGGATGGCGGTCCATGCATGCGGCAATGACGGTATAATCGCAAGCTTTCCCAGCCCTTTGCCAAGGCCAGCCGCATGACAGTCATGCACGCCGGCCCGCGAAGCATTATTCCTGTTCAGCGCCGTGAATCCCCTACTCGACCAACTGCAGCCGTATCCCTTCGAAAAGCTGAAGAAGCTCTTTGCCGGCATCACGCCCGATCCCGCCTATCGTCCGATCAGCCTGGGCATCGGCGAGCCCAAGCATCCGACGCCGGCCTTCATCCAGAAGGCGCTGACCGACAACCTGTCGGGCCTGGCCTCCTACCCGGCCACGCTGGGCAGCGAGGCGCTGCGCGGCGCGATCGCCGACTGGCTGCAGAACCGCTACGGCATCCCGCGTCCCGATCCGGCCAGCGAGATCCTGCCGGTCAATGGCTCGCGCGAGGCGCTGTTCTCGCTCACGCAAACCGTGATCGACCCCAGCAAGCCGGGCGCGCTGGTGATGTGCCCCAATCCGTTCTACCAGATCTATGAAGGCTCGGCCTACCTGGCCGGCGCCCAGCCCTACTTCGTCAACTCGGACCCCAAGCGCAATTTCGCCCCCGACTTCAGCCAGGTGCCGCAGGAAGTGTGGGAACGCGTGCAACTGCTGTTCGTCTGCTCGCCCGGCAATCCCACCGGCGCCGTGCTGACGCTGGACGACTGGAAGGAACTGTTCGCCCTGTCGGACCGCTACGGCTTCGTGATTGCCTCCGACGAGTGCTATTCGGAGATCTACTTCAAGCAGGATCCGCCACTGGGCGGCATGGAAGCCGCCCGCAAGCTGGGCCGCGACTACCGCAACCTGATCGCCTTCTCCAGCCTCTCCAAGCGCTCCAACGTACCGGGCATGCGCTCGGGCTTCGTGGCCGGCGACGCCGCGATCCTGAAGAAATTCCTGCTCTACCGTACCTACCACGGTGGCGCCATGAGCCCGGTGATCCAGGCGGCGTCGGTGGAGGCCTGGAAGGACGAGACCCACGTCCAGGACAACATCGCCAAGTATGTGACCAAGTTCTCGCAGGTCACCCCGGTGCTGCAGGAAGTGCTGGACGTGGCCCTGCCTGACGCCGCCTTCTACCTCTGGGCCAAGGTCGACAAGCTGGTCGGGATCAGCGACACCGAATTCGCCCGTCGCCTCTACGCCGAATATAATGTCACGGTGCTGCCGGGCAGCTACCTGGCGCGCGAGGCGCATGGTGTCAATCCGGGCGCCGGCCGCATCCGCATGGCCCTGGTGGCCGAAGTCGAAGAATGCCTGGAGGCGGCGCAACGCATCGTCGCCTTCACCAAGAAACTGGCAGGCCAGGCCTGAAGCCGGTCGCAAGCCAGACCATTTACCCTTTCACCCAACCGTTCATAGATATCAACATGACACAGTCCATTCAGCAAATCATCGATCAGGCGTGGGAAGACCGCGCCAGCCTGTCCCCCAAGAGCGCCCCGGCCGACATCCGCAATGCGGTGGCCGAAGTGATCGGCAGCCGCATCATCTCCGAACTGGAAAACACTCCCCGCGAGCGGGCCTGCGAGGCCGTGCAGACCTTCGTG